>UQML01000056.1 GCA_900542265.1 uncultured Eggerthella sp. | reverse complement strand
CCCTAGAGTTCGTCGGCAGCGTCAGATGTGTATAAGAGACAGACCATAGACTGTCCCATTTTATCGATAGGGATAGCACGAATCCCCGGTAAATTTGAAGGAATCAACCAAAACGTAAGCGGCGGATATTTCGAGGGTTTTTGCTGATCACGATCAATAGCCGCAACAAGAATAGAGGGTGCATATTCACCGTTATTAACATAGGTTTTTTGGCCATTGAGGTAAAGAATGCCATCACGAGTTTGCACATTGGTGGTCATTGACATCGAGTCTGATCCTGCATTGGGCTCAGAAACACCGAGAGAAAACATGAGACGCCCCGTTGAACGATAGTTCTCGATAACGCGATGAAAAACCACCTCATCAGCAAAACCGCCCATGATTTGAATATTGAAAAGCTCATTTTGAAAAGGCAGTGTTGCGCCAGCACAACGGGAGAGTTCTTCCAAGATCAACGTTTGGGTCATAATGGAATGACGAAGCTTGTGCTCATCAGAGAGGTTATCAAAACTAAAATAGAGTTCAGCAAATTCCTTGACGACCTCATCAGGAAGACCCTGATCGCGACACCATTGCGCTACGTTTTCAGGCGTAAAAGTAGCTTCGCCAAATGCTTTAAATGCTGCAATCATTTCTGCTTGTTGTTTATCGAGCCCAAAGTCCATGGCATCAAATACCCCATCGCCTGATTCTAATAAAAAAAGGGGAGACGCAAACAAAACCTGCGCCTCCCCTTGATACGTACCTACGTGAACTAGTCTTTTAGACTATTTCTCCCAAAGACAAGGAGCCTCACCACGGAGCTGACGCTCTGACTTGAAGATGGTGTCCGGAATTGGATCACCATGATAGACACCTACGCCACCCTCATCCTCAATGCGGGCAATCTCTGCGTCGCTATAACCATAGCGCTGCATGATCTCCTTAGTATGATAGCCGATTGGCTTAGAGAGAATTACCGGAGGATCACCTGCAGATTCAAAACGCAAAGGAGTCATAGGAAGCGCATGCTTGCCAAACTCATCGTACTCAACATAACGAAGGGCATCGTTAACGAAAGCCTCTTCGTCTTTAATAATGTCGGTGTAACGGAAGAGCTTCTGAGAAGGAACTTGGTTCTCACGGAAGAGATCTAACCAGTACTCAACATCATGCTTAGCAAATGCCTCTTCAAGCCATTGAATAACTTCAACGTTTTTACCAGAAGCCTTCAAATGTGGAAGATCTTTAGTATCAGGGTTGTCGATCTGATCTTCACGCTCGAACAAGCCCATCATCATTGCATAGTACTTGTCATACTGAGGCATGCAGATGTAGATCCACTTGTCATCAGAAGTACGATAGGTGTTGTTGAATGGGTTAGGAACATTCTTACGAGACTTAGGATAGTCAGCACCAAACTGCTGAGCACAAATTCCGATGTCACCAGCAAAGATTGCTGCATGATAGAGGTTGGTTACAACCTTCTCACCAACACCAGTGCGGGTACGATTGAAAAGTGCTGCACAAATACCACCAGCAAGCATGCAAGCAGCATTGTTGTCGCCAAATGCCTGAGGAGCGATTGCAGGAGACTCGCCATCCTCACGGAAAACGTTTGCAACGCCACCACGAGCAGCCCAGCAAACAGCGTCATAACCAGGAGAATTCTTCTCTGGACCAAACTCACCATAACCACGCATCTGAGCCCAAATCAAGGTTGGGAATTCTTCGTGGAGAGTCTCCCAGTCAAGGCCAAGCTTTTTCAAAGCATTGTCGCGTAAGTTAACAACAAACACGTCAGCATCAGCCAAAAGCTTCTTCATAAAAGCCATGCCGTCTGGGTTCTTGAGATTGATAGAAACAAGGTCTTTGTTGGTGTTGTTGAGGTCAAACGTAGGATCCTCAAACTCATTTTTCTCACAACCAAAGCCAGGACCTTGAGTACGCTGAGCATCACCATGAAGTGGCTCAGTCTTGATAACCGTAGCGCCCATCTCAGAAAGATTACGAACAGCTGCAGGTGCTGCTACCCATTCGCAAAGTTCTACGATCTTAACGCCAGCAAGTGGTCCGTAGCCTTGAAGCTTATCTGTAGTTGTCATACAGATATTCTCCTTTCATTGCCAATACCTATGAGGGGTAAATGAAACATCCTTAAGAACATCATTAAGAACATCATGCTCAGAACAATTTTCATGTACCGTACCAGTATCTAGGAGTTACCCTCCTGCGTGCATGGTCAGTACCGCTAAATTGTCCAATTTTGAATGTAACCGATAGTGATTTTCCTGTGAACGGAAAATCAAATCAAGCATTTTTTGCCCACAATTCGCTTTTCGTTGCATTTTACGCTTGTTTGCGAAAGTTACACGAGCCAATCGAACACTTGTTTCTACCCTGTCTTGCCTTGCGGGCACCGCTCCTCGCTTACTCGAGGAGCGGTGCCATTCTCCTTGCTGCTCCTTGTTGCTCCTCCCCACCCATCGTCCCCTCCTGTTTTAGACTTTTCTCGCTACCTCCCTGGTGGCTATGCAACTCAGACTCTTGC
>UQML01000055.1 GCA_900542265.1 uncultured Eggerthella sp. | reverse complement strand
TCTACACCCTAGAGTTCGTCGGCAGCGTCAGATGTGTATAAGAGACAGGGTTAGAAGCATGTCGTTTCCGACCTGCTTTTTCTTTTCAGATACATTTTTTGTCGTCATCTAAAGAAGCATCTTTTGAGCAAATGTTGCGAAATGGAAACAGCAATCTTACGGTAGGTTAAGTATGTGAACTCCTCTTTAACCTTAGGTCATTTGACCGATAAAGTAAAAAATGTAAAGGTTAAAGGAGGGGTTTTATTATGAAACCAAATGAGGAAATCAGAATTTTCGAACACACCCATATCATGGATGGACTGAAGCCTGTTATATACACTGAGAACAAGCCGCCGTATGTATCACTTTATATTCCGGTTGATCATAATAATCGCGCGGGTGGACGAAGCGATTGGGATCGTATTGAATACAAGGATCTCAAAAAGCAAGCAATTCTTGACCTTGAGCGCGATTATCAACCTGAAGATTATCATGGCATCATCGAGCGCCTTGATTTTCTTGAAGAACATCCCGATTGGTTTGTTTGGGAAAATGCAGTAGGGGGCATGGCATTTTTAATAAGCAATACTGAGATTTTTGTATTCAGCTTAACCTTTAAGCCAGAGCCTATGGTTACGGTGGGAGATACTTTCTTCATGAAGCCTCTGTTCCGTAATTTTGAAGACAGACTCCACTATTACATTTTGGCTCTTTCTAATGATCGCTTTGGCTTTATCGAAGGCGATGAGGAAACGCTCCATCGTTTGCCTATGCCAAAGGGTGTGCATGATGAATTCTCTGAGGAATTTGCTGATTATAACGGCACCGAAGGCGCTCTTGATTACGTTACGCTTGAGGGTCATATGTCTCCCTACCATGGATGGTTATCTCGTAATGAGGTAAAGCAGGAAGAGGGCATTAAGTTCTTCCGCTATGTTAATAAAGCAGTTGATAATGCTTGGAAGTTGCATGATCCAACACCAGTGATTATTGCTTCTCTTCCTGAGCACCAAAAAGCATTTCGGGATATTTGCACCATTCATGATGTCTTGCCAGAAGGTATTATGAAAGATCCTGGCGGACTTGATGCACCAACCTTACTTGCTGATGCAGTTGCTATTATGACTAAGCGTCGCGATGAGGCTATCGCTCAAGTAATTGATACGTTTGACTATGACCAATCGCAAGGCAAAGCATCTTCTGATGTTAAAGAAATTGGCAAAGCTCTCTTTGACAAAAAGGTTGCTACGTTGTTAGTGCAAGAAGGCAAAGTGATTCCTGGAACCTATGATCCTGCTACGGGTGATGTTGAATTTGATCCAGCACTTAACCCTCTTGATGATAAGAAACTCGATCCTGCTTCTCCTGATTTGATTGACGGACTTGCTCAAGCAGCACTTCAGCAGGGTGGACGTGTTATTGTTCTTCCTGAAGAGAAAATGCCTGGTGGAAATGTTGCTGCAGCAATTTATCGATACTAAAGGTTCAGAGATGCATTGCAGCTCCATATAACCGAGGTATCAAGTGAAGTTGTAAAATTATAGGTGTAATCATACGGTTTCAGAAAATGGTTGTTTGTTTTAAGGCAAACAACCATTTTTTTTAATTATAAACATCCTTGCCTTCAGGTGGTCTTTGGTTTTGCTTTGTAGCATTAGTGTGACAATCTGGTAAAAAATATTATAATTTAAATCTTTTTACCATGGTGTTTTTGCTTTTGATCAGCAAATACGAGAGATTGTATTGGTTTAGCTGAATTCGGGTGCATTACACCATGAATAAAAATTGTTTATACTCTCCTGAGGAGATTATATGGAAGGGGTTTGTATGGAAAAAAATCTGGTCCTTTAGAGGGATTGGTGGTTGTTGAGCTTGGTGACTATGTTGCTATGCCGGCATCATCACGTGTACTCGGTGAGATGGGAGCAACTGTCTACAAAATCGAAACACTTAAGGGCAATCTTCATCGTGGTGATGGGCCTGGCTTTGGTATGCCTGAATTAGGCTACGATAATCCAGCATTTGATATGAGTAATGCTAACAAGAAGTTTTTATCCATCGATATGAAAACTGATGAGGGTCGTGAACTTGTTGAAAAGCTTTTAGATAAAGCTCACGTTTTCATTACTAATCTTCGCAACCCAAGCTTGGTACGTTTGGGGTATGACTATGAAACGCTTCATGCTAAATACCCAAAGCTCGTATACGCACAGATGCGCGGCTACGGGGAGCGTGGACCTATGAAAGATGCAAAAGGCTTTGATGCAACATGTTATTCAGCGCGTGGTGGTCTTTTAATGTCAATCCCGCAGTCTGGTGAGCATTTTCAGCCTGGAAATATGCCTGCTGCATTTGGTGATTTTAATGCGGCGTTGGCACTTGGTTTTGGCATTATGTCTGCTGTGTGGAAGGCAGAACAGACAGGCTTTGGTGATCATGTAACGGTTAATTTGCATCATATGGCATTATGGGCAATGCAAGTTCCTGTAATCTCTGAACCTTTTGGTGTTCCTTATCCTAAGAGTAGGAAAGCCGCTCCTTGTCCAACCAATAATTCATATATGACCAAAGATGGTGTTTGGTTCCTTATTTGTTATGGTACCTATGACTCGTGGTATCCGTTTGTAGCTCGCTTGATTGGTCTTGAAGAATACGCTGATGATCCGCGTTTTACCAACTGCGCTTCTATCAACGAAACTGGTGAAGTTGAGACAGTTGTTCAAATGTTTAGTGATGCGTTTGCTAAACATGATTGGGCCTATTGGGAGGATCTTTTTATTAAAGAAGATGTTCCTTATGCTCGCTGCCAAACTATGGATGATGTTATGCATGATGAGGAGGCGTATGTAAATGACATGCTGCGCCCTATTGATTATGAAAGTATTGGCGAGCATAGTATCACGACAATGCCTATTCGTTTTAAGAGCCAAGGAGATCCTGAAATTACGCGCGCTAAACCAATTGGTTATGATACGCGTGAAGTCATGAAGGAATTTGGATATACTGACGAGCAAATTGATGAAGCGGTTGCCAAGGGTGCTGTACAGTGTTTCTCGGGTGAAGCGCCTGCTGACTTAGAGGAAGTTTCGGTGCCTCAGGTGTAATAAACGGGATAAAGCGTTTGTATATTTGTTCAACCTAATCTTTAGCTGTCTCTTATACACATCTCCGAGCCCACGAGACAAGAGGC
>UQML01000054.1 GCA_900542265.1 uncultured Eggerthella sp. | reverse complement strand
TACACCCTAGAGTTCGTCGGCAGCGTCAGATGTGTATAAGAGACAGCATATAGCACATCGATACCATACTCAGTCATAACCTCGCGTGTTCGCGCAATGCGTGCTTGTGATTGAGACATTTTTGATACGTCCGTTCTTACTTAGGCAAGAGAGTCTTGCCAAGCCTGCAGATGTTCGAGCACAATCTCGGGTGACACGGTTTCAACGCTCCATTCTCCAAAATCATGAGGGAGAACAAAACGAAGTGAATCAGAACGAACTTTTTTATCACTCATCATGAGACGCAAAAGTTCTTCAGGATCTGCCCTAAATTCAATATTATCGAGAGCTAAAGCATCAAGCAATTCATCTTGAGCAGCAATGAAAGCAAGGGGTGTTCCTACAAGGTTTGCTCCCAAGCGTGCAGCAAACCGCATTCCTTGCGCAACACAGGCACCATGTGAATATACGCCATACCCTGCAGCAGCTTCAATAGCATGAGCAAGCGTGTGACCATAATTGAGGCATTCACGAACCCCTTTTGTTTCAGCCTTGTCTTCAACAACAACCCGCGCTTTAAAAGCAATACATTTTACAACTGCCTCTTTTACGACGTGAGCATTACGCTCATACAAAAGCTTTGCATTACCATTGAGCCATTCAAAAAACTCACGTGAGTCAATGACAGCTGACTTGGCAATTTCGCCACAACCACAAATCCACTCACGCTCAGGTAAGGTATTGAGCAACTCTATATCAGCACAAACGTAGCGTGGCTGACAAAAGGTTCCTACTAAGTTTTTTCCAGCATCAAGATTAATGGCTGTTTTTCCTCCGACCGAGGAATCGACCATTGACAATAAGGTGGTCGGCACTTGCACAATAGGAAGACCGCGCATAAAGGTTGAACCAGTAAAACCAGCAAGATCACCTACAACACCACCGCCTAAGGCAACAATTATTGAGTCGCGATTAAGGCGTATAGCGGCCATAGCATCCCAGATTTCACCTGCTACCTCAAGTGATTTCGCAGACTCACCATGGGGCACAGCAACTAAAACAGTTTCAAAACCCTGCTCTTCAAGCGTTTTCTCCACCGATTGCCCATAGAGTCTTTCAACAGCAGAATCGGTAATAATCATGGCACGGTTCGTCGTAGTAAACGAACGTATTGTTTCTCCAAGCTGAGAAACAATACCAGACTCTACACGAACGTCGTAGGGTTTTTCACCCGGGATATCAACGATTATTTTTGTCATGAAGCTTTAAAATACCTATCTCTTCACCATAATGCCTTCAGCAAGCAAGATGTCTGCCACCTCTTGTGCGACTTCTAAAATGCTTCGTCCTTCCGTTTCCACCTCAGCATGAGCAGCAGCTTCGTATTGAGGAATGCGCTGTACAATAGTTTTGCGTGCGGTATCGAGATTCTTAAACATGGGACGCGAATCCGTGTTGGGGATTCGTGCAGCCGCACCATCAGCAGTAACTTTAAGATAGACCACAAAACCATTTTCACGCATGATTTCTGCATTTTCAGGTCGCTTTGTGACAACACCGCCACCGCAGCCAATAAGACGAGGAGAACGAGAAGAAAGATCACGTAAAACATCGGTTTCTAAATCACGAAAAAACTCTTCACCATCTTCGGCAAAAATATCAGCAATGATGCGATCTTCACGCAACTCTAAGTATTCATCTGCATCAATAGAAGCGAGACCGTGCGTTACTGCTAGCTGCTGAGAAACACTGGTCTTACCCGCTCCCATAAAGCCAATAAAAAATACGGGTTTTGTTAATACATACTTTTCCGACGTTGCCGACATCTTTACTCCTGTTTCTCCCTTACTAACATGTATTGTTAAGGCTTGTTGCCTTGTCGCGGCACTCTTATTCTCGCTACCCCATCGCCATAAAAATCTTCGTTAATATGACATGGTTTTTATACGCGCTTTGAATGACTCGATATTCGTTTTGATATCAGTCATATTGTCTGATCCAAATTTCTGTAGATATGCATTAGCAAGCACAAACGCAACTTCCGACTCCGCGACCACCGCAGCCGCAGGAACAGCACAGACATCTGATCGTTCCTTGGATGCTTTTTCAACCTCGAGAGTGTCAATGTTAATGGTATTGAGCGGTGTGGTAAGCGTCGGAATTGGTTTCATAGCTGCGGTAATAATGAGAGGCATTCCCGTAGACATACCACCTTCAAGACCGCCAGCATTATTAGTGGTTCTTACAAAACCATGCATGCTATCAAGCACAATCTCATCATGCACCTGAGATCCGGGTACGCGCGTCGCGTCAAAGCCTGCACCAAACTCCACACCCTTAATAGCAGGGATTGAAAAAAGCGCTGCACCGAGTTGTGATGTAAGACGCTCTTTTCCTGTTGCAAAACTTCCAAGAGCAGGAAGAAGTCCTGTTGCTACAACACGGAATGTTCCACCTAGGCTCTCCCCTGCTTCTTTGGCAGCATCAATAGCATCCATCATTTTTTGCGAGGTGTTTTGATCAGGACAACGCACTTCAGACATTTCAATATCGAGAGGACGATACTCAGCTGCATCACGCATAGGATCCTCTTCAACAAAAGCTACATCACCAATTGAAGTCACATAAGAATAAATCTCAACGCCTACTTCAGCTAAAAACTCACGAGCAATACCTGCACACGCAACACGAATTGCTGTTTCTCGTGCCGATGCGCGCTCTAAGATATTGCGGCAATCGTCCATGTCGTTTTTAAGGATGCCAACAAGATCAGCATGACCCGGTCTAGGAGTAACCTCACGCACAAGATCGGCAGGCGCATCATCAAAAATTGCCATGCGTGCTGTCCAGTTCTTCCAGTCACGGTTAATAACTTGCAGTGCAATAGGAGTGCCTAATGTTTTGCCAAACCGAACACCTGACATAATAGAAACCGTGTCTTTTTCAATTGCCTGACGTCCTCCTCGTCCGTATCCAGACTGACGACGCGCAAGATCAGAGTTGATATTCTTTTCTGAAATAGTAAGACCTGCCGGCACTCCTGAAACAATACCAGTCAGAGCCGGTCCATGGCTTTCGCCTGCTGTAATATATTCCATGACTACACCTTAGTAATACGATACTTAATTGATGACAGCTTGCGTTTTAGCTAAACTTCACCCATCGGCATTAATTCTTAATGAATAAGTTTACCAAGAGCGCTAGATCATTTTATTGGAATACGTCAAAAATTGAGCGAGTAGCACACCCCAATGCCTCCAAATCGCTCCTGCATCAAGAATTAAACATTGCTCTATAGCAGCAAGCGGAAGGAGATCAGAGTCAATTGCTTCATGCATGCAATCAATAATAAACGGGCGATGGGAAAAATCGAGGAGCGAAACAAATGAAGCAGAAAGCGCTTGATCAGTCGCACAAATAATAACATCTGAGTTTGCGATACGCTTTCTTGCACTGTCGTAAGCACCGAAATAGTAGTCTGGGTGATCATAGGCCTGCTGAAAGCTTACATGCCCTCGTTTAGCTTGACGCATATCAACAACCTGAGAACGCAAACGAGCAAATTCATTCAAGAACGCTTCCAGATTGCGTTCTGCGATCTCAGCCTGAACATCAGTTATGAGTATTTCAGCTACACCCGAGCGAGCACATTCATAAGCACAAGCAAGACCGAGATATCCCGAGCCCAAAATTGCAACACGAGCTCCCTCTAATAAAAAGAATTGATTCTCAAAACACTCAACTACACTTAAAGGCAGAAGGAATGTTCCCTCTGCTCCCTGCTCAAGATATGATAAACAATCACAACCTTGAGACAATTCGCTCGTCGCGTTTGCTTGTGTAGAGTATTCATACGCAACACCTGCAAAATGAGGATCAAATACCCTGTCTCTTATACACATCTCCGAGCCCACGAGACAAGAGGCAATCTC
>UQML01000053.1 GCA_900542265.1 uncultured Eggerthella sp. | reverse complement strand
GAGTTCGTCGGCAGCGTCAGATGTGTATAAGAGACAGTCGCCACACACAAGCCTATCCATAGGATGGCTCGATTGCATATCCGCTTTAATATCAGCAATGGCAGCTAGCTGATCGGGTGTTTCTTGATAAGGGAACGAATCCTCCATCTCCTTTTGCCAGATGGTGTCTTCGTGATAGCGATATCCCTGCGTTGCTGCACGTCGGGTATAGACATCCACTAAGTCAAAGGCAAGTTTTTTAGTAGCCTTGCGTGCTTTTGACATAGCACGGGACCAGTCAGTTGTATTGAGTCTTGTTAAACGAGGCGATGATCCTTCCGGCCCCACATAGCGAGTAACGCGATCAAGTTGCTCAACAGGAACATACAGCTTGTCTCCTTCTGCATACTCGAGCAAAAGGTAATCACGCTCCGTACCACCCACGTCTTGACGCACAATATCTCTAAAAAACGCGACACCGTGCGCAGCGTGAACAACATAATCACCGGGTTTGAAAGGAAAGGTGATATCCGTCACATCAACACGTTTGGTATGGCGCAATGCCATAGATCCTTGCGTGTCTGAAAGCGCCACCAACGCCAAATGTGCTGCAGGAAAAATCATACCTAAGGGAATGTCGACATCTACTATGGTCACTACCCCACGCTTGATGCGCTCAGGAATATTGCCTTCAACATCCAAATGCTCCACAAAGCCAATACCGTGATCAACTAAGGCAAGCTTCATATCTTGGCGTGCTTTAAAGTTAGGAACTGAAAAGACAACAGCCATACCGCCTTCCGCCAATGAGCGCAAGCGTCCAAAAAGCTTATCAGGATTACCTGCTACATCAACACGCTTTACCACAAGTTCATCATCAAGTTGTGCTCCTACGCGCATGATTGAGACATACGTAGCACGAGGATTGGCACCAAAATTGAGCTGTGTAGGAGCAACATACATACTCTCAGGAATAATACTTGTCCCTTGCGCAAGCTTTACCAGATCATCATAAGCGTGCTGGGCATCATCAAACAAACTACGTGGCTCGTTGAGCACCGTGAGCGCATCAGGAGAAATATAGTCACCTACGGTTTCTGTTTTCTCATAAAGATATGACATGAGCGCAAAGGGAATGCTTTCTGAATCATCTTCCAAACATTCGAGAAGCTCACGTAATTGTGGATTTGTTTGAGCGGGAACTCGCAATCGTGCTTTGGCTTGAGCAATAGTTTTACCGCTCTCTCTAAACTCACGCACCGGAAATATCTCTACAGACTCAAGCGTCGAGATAAGCTGTCCGGTAGTCGGAAGAAAGCGTCTAATTTCTTCAAGCTCATCGCCAAAAAAATCAAGACGAACAGGAAAATCTAGATTACCAGGCCACACATCAAGGGTGCCGCCATGCACACCAAACGTACCTGGTCCGTCAAGAGTTGTAGTGTTTTCGTACCCCAAATCTACCAGTACTTCTGCAAGCGCAGAATAGTCATCTAACCCCTCGATTGCGCCATCAGAAAGGTCCATACCAGCAATCAGCTCAAGAGGCTTTGCCGCTAAATCCGAAGCAGGCACCACACGACGCAATAGTGCCTGCGCAGACGACACAACAATACATTCTTTACCCGACTGCAATGCCCACAGCGCTTGCAGCCGATGCGCAATTGCCTTGGGATCAGGTGTTGTAGTGAGCGCAAAATCATTTCCGACGCTCTTCTCATAACGCAATACCCGTTCTTCGCCTATGAATGCGCCTACCGTGCGCGCAAACACATCGGCACCTTCTTCACCAGGAGTAACCACAAGTGTTGTTTGTGGCCGATGCGCAAAACGAGCTGCCACCAAAAAAGGGCGCGCCGAGGATGCAACACCAAGCGTTGTATCCATGCGCTTATCAAGCTTAGACCAAAACGTCTCAAGGGCACCCGACCGATCAAGGTTATTTGCAAGGGCATCAATTAACATAACCACAACTCCTGAAGAACATAACTCCTGAAGAATTCTCACTATAGAGCTTTATAACGCGCTTTAGCCACTTCAAAGAGTGGCACGCAGTTTATTCATTATAATAGCGCTTAAGACAATTCGTTAGCTTTGATTGATAGAGTCCTTTGATTGATAGAGGTTTCCATGCCCCGCGAAACAATGACACAAAAACGAGAGCGCGCTGCCGCAATTGAATCACGCATGTTTGATCACTATGGTGCCGGTGAGTGCAGCCTTGATTACACGGATCCCTTTAATCTAGTTATTGCCGTTATTCTGTCTGCGCAATGTACCGATGCAGCTGTCAACAAAATTACGCCGCTTTTGTTTGATCGCTTCCCAACTGCGCAAGCACTAGCGCAAGCAGATAGCGCTGAAGTTGCCGAAATCATTCACCCTCTCGGGTTTTATAAGAACAAGACCAAAAATATTATTGCATGCGCACAAGCTATTGTTGCTGATTTTGGAGGCGAGGTTCCCCGCAATATTGATGAACTCCAAAAGCTCCCAGGCGTTGGACGCAAAACCGCCAATTGCGTTATGTGCGAAGCGTTTAAAGATCCACAAGGAATTGCGGTTGATACGCATGTGTATCGTATTGCACACCGCTTGGGTTTTGCGACACGCAATGATGACACAGCGGATAAAGTTGAGGCTAAACTCTTGAAGATTTACCCACAAACTGATTGGCTCTACATTAATCACCAATGGGTACATTTTGGACGTGAGTTTTGCATGGCACGCAACCCCAAATGTGAAGATTGCATTATTGGTGCTGAGCTTTGCCCAAGCTTCATGAAAGCAAAAGCGTAAGAGCTAGCGTCGCAAGAGCTAGCCCATTTAGTCCCGTTATGGAACCTCAAACATTAAGCTTCAATTCTCAGGCCACGGTTTTAGAAGCGAGCTTATATCCATGGCGATCAAGCTCCGCCACAATACATTCCACTAAATAATCTAAACGTTCATGCACTGCGGGCGTCAGCCCTACGATAAACTCTGCAGGAGACATGTTTTCAACCTGCATACCGTAACAAATGCCGTCACACTCATATCCCAAAAGCGATGCCGCATCAAACAAGTCAGCAAGCTTGAGTTCATGGAGAGAAGTATAAGGACTTTCAGATCGCGCAATATCATGAGGCTCATAGCGAAATACTGTCCCCGGCGCCTCATCAGTACCGTCAACCGCATCGATACTAATCATAAAATCATAGTCATTAACCCATGAAAGCATATCCATGCTCATGCAACCAACATCAAAAAGATCAACTCCGCTAGGAATCTCATAGCGCGTAGTCAACTCTTCGTATACTGCAGGCCCTATTCCGTCATCAAGCATAAGTTTGTTACCTACGCACATTACCGCAATTTTTTCCATAGGAGTTTGCATTGGAATTCACGCTTTTCTCACTGTTTTATGCTTCAGGAAATTCAACAAAAGGACGCACATCAAGGTTATACCACGTTGCAAGCGCGATAAAAATGATGGCAACAAGCGCCATACAGATTGCCCAAATACGCTGTTTTTTTTGATACTCTTCCTTGGTTTTACCCATAGTGAGCGCACGTCTCAAGGCATAACGCTGTCCTACCCATGCAAACAACACCGTAACCACGACTGATCCAATAAAGACCAGAACAGCACATACCACGGTAAGCGTTGTCGGTTCAGTAAAAGCAGCATAGAACAAGTTATCAGCAAAGAGCCACAAGGGATAAAACAGAATGGTGATCCAAATTCCGTGGGCAGGACCCCATATAGGCGGCATAAAAAGCGCTCCCAAATTAAGCGGAAGAAGCCCTTGCATCTGTTTGCGGAAATACGCTTGTTCTTTTTCCATAGCACGACGCTCATCGCGCTCAGTGGTATCTGCGTTAGTATCCGTGTCACGCTTTGTATGGTTATGATTTTTTGTATAGTTATGAGTTTCTTGCTTTTGTTCTTGTTGCTCCATAAAGAAAAAGCCAATCTATTGGTAAAGTCTTATTTCTGCAGAGGTTCAATCAATAAACACGAGTTTTCTAGTGGCATCATACCGCGAGAGCAAAGCGAGTATGAGCGATGTTAGGTTGACGGTGAAAAATATTACAGCTTCCCGCTTACCAAAAAGGCAATTGATAAGCAAGAAGGTTTTTATACTCAAGCCTCCTTTGCAGGTTTTTGCAACATATGACACAGATTCTTCTCTTTTGAACCAAGAGATTCCTGGATGAAAGGAGT
>UQML01000052.1 GCA_900542265.1 uncultured Eggerthella sp. | reverse complement strand
CGAGATTGCCTCTTGTCTCGTGGGCTCGGAGATGTGTATAAGAGACAGATACCTTGCTGTTTTGCATAATATGCTTGAGCAATAGCAGAGTTTAATTTGTGAGAGCCTGATGTGTTGTTGCCCTCAAACTTGTAGTAAATCTTTGCAGGAGTATCAAGTACCTCTTCTAAGAATTTAGCATGAATCAAAGGAGACGGACGATACATACGATAAAACTCACGTACCTCATCAGGAATGGGAATGAACTTATCCGTTGCATTGAGCTCTTGTTTGGCAAGCTCAGTGCAAAAGACATGTTCAAGATCAGCGACCGTTGCAGGTTCAAGAGTCTCAGGATTTAAGATAGGTGCATGATCAGTATTCATAAAAGCACGAATATTGAGCCATGCGGTAGGAAGCTCTTCTTCACTTAAATACGTTTTATATTCAGTACTTTGGCGATTAGTCATAAACGACTGTATCCTTTCTTGTCGATATTCAAAGACTGATCTCACTCAGCGATAATGATATAGTTTATTTTTCATAGTAACGCAAGTTACATAAAGCATTATTTTAACCAAACCGACACGCACATAAGAGACGGCAAACAGCACCATTCTTTTACCTTAAGCATGGTGAACGAGCTCGTAGGCGTCATTGCGACTCAAACCAAATTCAGATTTAAGATAAGCAACCATTTCCTTTTTGGAAAGTGTTGGATTGATTTGTTGCTCTTCTACAAACAAAGCAGCTTTTTCTTGAGCGCTTGCCCTATCTGCTTGATGCTCCTCCTCTGCAGGAGCATCAATCACAAGAACAATTTCGCCTTTTACAGGAGCAGTCTTGGTGCGTTCTGCAAAATAAGCATGGATTTCATCTGCACGCCCTCGAACAATTTCTTCATGAAGTTTAGTGAGTTCGCGGCATACTGCAATCATTCTTGCAGGAAATACTTCTGCAACTGATTCAAGCGCCTTTACGATTCGCTTAGGACTCTCGTAAAAAATAAGTACAGCCTCAAGCGAATGAAGCGTTTCAAGAACTCGCACTTGCTCGCTCTTCTTACGTGGGAAAAAAGAACCAAAATAAAAGCATGGTGCGACAAACCCGCTCGCTACATACGCTGTAGCAATAGCAGTTCCTCCCGGAAGTACTTCAATAGGGGCACCCATCTCATATGCACAGGCAATAAGACGCTGCCCTGGATCAGAAACACCAGGCATTCCCGCATCAGAGCAATAAGCAATGCGCTCACCTGCAAGAACACGCTCAATTACATCCGATGCTCTTGCTGAAATAGTTGTTTCATCTAAACGCTCAAGACGCTTTTCGATACCAAGAGCACTAAGAAGGGTTCCCGTAACACGCGTATCTTCACAACAAACGACATCACAAGCTTGCAATTCAGCGTGAGCACGCCGAGTCACATCGCCTAAATTACCTAAAGGAGTAGGAACAATGGTGAGTTTCCCTTTTGAGCGATGGGTTTTTTGACTATATGACACACAGGTCATGCGTCAATCTCCTTGGCAATAACCTCGACTTCCACAAGCGCCCCCTTGGGCAAACCAGCAACACCAAGCGCAGAACGCGCAGGGAGATGTGTTTTAAAATAACGTCCATACACTTCATTAAATGCTGCAAACTCTTCAATGGAAGCAAGAAAACACGTTGTTTTTATCACATGCTCAAGATCACTTCCCGCTGCTTGTAGGAGTGCTTGAACGTTTGAAAAGATTTGTTCCGTTTGTGCCTCTACCGTATCCCCTACCATCTCACCAGTTTTGGGATCCAGAGCAATTTGCCCTGAGGCAAACACAAAGCCGTCAGTTACAACCGCTTGCGAATACGGACCTATCGCCTGCGGTGCATCAGGAGTTGCAATCGTTGCAATCATACGTAACCTTCGTTTTCCTCATCTGGTCATCGTGCAAAAGAATCCATATTTTTGCGATTTCAAATAAGCTACCTATACTCATTTGACCGATGACACAGAAACCTTTCTTGCATCGATTCTAATAGTAGCGCTTTTTGGAGTAGTATCGAGTAAAAGAGGCAATCGTTTCATGGCAAGGAGCATCATGGAAACACAAATGTTAACGTTACCTGCTTTTGAACAAGCATCTAAAACTGTTACGGAAGTAACGCAAGAGACTAAGCTTGTTTATTCTCCTTACTTCTCAAAAGAAACAGGAGCTGAAGTATATTTTAAGCCTGAAAACATGCAGCGAACAGGGGCTTATAAAGTACGTGGTGCTTACTACAAAATTGCAACGTTGACCAATGAGGAACGCACACAGGGACTCATCACTGCTTCAGCGGGCAATCACGCTCAAGGAGTAGCCTATGCTGCCCATCAATTTGGAGTGCCTGCAACCATCGTAATGCCTACTACCACACCTCTTATCAAGGTTGAGCGAACCAAAGAGCTCGGCGCCGAAGTTGTCCTTTTCGGAGATGTCTACGATGAAGCCTACGAACACGCCTGCCAACTTGCCAAGGAAAAAAGTTTAACGTTTATTCACCCTTTTGACGATGAGGCTGTAGCAACAGGACAAGGTACTATCGCCATGGAAATTGTCCAGGAGCTGCCTTTAGTTGATGTTATTTTGGTACCGATTGGCGGTGGCGGACTTGCAACCGGCATCTCCACTCTTGCTAAGCTTCTCAATCCACGCATTCAAGTTATTGGTGTTGAACCAAGTGGTGCAGCATGCATGAAAGCCTCTCTTGAAGAAGGCCATGTTGTTAAGCTATCAAAAGCAACAACCATTGCTGATGGCACTGCCGTATTGGAGCCTGGCACAAAAATCTTTCCGTACTTACAAGAAAATCTTGACGGCGTTATCACCGTTGATGATGATGAACTCATTGTTGCCTTTTTAGATATGGTTGAAAACCATAAAATGATTGTGGAAAACTCAGGCTTACTTACGGTAGCCGCCTTAAAGCATCTTGATATCACGGGCAAGAAAGTGGTATCCGTACTATCCGGTGGCAATATGGATGTTATTACCATGGCAACCGTTGTTCAGCATGGTCTAATACAACGGGATCGCATCTTTACGATTTCTATTCTTCTACCTGATCGACCAGGAGAGCTCGTACGCGTTGCACAAACCATCGCAAAAGAAAATGGTAACGTTATCCGTCTTGATCATAATCAATTTGTAAGCGCTAACAGAAATGCTGCAGTTGAACTAAAAGTAACTATAGAAGCTTTTGGTACTACTCATAAAACACGCATTATAGATGCTCTTGAGTCTGCAGGATACCAAGTCGAAATTACGCAAGCAGTGTTATAACTCACCTTACTTATTCAGACACAACATACCTGTCAAGACAAAATAAAATACATTAGGTATCGTTAATACACCGTGTTTGTACCATAATTGTTTTGCACTGCCCACAAACGTATTGAGATGAACTTTGGTGATACCTATGCCTCTTGAACGTATTATTTTTACAACTGTATTCTTTTTTGCCTTCACTCTTAATGCTATTACCGGATTTGCTGGCGGCATTATCACCATGCCTGTCGGCATTGCAACACTTGGAATTCATAACTCTATTGCTGTTATGAATGTTTTAGGATTTTGCGCTTCAGCATTCATTGTCATCTCAGGCTTTAAGCATATTAATTGGAAAGAAGTACGCAAGATTACACTAACAATGGTAGTGTTTCTTATACTTGGTATTTGGCTCATCAATAATGTTCCTCTTGACTTTCTACTTCGTATTTATGGCATTTTTATCATATTGGTAGGCCTTAAAAATCTTATTCAAAAAGAACAACGCTATCTTCCTAATTGGGCGCTCTGGATTGTACTTGCACTTGCAGGATTAATTCAAGGCATGTTCGTTTCCGGTGGAGCCTGTTTAGTGATTTATGCTATGCAGAAATTTCAAGACAAAGATGAATTCCGCGCTTCAATTTCCATGGTTTGGACCATCCTGAATTTTGCTTATGCCCTGTATTACTTCATCATTGGTAACTTTACTCCCGTAGTTTTTGAAACCTGCGCTATCTGTATTCCGCTTCTTATCATTGCGACCCTTATTGGTAATGCAATTGCAAAACGAATTAGCCAAAAAGGATTCGCAAAATTTACTAACATACTACTTTTAATAGTAGGCACCTTTACCTTCTGTATGGCATAGTGTTTCATTACGGTCGTTAGACTTTATTGATCAAAAGGGCTCCCATCAGGAGCCCTTTCTTTGCTGCCGTTACTATTGGCTATCATAAAACGCAAGCAGATATTCACTTTGCCAGCATCTACGTTTACCGAGATCTGTATTTATAGCTGTCTCTTATACACATCTGACGCTGCCGACGAACTCTAGGGTGTA
>UQML01000051.1 GCA_900542265.1 uncultured Eggerthella sp. | reverse complement strand
AATTCTTGCTGCAGGCAAGAAGCCTTCTACTGTTGATGCTCTTGGTGGCGCGGCTGAGTCTACCATCGTTATCGACGAGATTAAGGCACCTGAACTTGCACCTCGTAAGAACCAGATCTTTGATGAAGGCGACATTGAGGCATTTGCTGCTGCTGTTGCTGAAGCACTCAAATAACGAGAAGGCGGTATTACAATATGAAAGCATTAGTTCTTGCAGAAACCCAAGACGGACAGCGCGCTTACGCTGCTGGCGCTCGTGAAATTGCTGACGAAGTAGCTTTGGCAGTAGTTAAGGGCGAGCCTTTAACTGGTATTGCTGATGTCGCTTATGACATTGAGCTTCCTGCTGGTGAGCCAGTCGAGAACGCTATCCAAGGCGTAATCGCTGCTTACAACGCTGCTCAGCCTGACGTAGTTATCGTTGAGCCAACTCCTCGCAACAAGATTCTTGCTGGCCTCTTGGCTGCAAGCCTCGACGCTGCAGTTATTTCTGATGTAACTGCTATCGACGGTGACGAAGTAACCAACATGTACTTCGGTGGTCTTGCTGCTACCAAGCAGAAGGCAAATGGTCCTAAGATCTACACTGTTGCTGCTACCACCTTTGGTGACGGCGAAGCAACAGGTACTGATACTGTTGAGACCATCGCTTACACTGCTCCTGCAAAGCCATTGGTACTTCGTGGTACCAAGGAAGTACCTCGCGAGGGTGCTGACCTTACCAAGGTTGACATTGTTGTTGGTGCTGGCCGTGGCTTTGCTGAGGAAGCAGACCTCCAGATGGCTCGTGATCTTTGCGCTAAGATCGGCGGCGAGCTTGGTTGCTCTCGTCCTCTTGCTGAGAACGTTGACTGGTTGCCTCGTAACCTCTACATCGGCGTTTCTGGTCTCCAGCTTGCTCCTAAGGCATACATTGCTTTGGGCATCTCCGGCCAGATGCAGCACATGGTAGGCGTTACTGGCGCTGACACCATCATCGCTATCAACAAGGACGCTAACGCTCCAATCTTCAAGCAGGCTGACTATGGTATCGTTGGTGATATCTACAAGGTTGTTCCTGCTTTGATCGAAGCACTGTAAACCAGTTTTTTCGCAAGGTGCAGTTCGTACGGGTAAAGTGCGGATTGCACCTTGTTTTGTTATCACTCTGAAAGGAGAAACATGTCGGACTTTGAACCGGATTTCGACGTGATCGTCGTAGGTGGAGGTTGCGCAGGTTCTATCGCAGCTTACACTTTGGCATCCGCTGGAAAAACTGTTCTCGTAGTTGAGCGTGGTCAATATTCTGGCGCTAAGAATATGACTGGCGGTCGTATCTACACCCACTCCTTGGCTCAGGTTTTCCCTGATACCTGGAAAGAAGCTCCTTTGCAACGCAAAGTTGCTCATGAGCGTATTTCTTTGATGGCTCCTGATTCAAACTTTACGATTGACTTTACCTCTCGTGAGCTTGAAGAGGACAAAAATGCATCTTACACCGTTCTCCGCGCACCATTTGATCAATGGTTAGCTGAGCAAGCTGAGAATGCTGGTGCTGAGTACATTTACGGCATCGCTGTTGAAGACCTCATCATCGAAGATGGTAAGGTCTGCGGCATCAATGCATTTGGTGATGAACTTCGTTCACACGTTGTTATCCTTGCTGACGGTGTTAATTCACTCCTCACTTCTAAAGCGGGCCTTTCTAAGTATGCTCCTGCTACTAATGAGGTTGCTGTTGGTGCTAAAGAAACCATCTCTTTGCCTGCTGAGGTTATCGAGTCTCGTTTCCTCTGCAATCCAGGTGAAGGCGCTTCTTGGCTCTTTGCTGGTAGCGTTTCTAATGGTGTTATCGGTGGTGCTTTCATCTATGCAAATGAGGATAGCATTTCACTCGGTATCGTAGCTACCATGTCTGAGGTACTCAAGCAGGATATTCCTGTATATCAGATGCTTGAGAACTTCAAGAACCGTCCTGAGATCAAGCCTTTGATTCGTGACGGTAAGACGGTTGAGTACTCAGGTCATGTTGTTCCTGAGGGCGGCTTGAAGATGATGCCAGAGATCATTGGTAACGGCGTCTTGGTTGCTGGTGATGCTGCTATGATGTGCATGAATCTTGGTTATACCGTTCGTGGTATGGACTTGGCTATTGCTTCTGGCGAGATTGCTGCTAAGGCTGCAATCCAGGCAATTGACAAGGGTGATACCTCTAAGAATGGTCTCGCTGTTTATAAGACCATGCTTGACAACTCATTTATCATGCGTGATATGAAGCTCTATCAAGATGCTCCAGCATTCTTGGAGGAGTGCCCACGTATGTTTAATGGTTATCCTGAGATGATCCGCGATATCATGAATCAACTCTTCATTACCAATGGTGAGCCTCGTCAGCATGTTTTGAAGATGGCTATGCCTGCAGTCAAGAAGATTGGCATGATGAAGTTGGCTAAGGACGCTATGAAGGGTGTGAAGGCATTATGACGAAGCTTCCTAACGTTTGCGATATTACCGTTAACGTTGACGACAAACTCTCCCTTGATAAGTTTGAGGTTGATGAAGAAAATGCTCATATCAAAATCAAGGAAGGCGTTAAAGTTACCGATCCTGAGTATCGCAAGCTTGTAATGTGCTGCCCTGCTGCTCTCTACAAAGTACCTGATGAGGGCGACGACCCAATTTTTGACTACGCTGGTTGCCTCGAGTGTGGTACCTGCCGCATGCTTTGCGGTGAGACTATCCTTGAGAAGTGGGAGTATCCTCAGCCAACCATGGGTGTTCAATATCGTTTTGGCTAAGATGACTACGCATTGCGCGTATTCTTGGTAGAACATACATCATTTACAAATGGGCCTGCTTTTGCGGGTCCATTTTATCGTTCTGGTATAATGTCCTCTTTTCTTAGCGATGGGAGGAGGTTCTAAGAATAGGTCTGTTTTAAGCCGCATCTAACTTGGTAGAGATACCAAATAAACCGATAGATCAACGTCTTTTTATAGGTTTCTGTTAGTATAGGATGCAAGCGATGTAGGAGCTGTATAGTATGAATCTCTCTCAACTCTATTACTTCAGAAAACTTGCTGAATTGCAGCATTATACCAAGTCTGCAAAAGAACTCTTTATTACACAGCCAACCTTATCGGGCTCTATCTCTTCATTAGAGCAAGAGCTTGGCGTTTCTTTATTTCAAAAAGCAGGCCGTAATGTTGAGCTTACTAAATATGGTGCAGAGTTTTTAACGTATGTAAATTCGGCGCTTGAACAACTAGATAAAGGCGTTGCTATCATGAAAGGTTATGCGGGAGAGAGTGATGGGGGTACTATTGATATGGGTGCCATCATCACGATTCAAACGGATTTCTTGCCGCGTATGCTCATGAAATATCAGGGCAGCGTAGAACGTGAACATGATTTTAATATCTCTCAAGCTCCTACGGAAGTATTGCTTGAAGGACTTATTAAGGGAACGCATGATGTTGTCTTTGCGGCGCGAGACACTGAAATTCCTCAGATTGAATACATACCACTGCTTGAGCAACAATTGGTAATAGCGATGCAAGCAGACAACCCTCTTGCGCAAAAAGAATACCTCACAGCTGCTGATCTTGAAGATGTAACGCTCTTGTCTTATCGTGATCAGGTTCCTATTGGTCGTGCTATTAAGAAAATGGCATCAAAACTTGGCATTAATCATATTAAACACGCCTTTGAGGATGAGTCTATTTTGGCAGGTTTTGTGGCAAGTGCGAATGAAGTGGCTCTTCTTCTTGATACCTTTTTCTTGCGTAATATTGAAGGTATTGTAATAAAGCCATTTTTGTCTGATGAAGAAACCAAGCGGAAGTTTGTTCATACTATTTACATGGCTTATTCCAATAAGAATTATCATCCCTATTGTGTTGATACCTTTATTGAATTTGTAGCCAATAATCGTTTAGTAAAGGATGAGGAAACCCGTATATATATTGATTAATGTTCTTCATCAGTATTGTGCGCTACAATGAGTTGCTATGATTATGCAGCTCGAAAAAATAACTAAATCATTTGGTTCACGCGTATTATTCCATGACGTATCGCTTCGTCTGGAAGAATATGATCGCCTTGCGCTTGTAGGTCCAAACGGCGCAGGAAAAACAACCATGTTAAATATTATCTCGGGAAGAGAAGATGCTGATAGTGGCAAGGTTGTTCTTGCAAAGGGCGCTCAGTTGGGCTATCTCGAACAAGAAGCAATTGAGATGCAAGAGCGTTCTATTTTTGAAGAGGTCCTTTCAGCTCAAACTGAGATTATGCAGGCTGAAAAACGCCTTGTTGATCTTGAGCAAAAGCTTAAAGAATCTGATTCTCTTGATACTGAAAAACGCGAATCGCTACTCACTACCTATGGACGTGCGCGTGATGCATATGAGGCGATGGGTGGCTATACACTTGAGGCGCGCGTGAGAAGCGTTCTATTCGGTCTTGGTTTTAATGAGCAGTCAATCCATCAACTCACGAGTGAGTTTTCAGGCGGATGGCAAATGCGCATCGCTTTAGCCAAACTGCTAACGCGCAATCCCGAAGTATTACTCCTTGACGAACCAACAAATCATTTGGACTTAGAGTCAGTAACCTGGCTTGAAGGTTTTTTACGTTCCTATCAAGGAAGTGTTATTGTTGTGAGTCACGATCGTGAATTCCTTGACAATATGGTTGATCGTGTTGCTGAGATTGATAACGGCATTGTCAAAGTGTATCGCGGTAACTACTCGAGCTATTTGGAGCAGCGTGAAGCCTGTCTCTTATACACATCTCCGAGCCCACGAGACAAGAGGCAATCTCGT
>UQML01000050.1 GCA_900542265.1 uncultured Eggerthella sp. | reverse complement strand
TTAACTTAGCTTTATGTAACCAAAAGATAGGCCGCTGGATGCGGTGAGCAAAAGGGCGGCTATCTTTTACGCACCTTGAAAATGTGAAATAACCAATTCGCATTATGTTTTGTTGAATCAGCAGGGCATATAGCATATAAAGCTTTCAGCTTACTGGGGAGTTTGTTGAAAAGCTGCTTTATTGTTTCTGCTTTTTCATATAGGGCTGCGATCCATATGACGTTTAACAAAGCTCACTGTGGTAGGTGAGTGTTATATGAATCGCTACACGACTCGTATGAGGAGATTAATAAAACATACGTGTAGATTGCAAGATCTACATGGGAAGAGAGAGGGGTTGATAGATGGCTCTTATGAAACGTGCATACGGCGGCGTTCAGCCTTGCATTCGTTTAGGTCTGCTCCGTATCCGTATCCCATTTATCCACTTTAAGATTTCTCCACCAGAAATCGTAACAGGCCTCATGAACGCCTGTACTTCTTATGGAGCGCTTGCCGTTCTTATTAGTACTCTTGGTCTCGATCCTACCGTTGCTTGGGCATTGGTTGTATTCGAAACCTCTATGTATACCTTGAACTGGTTGCTCGGCGAGCCTTCCATTTGCGGTTGGATTACTCCTGCTATGGCTATTATCATCGTGTTCTTGGAAACATTAGAGCCAGGCGTTGCTCGTTTGCAGGCATTAACTGCAGTCGAACTCGAACTTGGCATCTTGTTCCTCATCTTAGGCTTCACAGGTCTTTCCAAGAAGCTGAACACGTTGGTGCCTCCAGGACTTAAAGCTGGTATCGTACTCGGTGCTGGCGTTAACGCTGTTGTTGTCCGCCTCAAGGTTGGCGGTCCTATCGACACCGTAACCTGGGGTTGCTTAGCTGGTCTTTTGGTAGTATTCACCTTGATGTTCTCTCAGCGCGTACGTAAGCACATGGAGACAAGCCGTGTTATCCAAATCTTGGGTAACTACAGCTTCTTGTGGGCTGTTTTCGCACTGTTTATCGTTGGTGGTATTGCTGGCGAGTTCGACTTTAACTTCTCTGGAGAAATCCTTCGTGCTCCTGACTTCGGTGCATTGTTCGTAACCGTATCTCCATTCTTTATTGGATGGGCTGAGCCAGGTATGTGGCTCATGGCTGCACCTTATGCACTGACGGCATGGATCATCGCATACGGTGACTTCGTCACAGTTCAACAGCTTGGTCTCCAGGCTACTCGTGACGACGAGTACATCGAGTTCGATCCTAACCGTACCAACGTTATCTGCGGTATCCGTAACGTAATCCTTGCACTCTTTGCACCTTATCCTGCACTTGCTGGCCCTCTGTCAGCACCTTATTGCGTTGCTACTTATCAGCGCTACAAGCAGTCCGGTCGCCAGGGTATGGATTCCATCTACGACGGTTCTGGTACCAACTTGATCTTCACCGTTATCGGTTTGTTTGTTTATCCTTTGTATGAGGCTTCTTTGGCAGCTTCTGCAGCATTGCTCGTTGTTGTATTGCTCATCCAAGGTTATGTATGCGCATTGATCGCATTCGACTTGGTACGTGACGATCTCGACAAGGGCATGACAGGCATGATGGCAGGCTTCATCATTGCCCGTGGTGCTGCTCAAGGTCTTGGCGCCTCTATCGCTCTCTATCTGTTGCTGTCTGATAACGATAAGATTCGTGAAGACTATGCATACAACAAAGAGAAGCAGCGCATTGAAGATGAAGAGACTGAGCGTCAGCTCCAGGCTCTCCATGAGCGCATGGAAGCATTCAAGCGCGGCGAGGCTGTTGAGGACTAGCACTAGTTTTTAACAGTGTCTTTTAGGTAAGAATCAATTGAGTCGTTAGCCCAAAAGATGTGATTCTTTTACCTTATTGAAATGCCCTGTGGGACGTTTAGTCTCGCGGGGCATTTCTATTTTTATAGACAACTTTCATGATGTTAAAACCAATACATTATTTATGAGTTGCGCTCAAGATAAAACAGCGAGTCTTGTATGCTATGTACGATGTGTTTACTCGGTGAGAATCGTCATTAAACTATTGGCTAGGGGGACAAGAGGGGTTTTATGAAAGTCTGTATTGTTGGAGCAGGATCATTAGGAACAACAATTGGCGGAGCGTTTGCGCTTAATGGCAATGAAGTTCATTTGATCGGTCGTAAGAAAAATATGGATGTTATCAATGAGTCAGGGCTTACTCTAGTTTTTCCTGATGGGACAGAAAAAGTCGCTCAAGTACAAGCTCATGAAAATGCCGATGGAATTGGTTCGTGTGATCTTGTCATTGTTTTGTGTAAGGCTTTTGATACTGAAGCGCTGATGCGCGAGAGCTTGGAGCTTGTAGGCCTTGATACGGTAGTGCTCTCTTTGCAAAACGGGCTAGGATCTGAAGACTTGCTTTGTGATATTGTAGGAAAAGAGCACGTTATAGGGGGAAAGACCTACATAGGCGGAATGGCTCTTTCTCCTGGTAAAACGCAAGCGACAATTCCAGGAAAACAAACCCTTATCGGAGAACTTGATGGAAGCGTTACTCAGCGTATTGTAGAAATTGGTGACGCATTTAATGCTGCTGGGATGGAAACGGTAGTCTCAGATAATATCATGGGAGTAATTTGGGATAAGCTGTTTATCAACGTTGCGACAGGAGCAGTCTGTGGCATCACAGGACTTCCTTACGGTGACATGTACCAGATGCCTGAATTAGTTGAAACTGCTGAAAAAGCTGTGCAAGAAGCAATCGACGTATCAGCTGCTGCAGGTGTTGTGACGTCTGGTCGGACACCGCATGAAGTGCTTGAGCTTGCTCGTGAAAACTTGCCGTATGACTTTAAGCCTTCTATTTTGCAGAGTTTAGAAAAGAAACGACCGACTGAAATTTCCGTAATCAATGATGCTGTTGTCAGATATGGAGAGAAATACAATATTTCGACACCGGTTAATAAAGTGCTTGTAGCATGCGTTAAAGGTATTGAGCGACGTATTAAAGAATATGATTTAGAAGCATAAATAAAGCGCGTTCTTGTTGGTAAAAAGAAAAGACCCCGTAGAAGTCACTTTTTGTGAGACTACGGGGTCTTCCTGTTTATCAACAAAGATAAGTTCTAGGTTCACGACTCATCTCATCATCATTGACAAAAAAAGAAATCAATAGTTATTGGCTAGTTTGATTTCAATGAAAAACTAGTGGTTCCCCTTAACTAGTCTTCTACAAGTTCACCACGCTTGAATGCTTCCATGCGCTCATGGAGAGCCTGGAGCTGACGCTCAGTCTCTTCATCTTCAATGCGCTGCTTCTCTTTGTTGTATGCGTAGTCTTCACGAATCTTGTCGTTGTCGCAGAGGAACAGATAGAACGCAAGGCCAACGCCAATGCCAACAGCAGCACCGCGGGCGATAACGGCACCGGCCATAACGCCAGAAATACCTTTATCAAGATCATCGCGAACGATACCCATCGCGATAATTGCACATACCCAACCTTGGAGCATCAAAACAACAACCAAAATAGCAGCTGATGCAGCAAGTGATGCCTCATAAATGGGGTAAATGAACAAACCAATAACGGTGAAGATTAAGTTGGTGCCAGCACCGTCGTAAATAGAATCCATACCTTGGCGACCAGCCTGCTTGTAGCGCTGATAAGTCGCAATGGTGTAAGGAGCAGACAAAGGACCAGCGAGTGCAGGATAAGGTGCAAACAAGGAAAGGATTACGTTACGAATACCACAAACAACATTGGTGCGGTTAGGATCGAACTCGATATATTCGTCATCGCGAGTAGCCTGGAGACCAAGCTGTTGAACGGTAATGAAGTCACCGTATGCAATAATCCATGCAGCTAATGCGTAAGGAATAGCCATAAGCCACATGCTTGGCTCAGCCCATCCAATGAAGAATGGGGAGCAGGTTGCAAACAATGCTCCAAAATCAGGGATTTTGAAGATTTCGCCAGAGAAGTTAAAGTGGAATTCACCAGCGATACCACCGACAACCATCAAGATAATCATAGTCCACAAGAAGCTGTAGTTACCCAAAACTTGGAGAACACGGTTTTTGTCCATGTGTTTGCGAACACGCTGTGAATACATAAGCATGTAAACACAGAAGATACCTGCAATACAACCCCAGGTTACGGTATCAATAGGACCGCCTTGTGCAAGACGAACCGTAATAGCATTAACACCAGCACCCAAAACGATACCAGCTTTCATTGCTGGTGGAATTAAGGTATTCAATTTCTTAGCTGTACCCGTAAAGCCCAGCACTAAGAACAAAATACCTAATTCCAACTCGATTGCTGTCATCGCTTGCAAGCGAGCAGCACCGGGTTCAAGGGTTTCCAAGAAGGCAACCATAATTGCCATAGCAGGAGTAATCCAACCACAAATGGATGGTTCACCTAAAACCCAGTTTAGAGTGTACATACAAGTTTCAAAAATAACGAGCGCCCATGCTACTTCAGGATCAAGGCCTAAAGTAGTGATAAGTACTGCGAGTGCACCATAAGAAGAGCAGGCATTCATGAGGCCTGTTACAACTTCTGGTGGAGAAATCTTAAAGTGGATAAATGGGATGCGGATACGGAAAACGCCACAACGAATACAAGGTTGTACGCCGCCGTATGCACGTTTCATAAGAGCCATCTATCAACCCCTCTCTCTTATTACGTAGAGAAGTCTTCTAAAAATAAAAGGCTTATACGTTTTGACAATTCTCTCCCTTTGAGTCGTTCAAATCAGATAGTGCTAACACCCAGTGTGGCGCTTGATTAGCGAGCACTATCTCATTTGCCTAGAATGTATGAACAAGCAATTCTTAACCCTCTCTGTAGGTGTTACTCAGACAAGGTGGAAAATTGCAAGTCATCAAAATTGTTAGTATTGTTTTTTCAAGGTGCATCTGAATTGCGAAGCTTGTAAGGAAAGATTGACAAAGGTGGGGTCTTGAACCGTCTATGCACTATAAGGAAGCCGAAGGATTCCTCGCTCGTAAATGCGCCTGCATAGAGGCTCTTGTGCTACAAATTACTCACATCGCTAACCTGTAATAAGAGCGTGCCAATCTCTCCTTGCAAAATTCGCAAAGCTCAGAGAATGTTTATCCTGTAGGAGGTTAACCAGTCTCAAAGCAACGGAATACGAAAACTTGTTCGCGTTTCTAACGTATAGCGCAAGGCTTGTTTTGAGTACGTAATCAAAGGAGAACCTGCGCGCCGCCGTGGCTTAGAGCCGCGCCGACGCGCTTGACTTATTTCCTACGCCTCTTCTTTCCCTGCTAGCTTCACTTGCCTAGCCGCCTTTTGCTCACCGCATCCAGCGGCCTATCTTTTGGTTACATAAAGCTAAGTTAA
>UQML01000049.1 GCA_900542265.1 uncultured Eggerthella sp. | reverse complement strand
TCTACACCCTAGAGTTCGTCGGCAGCGTCAGATGTGTATAAGAGACAGGTTTGGTACTATGTGTACTGACCTCGTGCGATTGGCGCATGCCTTTGTGCAGCCACTACGCCAAGCAAGATACAGGTATTCACCGAAAAGGATTTACGTATATGGATAGCTCCCAATTTACGGTTGATGTCAAAGTTGTATTGCGAAAAAAAGGTACCGGATCCCATGCACCTGCTATGGGTAAAGGTGTAGTGGAACTATGCGATAAGGTGGATAAACTAGGGAGCCTTAATAAAGCGGCTGCTTCTATGGGTATGGCATATTCAAAAGCATGGCGAATCGTAAAAAATGTTGAGGAGGTCTTTGGGGTTTCGCTTCTAGAGCGAAGGGGCGCGCAAGGCTCATCGCTTACCGTAGAAGGGCGCGAGCTTGTATGTGCGTATCGTGTTATTGATGAGCGTTTGCAAGAGAATGCGCAAGAGACACTACGTGAAGTGATGCGTTAAGAGCTGTAGACAAAGTTGAGCGGTTTGATTCTTTAGAGAGATAAGGGAGGATCAAACACTGTTATTCGCTCGAGTGAAAAGAGATCTTCCAGGGTGACATGCGCGTCTAGGTAAAGTGCATCACGCGGGCAAATATCCAGGCACAAATTGCAAGATACGCAGTCGTTGCAGCGAAAGCTCAGCGTTTGTGTGGACAGATGAGGAGTGAGAGTGGTGCGCAAGTTGCTCTGATACTTGCAAGTTTCTTGAACGCTGTTTGATTGCAGGGCTCCTGTGGGACAAAACGTAGCACACATGCCGCATCCATTACATGAATCAAGTACGTGAATATGACTAAAGATACGACTTGAAAAAGGCGTTGTGAGCAGAGGTGGTAGAACTTCATTGTGGGTGTTGGATCTCTGGTTTGTTAGCTGTTTAGCAACATATTTCTCGTACCTATCAAATAAACAGTTGAGAAGATGGTCTATGCGTTCTGGGGTGGTTTGTTTTAATTTGCCGGGGGTGGTAGTTAAGACACGCGCAAGAGTGGGCTTTGGCGTATCCTTTTGACTTTGTGTATAAACGGTTGCATTGAGTGTTTCGGCTGCGGCATGGGCGATGGCTTCATTGGTCTGTTCAATAAGTGAACTCAAAAACCCACGCCGTGATATGTCGGGAGCGTTTTCGGTAAAGTTGCAACGAAGTATGCTGTGTGCTTCAAGATCAAGTGGTGTGCGTGCAGATGAGATGTGCGAATTTGTGGCGTGTGTATTTTGGTTCTTGAGGAATGCATAGATATGAGCAAAATCTTTGGGGTAGTAGCGCTCTATAGGCTGGTTGCATTGAGCGCCAATGCCAATACGA
This sequence comes from uncultured Eggerthella sp., assembly GCA_900542265.1. Classification (GTDB taxonomy): domain Bacteria; phylum Actinomycetota; class Coriobacteriia; order Coriobacteriales; family Eggerthellaceae; genus Anaerotardibacter. Next base: position 4,351 of record UQML01000049.1, on the reverse strand, counting down.
TGAGTCTGTTCTATTAAATTGGCAATCACATTGTTTTGGTTGCAGGGGCACGAATCGCATACGTCGCTTACGAGCATCCAAGCATAGTCTTGGGTAAAGCCTTGTATATATAGTGATTCATCAAGATAAGCAAGGCATGGTATAACGAGAAAAGGCTGATGGGATAGGTCAAGATTATCGACGTCAAACTCTTTGGCTAAGCGCATATAGGCATACTCACAAAAAACGAGGAGTGGTTGTTGAGGGGAGATAGGAGAGTCTTGTCTCTGCTCAATAAGCACTTCAATGCTAGCGGCAATTTTTTGTGTACTGGGTGCTGTTGTTTTAAGTGCTTGAGTTGGGCAAACGCTTGCGCAGGCGCCGCAGCCACAACAGCGCTCGTCGTGAAATTCAATGATATTGTTGCGGATGGTGAGTGCTTGAGTTGGGCATACGTCCATACATACACTACAGCGTGCATTGCGATTACGCACTTTGACGCAAGAGGCTGCCTCGCAAGCAATACGAGGCTTTGCGAGATGGGAAAATGTTTCTGCCGCGTCAAGAATAGCCATACTTCATTCCTATTTAAGTCCTTGCGCAAGCATTGTGTAGAGTGCTTGGAGCTCTTGTGGAGTGTTGGTATTAATGAATGTCGATGGAGCGATGCCGGCTTGGGTAAGAATATGCTCGCTAAGTACCCCTATGGGTAGTGTCGCGAGAAAGTCCTTTATCCGTTGATTGTCTGACTGCACAAAACGCTCTATTGCATCAAAGCAGACATCTTTGCGATAGGTTGCACAGAGCGGTTGTAATGTATTCTCATATACAGGAACACAGGCGGCATCGGTGATATTTTGTTCAAGAAAAGCCACTTCGCATTCCCATAGAGCAGGATCAAATAAAGGCATATCACAGGCAACGACGCTCACAAGGTCATGCTGCGCATAAGCAAGCGCTGTGGAAAGACCACGGAGTGAACTGCGTTTAGGGTAGATGTCTTTAATAAGGCGCAACCCCGGATAACGCCCACAGAGATATGAGAGACTTTCAGGCTCATTAGTAGTAATAATGAGATCTGATGCAAAGGGTGCAACACGACAAAGCATATGCTCTATGAGAGGTTTTCCAAGAAAATCAATGCGTGCTTTGGACTGACCCATACGTTTTGATTCCCCTCCTGCTTGTACCGCGACTGAAATGAGCGGCTTACTGAAGGTGGTTATTAGCCATGAGCAAATTTCATCAATTGCATCTAGTCTAAAGACAGGAAGATTGATGGATAGGGCTGCTGTGGCGACAGAATCTATATCGGTAATAACAGCACAGGGAAAAGCAGCTTTGTTTTCTTGCTTACAGCAGGAAATAAACGTGTCGGCATAGACGTTGTCTGCGGGGTTGTTGGCACGCAATAATTCAACAGTGGGAAAGCCTGAAGCGCGAAAACCTTCAATAAGTATCAGATTGGAAGCGGGAAGGAGTGCGACGGCTTCTTGTGCATCATCAAAGCTTTTGGCTTCTACTAAAGCAAACTGATCGGGTGATAGAACGCCCGTTGCAAGAGAGCCTGCATGATGATGGCGATAGGAATCTTTACCAGGAACGTCAATCTCGAATCTCTTATGTCCATGATGTTTAATTGATGAAACGGTCACTGATTGTTTTGTAAGTGCTTCAATAAGCTGAACAATGAGCGTGGTTTTGCCTGAGTTTTGTCGTCCAACAAACGCTACCACATTGTCTTGACGCATATTGCGCATAAAGCTCCTTATGGGATTTATCTCCTATTTCGTGTAGGTAACATAGGATGAATTAAAATGAGTGCGTATTCAAATAGATTTATAGGTATTTATCTGTGGACAACTAGTTAGTTGCATAGATTTCTGTTTCAGTGACAAGGTTATTTTTGATATGACCCACAAGACGGGTAAGTGCATCAATTGCATGCGGACGGATATCGGCCCCTATAAGCACATACATAAGTGATTCTCCTACAGCAACATTTCCTTCAGCAAGCCAAGCGCGAACGTAATAAATGCCCTCCCACGTGCGCGCTTCAGCAAGAGCTTGTTGAAGTCCATCATGGTCATATGAAAACGCGACTGCTATAACATCATCGCTTGATGAGTTTGTAGAGTCTGTTGGTGCATACTCGTTAGATCTCACAATATGACGTGGCGTTGCACGCACAACACCGTTATGGGTGAGATACATTCCAACTTGAGAGGCGCAAGGATCCTCTTTTGCTTCTTTGAGCCATTGGTCCATGCTTGGTTCGGGTAGCCCCATCGTAACTCCTTTAAGATCACCTTTGCAGACATGGTTATGTTCTTTCTGTACTGCATATTAGCGCATAACCATTTAATTATTCTCAAGAAAGAATAGTGTTTTGCGTATTTGTAATTTTGCTGTCGTGGCTATTTTGCGGGGCGTTGCTAGAATGGTAGATAGTCGATATAAAGGAGGGGGATTTTATGTCTTATCAGATACCTGATCTCTCACGTCGCACGTTTTTAAAAGCAACGGGTGCATTAGGGGCGCTTGCAGCAGCAAGCGGAGCACTCGCGGCAAGCGATGCAGCATTTGGCTCAGTAGAGCCTGCGTATGCTGACGAACCAGACAAGATTGTGTGGAGCCAGTGCAATGTGAACTGCGGCGGCCGTTGTATTTTTCAATGGCATGTAAAGGACGGAAAAGTCCAATACATGGAGACAGACAATATTGGTAATCCTGATTTTCAGGCGCGTGCATGCTTGCGCGGTCGCATGATGCGTCAATGGATTAACAGTCCAGATCGTTTGCAGTATCCCATGAAGCGTGTGGGTGCTCGTGGGGAAGGCAAGTTTGAGCGTATCTCGTGGGATGAAGCGGTACAAACTATTGCTGACAAGATTCGCTACACCATTGATACCTACGGCAATGATTCTATGTATGTGAACTACGCAACGGGTATGTATTCTGCGACAGGACGCAGCGTGGAGCGTCTTTTGAATTGCGTGGGTGGTTATCTGCCCATGTATGGCGACTACTCAACGGGGATGCATCAATACGTAATGCCTTTCATGTATGGCGTTGGTGTATCACCGTACGAAAACATCTCCGCATCATCAATGGATCAGATGGGGAATGCGGATTTGGTTTTGCAGTTTGGTAATAGTCCTGCTGAAAACCGTATGGGTGGCGCTAATGTCGTATGGGACTATGCGCGGGCGCGTGAAAAGGGACCAGAGATTATCCATATTGATTACCGTTATAACGAAACAGCAGCCGGCTACCCTGAAGAATGGCTGCCAATCCGCACTGGTACTGATGCCGCATTGGTTGCAGGCATTGCGCATGAGCTCATCAAAAACAATTGGGTTGATCTCAATTTCTTGCACACCTATTGTCAAGGATACGATGAGGAAACCATGCCTGAGTCAGCTAAAGGCCAGCATAAGTCGTATTATGACTACATCATGGGTACCGGTTACGACATGGTAGAGAAAACCCCTGAGTGGGCAAGCGCTATTACTACCATTCCTGCTGAAAAGATTCGCGAACTCACCGCGCGTATCCACAATGCTGACAACGTATTTGTTGCGCAGGGTTGGGGCTTGCAACGTCACTCCAATGGTGAGAGTGCAACACGTGCGGTTTGTATGCTTGCGTTGCTCACGGGCAACCTGGGTCGCCCCGGTACGAACTCTGGCATGCGTGAAGCTGAGCCTCCTGGAGCTCCGGTTGGCAGCTTGCCATCAAGTGATGAAGATCCTAATGGCGCACCTATGAACATGGTTAACGCCAAGATTTCGTGCTACTCGTGGCTTAAAGCTATTGATGAAGGTTCCAATTTCCAAAAAGAACTTGATGCAGCAGATGAGATTGCGCTTTTCATGGGAGCTCAAGATCCTGAGGCAGCTGAGGCCGCCGCTAAAATTGAGGCGCCCAAAAACGGCATCAAACTTCTCTGGAACTATGCCGGCAACTGTATCTCAAACCAGCATGGTGACATTAACAAAGTCTATGAAGTTCTCTCTGATGAGAGTAAATGTGAGTTCATTATTGGATGCGATACGGTATTGACTGACTCTGCTAAGTATTGTGACATCTTGCTTCCTGACGCTATGCGTGGTGAGCAGCTTAATATGTCTACTAACGGCTATTCTGAGTATTACTTTGGCGTGACCGTGGGCGGTCCTGCGCAAGAGCCACCGTTTGAGTGTCGTCCCATTTATGACGTTCATGCTGATATTGCTGAAAAGCTTGGCGTTCGTGATAAATTCACGGCAGGCAAGACCCAAGATGAGTGGATTAAAGAACTCTATGAGGCGGGCGCTGCAGCAGCTGTCTCTTATACACATCTGACGCTGCCGACGAACTCTAGGGTGTA
>UQML01000048.1 GCA_900542265.1 uncultured Eggerthella sp. | reverse complement strand
GATCTACACCCTAGAGTTCGTCGGCAGCGTCAGATGTGTATAAGAGACAGAACGATGCCCACGATCCACGCTCGGTCTCAAGCTTCCACATTCCATCGCTTGTTTTATCAAGAGCACCACTAAAACCATGACCATTAGCAAGGTAGTCTGCCAAGGTGGCGTTGCCAGGATGTGCTTCTGGTTGAGGAATGTAGTTGGGGAGAACATTGAAAAGGGTAGGGACGTCAGTGGCGCCTTGAACATTGGAGTGACCACGGAGCGCCAAGATACCGCCACCAGGACGGCCGATGTTACCAAGAAGTAGTTGTAAGATTGCTGCAGTACGAATGATCTGAGATCCACTTGAGTGTTGCGTAAAGCCTGTTGCATAACAAAATGCTGTGGTGCGATCGCGACCAGAGTTTCTGCCGATGAGTTCGCCAACTTTCACGATGTCTGCGGGGCGACAACCACAAATATCAGCCACTACTTCAGGGGTATAGTAGCTGAATTGCTTTTTAATCAACTGGAATACACAATGAGGGTCTTGGAGTGTAGGATCTTGCTTGGGTTGTCCATAACTGCCATCAGGATTCATTTCGTATTGATAATCCCAGGTTGTTCCCGCCTTGGAGTAGGAGTTGGTTTCAGCATCCCAACCATTGAAAAGCCCTACGACATCATCAAAGTAGAAGTCAGGATTAATAAGCGTTGCTGCATTGGTGTAATGAAGCACGTATTCTTTAAACCAATAATCGTGCTCGAGAACGTAATTGATAAGACCGCCAATAAAGGCAATATCAGCACCAGGGCGTGTGTGAACGTAATGATCGCATGCAGCAGAAGTACGGGTAAAGCGAGGATCTACATGAATGGTGACTGCGCCATGGCGTTTAGCTTCCATAGGCCAATGGAATGCAACGGGGTGAGCTTCACCCATGTTCGATCCCATAATCAAAATACAATCACTGTTAATAAGATCACGCGGGGGATTAGTGCATGCGCCAAATCCGAAGGTAGGTGAGAGAGCAGCGACGGTAGTGGAGTGACAATATCGTGCAGAGTTTTCAGTAGGCAAGACGCCCAAACCACCGGTGAAAAGCTTTCTAATAAGATAGCACTCTTCATTGTCGTTGGCAGAACCACCAACAAAGCCTATATTTGTTGCGCAGTTAATTGTCATGCCGTTAGCGTCTTTTTCTACAAAACCCTTATTGCGAGTTTCCCAAATTCGATCGGCAATGGTATCAAGCATCCAATCGAGCTCTTTTTCTTCCCATGTATCAGCTCCGGGTGCACGATAAAGTGCGCGCGATTCGCGATAAGGATTTTGATTGAGCATAAACGTCGACATGCCTTTTGGGCACTGACGTCCTGCATTAATAGGAGAGCGAGGGTCGCCTTCAACTTCAATAAGTTCTTTATCTTTGTAGAAGGCTACTTGCGAACATCCTACTGCGCAGAACTGGCAGACCGTGGTGCCACGTTTAGCTTCGCGTAGCCTTGTGCTTTTATGGACTGTGCGATCACTGAGAACGTCATTAATATGAGCCATGATCAGATCCTTTCATTTCGCTACTTGAGGTAGTCCACAGGCAAAACCACTAAATGGGGCTCTTGAGGTGGGTTTAATCAGTGTTTCTTTCTGGTACGTGTACGGGATGGTCGTCTCTCATAGGCGCGCCGTTCATGCGCATCTTTTGTATGTTTCGCAAAAGATAAATAGGTGATGCATAACCACTCCAGATATGGATCAACCTGGTAAAGGGGACAATAAGAAAGACGCAAAGACCAATGAAGATGTGAATCTTTTGCGGTGTGGCTGCGTTAATCAAATAGGTATAGGCATCAGGTTGGAGCGTAACTAAGGCAATAGCCCAATTTACAAAATCCAAGAGCCCTTCACCTGAATGATCGTAGAGCGCTGAGTTGACAATGCTTGTGGCGCCCATAATCAGTACAGCAGCAAGTATCACTAATACGAGCCAATCGCTTGGACGTGAAGTCTTGCGAATACGAGGGTTTTTGATGCGCCGATGGATCATGAGCCCAACCCCAACTAAGCAAAGGATTGCGCATGCTCCGCCAGCAACAATCTCAATCTGTTGAGTCATCTGCGGTGTAATGCCAAAGTCCAATAGGAATTGTTTAGGAACAAAAAGCCCAAGGAGATGGCCAAATAGAAGACCTATGACGCCGACATGGAAGAAGCGTGCCCCCCAGTTGATTTCTTTTTTGCTTCCTAAAAACTCTGAGCTTTGACTTTTTACCGTGTAAGGATGGGTGAGAAAGCGTATAAAGCTTCCTATGAGCCATACGGTGATAACCACATAAGGGAATACCTGATAAACGACAAAATAGAAGAAATGTGTAGGGTCCATAGTTATCACTTCTGCTTCCTGGGTTGGGCAGCCATTTCGTAATCCTTGAATAAAGGAGAGATTTTCCTATCCATAGGACCTCCGAAGATGCGTGATGCGCGGTAACGTTGATCGCGGCCACCACCCATATTCATTCCTTGCTCTCCCTGCTGAAGAACACTTGCTTCATTGTCGCGGTTAGCAGTTGGTATTACGAAACGATCCTCATAATTTGCTATAGCAAGTAATGAGTGCATCTCGCAAATATCTTCAGGCGTTAATCCCAGTGCATGAAGCTGTTCAATCCCGGGCGCCTCTTTGATTGCATCAAGGGGTAATTCACTTTGCAGATATTGTTCAAGCCCGGCTGAATTGCTGTAGTGCCTTACGATAGAGCGCATAAGCAACAAGCGCGCAAGCGCATCTTGAACAACTTTGGTGTTTCCTCCGGCCAGAAGGTTAGCGAGGTACTGAATCGGGATTCTGAGTTTATCGACCTTTGGCAGCATGCCATCCATAGAGAGCTGTCCTGAATCAAGCGCATCAGTGATAGGTGAGAGGGGAGGAACGTACCAGACCATAGGGAGAGTACGATACTCAGGGTGCATCGGGAATGCAACACCCCATTTGATGAGTTTATAGACAGGTGAATTTTGCGCTGCTTTAATCCACTCGTCACTAATGCCTGTTGCGCGTGCTTCTTCTATAACATCAAGGTTGAAGGGGTCGAGGAAAACACTGCGCTGCGCCTCATAGAGATCTTCTTCATTTTCGGTGCTTGCGAGTTTTTTTATCTTATCGGCATCATAGAGGACAACACCAACATAGCGAATGCGCCCTGTGCACGATTCAGAGCACACCGTGGGGCATCCACTTTCGATGCGAGGGTAGCAAAAGATGCATTTTTCAGCTTTACCGCTTGACCAATTATAGTAGACCTTCTTATAGGGACAGCCAGTCATACACATACGCCAACCGCGACATTTGTCTTGGTCAACCAAAACAATGCCGTCTTCCTCACGCTTGTATATAGATCCTGAAGGGCAACTTGCGACGCAGCCAGGGTTGAGACAATGGTTGCATAATCGTGGCAGATAAAACATAAAGGTGTTTGCATATTTTGCATAGATCTCACGTTGAACGCCATCAAGATTGATGTCATTAACCGTTTCGACATCTACGCCACCCAAGTCGTCTTCCCATGCAGCGCTTCCCTTTACCTTGTCCATGACTTCGCCCGTTATATAGCTGATGGGTTGAGCGGTCGGTGAGGTTTTCATAAGAGGTGCTTTTTGTAGCTTTTGGTAGTCAAACGTGTAGGGTTCATAATACTCATCAATGGTTGGCAAATATCCATTACTGAAAATGCCAGCCAACAGCCAAGGTCTTGGTCCGCGTTTGAGCTTGAGCTTTCCGCCATCAAGCTGCCAGCCTCCCTGCCATTTTTCTTGATCTTCCCATCGCTTTGGGTAACCAGTGCTTGGTTTTGTTTCAACATTATTGAACCAGACATACTCCATGCCCGGGCGATTAGTCCATACATTTTTGCAGGTGACCGAGCAGGTATGGCACCCGATGCACTTATCGAGGTTCAAGACCATCGTAACTTGAGCGCGTATCTTCATAATAGCGTCTTCCTCCTCGTACCTTTGGCTAGCAATCTTTGATGACGATGCGTTTGGTTAATATATCGGCCTCTGTTTGGGCTTCTCCGTCAAGCCATTCAACAGAGTCGAGTTTATGAAGCCAAATAAAGTCATCGCGATTCGGGCATATGGTCCCGTAATAATTCAGGTGGAATGAGAGTTGTGCATAACCGCCAATCATATGGGTAGGATTGATTACGACACGGGTTGGGGAATTATGATCTCCTCCACGGATGCCTGTGACCTTTGAAGCGGGCGTATTCATAAATTTCTCTGTTGCGTGTTGAAGAATTGAAAGTCCTTCTGGCATACGTGAGGTGAGGATAGCTCGTGCTACCATTGCGCCATTGGCATTCCAGAATTCAACCCAATCGTTATCTTCGATTCCAGCGGATTTTGCATCCTGATCGTTTAGCCAAATAGTGGGGCCTCCTCGCGAGAGAGAAAGCATACGTTCGTTGTCGTAATAGGTTGAATGGATGCCCCATTTTTGGTGAACCGTTGTGAAGTTGAGCATGATGGTTGGATGACCATTGTCGGCTGCGTGTTGATAGCCTGCTAATGCTCGCTGATCTGCAGGAGGTCGATACTGAGGGAAGTCTTGGCCAAAGGCGCGCATCCACTCGTGATCTTGATAGAAATGCTGTCGTCCCGTAAGGGTGCGCCAGGGTAGATTGAGATTAATGTTTTGCCAGAACGCAACATAGGGAATTTCGTCGTTTTCAGTGCCAGACCAATCAGGTGCTGTAAATGTTTTGCGCGATTGGATCTGAAGATCGAAAAACGTAAGTTTGTCACCGCGGTGTTCAAGAGAGAGTTGTTTGCAAGGAACGCCGCTTTGTTGCTCGACAAAATCCCAACTGTTATAAGCAAGGGTGCCATTAGTTTCTGGCGAAACACGCATAATCATGTTGGCTGCAGCGATATCTGAATCCATCCTTGGTCGGCCCTCAGCAACACCTTCTTTAACCGTTCCATTCAATTCTGCGAGCTCTTTGATCTCCTAATCGAGATTCCATTTTATGCCACGGTTGCCGCCACCGTGCTCTGAGAGTCGCGGACCAACCGAGCAATACATATCATGAATTGCGCTATAGTCACGTTCGATCTCAACAATATGAGGAGCGGTCTTTCCCGGAATGAGGTCACATTCACCTTCATACCAACGCTTTACATCAAGTGCTTGTCCAAGTTCAGATGCCGTATCATGACCAAGAGGCATGAGTAAAACATCTTTTACCGCACCAAATCGTTTAGGATAAGCGCCTCCAATTTGTGAAATACGTTTAGCAAGAAGTTCAAAGATTTCCCAATCGCTCTTTGCCTCCCAAGGACACGAAACAGCCTTCACAAAGGGATGGATAAAACTATGCATGTCAGTAGTGTTGATGTCGTTTTTCTCATAGAACGATGCTGCAGGAAGTACGATATCCGAGTAGAGACTTGTCGTGGACATGCGGAAATCTAAGTTAACTAACAGATCAAGTTTGCCAACAGGAGCCTCTCTCCATTTGATAAGCTCGGGCTTAAGCTGCTCTTCTTCTGAGGTTAACTCTTCTCCAACTATGCCATCTTGAGCACCCATAAAATGTTTAAGAAAATACTCTTGACCTTTGCCAGATGAACCCAAGATATTCGAGCGCCAGACAAAGAGATTGCGTGGCCAATTAAACGGATCATCAAGATCTTCAAGGCTAAAATTAATTTCGCCATTCTTGAGCGCATCAACAAGGTACTCCTGTGTATCTACTCCTTTTTCTTTTGCTTTATCAGCAATGCTTAAAGGATTAATGTCAAGCTGAGGAGCGGTTGGAAGCCATCCCATCTTGACGCTTTGGAGGTTGCAGTCGATATAGGTGCCACTGTAGCGCGTTGTGTCAGCCAAAGGAGATCGCATATAAGAAAGAGGCATGCGCTCATAACGCCATTGATCAGTATGCTCATAAAAGTAACTTGTTGCGTTCATTTGACGAGAGGCGCCAACCCAGTCTTGCGCAAATGAAAACTCTGCCCATCCCGCTTCAGGACGGATCTTTTCTTGGCCTACGTAGTGACACCAGCCGCCTCCAGGAACGCCTACGGTTCCGCAGAGCATGAGGA
>UQML01000047.1 GCA_900542265.1 uncultured Eggerthella sp. | reverse complement strand
AGCATCTACGTTTACCGAGATCTGTATTTATAGGGCGCTTATCGAATATCGTAGCGCCCTGGCTTGCGTTTGATTGGATGTGATTCCTGAGCAGGATGACCTAAGATTACCGCTCCCAGCAACCGTCCTTTATCAGGAGCAAAACGTGCTTCGATCTTTTCACGCTCACGCACTACTTCTTCAATCCAACACGTGCCTAGGCCTTTATCGTAAGCTAAAAGACAAATATCTTGCATAGCCGCGGCTACTGATTCAATACAGCTAGGCAAATCATCGTCACTATAGGTTGGTTTTAAGAGAAACGCTAATATGATGCACGGTGCACCGCCCATCTCACGAGAAAACTCCATTGTTTCTTCTACAACTTCAGGGTTGTTTGCAAATCGCTTTTCCAGCTTTTTACGATGCGAAAATGCACTCGTACCCAATATGTCAAAAAGTTCGTGCAGTTCTTCTTTCTGGGTTAATGCCAAAAAATACCACGGTTGAAGATTTTGACCAGAAGGCGCCCAAACCGCTTCTTCTAAAATCTCTTCAATTACTTCGCGCGCAACAGGTTCACTCGTGTATTTACGAATACTTCTTCTTCCTTTGATTGCATCAACAAGCTCCATGATTCCCTCTTTCCCCTAACTTTCATGGACTAGTGATTTTACTAGCTTGTCTTTTTCGATAAGCTAGTAATCTATAGGTAAGTATACACATGAACTAACTGTCGATATATCACAAGTATTACTGTACAAAGGAAGCTTTCTCTATGGGTCGAACATACCCCCAGGTCACTTTCAATACCCACACGCTACTCGAACAATGCGCCCCCTCGCTTTATCATTCCCGCTTTGATATTGCTCACTTTCACTATGCTGACCGTATTGATTTATATGCACTCCTTGACACGCATGCTACACCCCATCGAGCACTTTTTGTCGATGTTGGATATGCCGAGTTTTGTGGGACACAGGCACTTGATAAAGCCCTCGAACGTAAAGGAATCTCTTGGGAAAATACCCAAGCATTCATCACGCATTTTCATGAAGATCACGATGGGAATCTTGATTATTGTATAGGGCAAGGAATGCGTGAATTTTTCTGCGGTCCACTTACTCTTTATACCGTTGATCGTCGCGATCTCTTTTTGCAACGCACCGGCCTCTACCAAGCAGAAGGCGCCTGCATGCACCCCTGCGCTGAATTCATCATGGGAAAAGACCGCTTTTCTCTCCGCGTGTTAGAGCGAATGCATATATTGCCAGATCACACCCACCTTACCTATGACGACTATGATTTAGAAGTACTCTATACTCCCGGTCATGCTCCCGAACATGCCTGTTTGCTTGAACGCAATAAACGCATTCTATTTGCAGGAGATCATATTCTTGATGCTGCTCCTGGTCATATGCAACTTGATCCAGAATCTCACATACTTACACGTTTCTTAGAAAGTCTCACGTTTTTAAAAACACTCAATCTTGAACATATCTATATGAGCCACACTGATGCACTTCACACGCCCGAGATTATTAATGCTTTTATAGATCGTATTATCGAATCATATACCGTTCAATTAAGTCGCATGCAAGAACTTATGATGACACTTTCTGAAGTAAGTGCCTATGAAGCAACCGTTGCCCACTATGCGCGCCATACCGGTGGACTAGCAGCTCAATCTGACTTCATGCGTATGCGAAGAACTGCCATTATTTATGCTTACCTTGACTACCTTGTCGATACTGGTTTTCTCGCTCGTCGCGTGAGAAATGATGGAGCCTATGTGTATTGCTGCGCATAGGCTCCAATCGATTGCGTATTACGTCTATACCTTTATTTTTCCTTTAGGCTTTAGGCCTTAGGCCTTTTTGTACTCAACCTCATCTTCAGTTCTAAAGACGGTTGCATGTAGCGCTGACCCATCGCCACCTTCAGATTGCCAGGTCTCATTAAGTGAATCCTGCACTGATTGAGTAATGCTTTTCTGCGCTTGATCAGCACTGCGTTTTTCTTCTTCCATGTTAGCTTTAGCAACTGAAATCATCAGTTTGATACGATTGAGCTGATTAACCTCTGAAGCACCAGGATCATAATCAACCGCAACAATATTGGTCTTGTCGTAACGGCGGCGCAACTCCTTGATTACCGCTTTTCCCACAACATGATTAGGCAAGCACGCAAAGGGTTGTGCACAAACAATATTAGGAGCTCCTGTGCGAATAAGCTCACACATCTCAGCGGTCAAAAGCCAACCCTCACCCATGGAGTTACAGAGCGAGAGGATTTCTTCTGCATAACTTGCCAATTCGAAAATGTCTGTCGGAGCTTCAAAGCGATTAGAGGCAGCAAGCGCGTCATTAGCTGGCTTACGCAATTTGGCGATGAGGTTAAGCGCAACCTTAGCACCAACCGCTCCTTTCTTTGATTTACCCAGCGGATCTTTTTGGAAAATTGATCCAGCAATAGCAAATAAGAAGAACTCAATTAAACCAGGAACAACAGCCTCGCAGCCCTCTGCTTCAATCACATCAACTACTTGATTGTTTGCTGTGGGATGGAACTTAACCAAGATCTCGCCCACCACACCAACGCGCGGCTTAGTACCTTCTCCTTGCAAGGGCAAGTTATCAAAATCATCAATAATGGCACGTACAGTCTGTTTATACCGTCCGAATTTCTCACCTTCAGAAACTTGCTTTTGGCATTTTGCCATCCAATAATCAAAGAGGTTTTGTGCAGCTCCTGGCTCGATTTCATAGGGACGAGTGCGATACAAACACTGCATCAAGATGTCGCCATAAATAAGACCAAATATTGCGTTGTAGAGCATAGTCGCAGAAATTTTGAAGCCTGGATTGGTCTCATCGAGCTTTTTAAAGGCAAGCGAGATGACCGGAATATGACTCAATCCCACTGATTTAAGCGCTTTACGAATAAGTGCAATATAGTTGGTAGCACGGCATCCACCACCCGTTTGGGTAATGATTACGGCAAGCTTGTCAGTGTCATAGCGTCCCGACATAACTGCTTCCATAATTTGTCCCGTAACCAAAATAGAGGGGTAACAAATATCATTGTTGACGTATTTTAGACCCGCATCAACAGCGCCATGATCTACTGCAGGCAAGAGTTCTAGATTATAGCCATTTGCTCTAAAAATGGGTAGTAACAAGTCAAAGTGAATCGGTGCCATTTGCGGACAAAGAATGGTATAGCCCGCCTCTTTCATCTCTTTAGTGAACTGCGCACGTTCAAACTCGGTCGATGCACCTTCACGCTGTATTGAAGCGTGCAAGTCCTCTGCCTCATTCACCAACTCTGCCGCGCGTTGTGAAGCAAGTGATGGAGTAAGTTCGCTCTCTGTATTGGCTTTCTGCGTCAACTCTAACGAAGCAGCCACATCACGCGCGGCAGCCCCTTCACGTGCACCCGTCTTCTTATCAATGGCTGCCTCACGTGCAGAAACATCAGCTTCAAGAGAGGCAATATCAATGTTACCAACAGGACAACCACCCGCTAATTTAGCCTGTTCAGCACGCTCATCAGCTTGATCTTTAAGCGCAGCAAGCAAACTACGAACACGGATACGGGCAGCACCCAGATTAGAAACCTCATCAATCTTCAATACGGTATAGACCTTATTTGAAGCCTCCAAAATCTCTTGCACTTGATCAGTGGTGAGCGCATCGAGACCACACCCAAAGGAGTTAAGCTGAATTAAATCAAGATCATCGCGTTGCGTGACCAATTTTGCCGCAGCATATAAACGCGTGTGATACATCCATTGATCCACCACACGAATAGGGCGATCAACATGGCTTAGATGAGCAACCGAATCTTCAGTCAAAACTGCAAGACCAAAGCTGGTTAATAACTCAGGAATTGCGTGGTTAATCTCAGGATCCAAGTGATAGGGACGTCCAGCAAGCACAATGCCATGTGTTCCCGTCTGCTCCATCCAAGCAAGCGTCTCAGCTCCCTTTTGATGAACGTCATGTTTGAACGCCAGATCCTCTGCCCACGCAGCCTCAATTGCTTCATCAATCTCTTCTTGCGTTGGCAATGTTCCGCCTAAAATACCAGGATGCACCTCAACAAACTCATGGTACATACGCGTTTTTAAATGATCCTTCTTGTCATAAGGTACAAAGGGATTCAAAAAATCAATATCAACATCATTGAGTTCATCGATATTTAAACGCAGCGCCTCTGAATAACTCATAACGATAGGACAATTAAAATGATTGCCCGCCGTCTCATCTTCTTGGCGCTCATACTTAGCGCACGGCATCCAGATGAAATCAATATCCTTATCAAGCAAATTCATGATATGACCATGCGAGAGCTTTGCAGGATAACACACCGATTCGGACGGCATGGATTCAATACCAGCTTCATACGTTTTTTTGGTTGAAGCATCAGAAAGTTCAACACGAAGGCCAAGCTTAGTAAAGAAAGTAAACCAGAAAGGATAATTCTCATACATATTGAGCGCGCGAGGCAGCCCAACCGTACCACGTGTCGCTTCTTCTTTTGATAGAGGAACATAATCAAACAAGCGATGGGTCTTCCATTCAAAAAGATTAGGCACATCAATAAGTTTATCGAAGTTACCCGCACCCTTTTCACAACGATTGCCTGTAATAAACCTGCGATGCTTTCCTGTTTCTTCATCCACACCAAAATCATTAATGGTAAGAAGGCAAGCGTTTGAGCATGCTTTACAACGAACTGAGCGATGGGTTGGTTCGAGCGCAAGAAGAGCTTCTTTATCAAGCATACCGCTCACAACTGCACTAGACCCATCGGCCATAGCTTGTTCATGACGGTCACGCGCAAGCAAGGCCGCACCATAAGCACCCATGTTGCCTGCAATATCAGGGCGCACCGCGTTAGTTTGGGCAAGCTGCTCAAACGAGCGCAATACCGCATCATTTAAAAACGTTCCGCCCTGGACAATAACCTTAGTACCAACTTCTTTAGGATCACGAATCTTAATAACCTTGAAAAGAGCGTTTTTGATAACAGACAAGGCAAGACCAGCAGCAATGTCTCCAACGGTAGCGCCCTCTTTTTGCGCCTGCTTAACACGTGAGTTCATAAATACCGTGCAGCGACTACCTAAATCAACAGGCTGCTTTGCTGAAATTGCCGTTTGTGCGAATTCTTTAACATCTAAGTTAAGTCCCGTTGCAAAAGACTCAATAAATGAGCCACAGCCTGATGAACACGCTTCGTTGAGCATGATCGAGTCAATAACGCCATCTTTAACACGCAAGCATTTCATATCCTGTCCGCCAATGTCTAAGATAAACTCAACGCCAGGAAGCATCTCTTGAGCACCGCGCAAGTGAGCTACCGTTTCAATTTCTCCTGAATCTAAACGGAGCGCCTCTAAAAGCAATGCTTCGCCATATCCCGTCACCGTTGCATGACCTATAGTAATAAGAGATTTGCCTGTTGAAGGATCTTTAGGAAGCGCATCATAGAGATCAGCCAGGGTACGTTTAGCACAACCAAGCACATCGCCCTTATTATTTTGATATGAACTCCACAACAACGATCCATCTTGAGTGATCAAAGCAGCCTTAAACGTTGTTGATCCTGCATCCACACCCAAATAAGCAACTCCTCTATAGGTCGCAAGATCAGTGCGAGTGATTCTTTCTTGATCATGGCGTGCCTTAAATTCAGCATAGTCTGCCTCATCGGCAAAAAGAGGATCAAGACGTACAACCTCAGAGCCTTGCAACTCTCCCAAATTACGGAGACGCTCTAACACCTCATTGAGTTTTTCAAGTTTAGGAGCAGCATTTTCCGCTTCAGCCTTTTGCTTGATCTCTTTAGCGCCTGCAATCGCACAACCACAGGCAACAAACAAATGGGCATTTTCAGGCACGATAATATGATCTTCGTCAAGCTCAAGCGTCTCATAAAAACGCTCACGCAACTGAGGAAGATATTGAAGCGGTCCACCCAAAAATGCCACATTGCCGCGAATAGGACGACCGCAAGCAAGACCTGAAATAGTCTGCGTTACTACTGATTGAAAGATTGATGCAGCAATATCTTCACGTTTAGCTCCCTCATTCAAAAGCGGCTGCACGTCAGTCTTTGCAAATACACCACAGCGTGAGGCGATGGGATACAAAATAGTGTGATCTTTTGCCAACTCATTAAGACCGGTTGCATCCGTATCAAGAAGAGCCGCCATCTGGTCAATGAACGCACCCGTTCCGCCAGCGCACGTTCCATTCATACGCTGCTCAATGCCATTATCAAAATAAATAATCTTGGCATCTTCTCCACCAAGTTCGATAGCAACATCTGTTTTGGGAATAAAGGTTTCAACCGCAGTCTTTGAGGCAATAACCTCTTGAATAAACGTCAGATCAAGCCATTGAGCAAGCAGCAAACCACCCGAACCGGTAATAGCAATGGTCATAGGTCGATCCCCGTACTCAACTGCTGCCTCTGAGAGTACTTCCACAATTGTTGCACGAACATCAGCATGGTGACGTCGATAAACTGACCAAACAATATGATTATCATCATCCAAAATTGCCAGTTTAACGGTAGTTGAGCCAACATCAATTCCAATATGTAAGGGTGCAAGTTGTTGTGCTGTAGTCATTGTCATATCCTCCAAAACGCACATATACGTGTATTTCTTATATAGGTCACACACTGATTGCTTTACGTTCATCATTCGGTATAGGCTCACCGTGCTACATTTTTATCGATTCACCTGGCTTAATAAAAAGAAGTCGCACCGCTATTAACGCCATATCCTCTGAACTCTCTGGCATTCCTTTTTGAATCCAGCGGGTAATAACTCCCAAATATGCAGAAGCAAAAAAAGCAACATAATAATCAACAAGAGGATCTTGCGAATTATGATATTGTTCATGCAGGATTTGATGCACCAAGTTAGTACAGATAGATTCTTTAATACGAGTCGCAAAACCCGCATCTCCTCCTGGTCCTAATAACGCATGAAGAAAATCTCCTTGTTCACGCAGATACTCAAAAAGATCTACAAGAAACGGAAGAGGCTTTTTGGTTAAAACATACCCCGTAATTACAGGCAGACTAATCTGACTCATTTGAACTTGATAGCGTCCCAGATCTTGCATGATCTCTTCTTCAAACGTGGCAAGAAGATCTTCTTTATCTCTAAAGTGATTATAAAACGTACCTCTATTAAGAGATGCGGCTGAACACAAATCTCCTACAGTTAAGGCATCAAACCCTTTTTCTTCAATAAGGTTAATCAGTGCATCACGTAACGATTGCCGCGATTTTACAATACGGGCATCAACAGCACGCGTACGCATTTCGCGCTGATCCTGCTGCAACGACTCCTGCGCTGTCTCTTATACACATCTCCGAGCCCACGAGACAAGAGGCAATCTC
>UQML01000046.1 GCA_900542265.1 uncultured Eggerthella sp. | reverse complement strand
GAGATTGCCTCTTGTCTCGTGGGCTCGGAGATGTGTATAAGAGACAGCTTCTACGGTGGCTGGCTAGCAAAACAATGGGGTATCGACCCAAGCAGACCAACCCCTGCAAATGAGATGCATGATGGCGTGGACTACGTTCCTGCAAAGCCGTATGTTTTGCTTGGCCACCACTTCTCCTCCATTGCTGGAGCAGGCCCCATTAACGGCCCTATTCAGGCAGCCGTATTTGGATGGGTTCCTGTTTTACTCTGGGTTCTAATCGGCGGCATCTTCTTTGGTGCTGTGCACGACTTTGGCGCTCTGTTTGCTTCTCTTCGTCATAAAGGAGAAACAATCGCACGCGTTATTGCAGAAAACATTGATGACACCGCCAAAAAGCTCTTCTGCGTCTTTGCTTACCTTACCTTGGTATTAGTTGTCGCAGCATTTGCTTCCATCGTTGCAAACACCTTTGCAACAGGGCTTGCCAATGCGACCCCTGAATCAAACTTAGCAAATCAGCGCACCGCTATGATCTCAATGCTCTTCATCTTGGTCGCAATCATTTATGGCTTTGTAACGCGCGGCCGTGAAATCCCCCTTGCCGCTAACGTCATTAGTGCAATCGTGATTATTATTGCTTTGGTTGCTATTGGCTACAATTTCCCCTTGATTTCTTTGGATTACACTACCTGGATGATTTTATTAGGTATCTATATCCTCGTTGCTTCTGTTGCACCTGTTTGGATTCTGCTCCAACCACGCGACTATTTGAGCTCTTATCTGCTCTACGGCATGATTGCACTTGCTATCATTGGCATTGTTGGCGCTTCCCTTACGGGAGACGCTGCTAATTTAGCTATGCCCGCTTTCACTGATTTTACGGTCACCAACATTGCTGTTGATCCATCAGGTAATCCCATCATTAATCCTGACACGGGAGCTGCAGTAGTCAACAAGTCAGCCGCATCAGGCTTCTTGTTCCCTGCCCTTTTCATTACCATCGCCTGTGGTGCAATCTCTGGCTTCCACTCTTTGGTTGCTTCTGGCACCACCTCTAAACAGCTTGACAGCGAAAAGAATGCTCAGCCTATTGCGTATGGCGGTATGTTGATCGAATGCTTACTTGCTGTAATTTCATTATGCGCGGTTGCCTTTGTTTGGACTACCTACCAAGCTGGCGGCTATGCATCTCCTACGGCAGTTTTTGCTGGCGGTCTTTCTCAGATGCTTGCCTGCATCCCTGGTTTGTCGGGTGTTCAAGGCATTGCTTACACCTTGCTCATTTTGGCAGTATCGGCGTTCTGTTTAACTTCACTCGACACCGCAACGCGTCTTGCTCGCTATATGTTCCAAGAACTTTGGATTCCTGCTGGCCAAAACCAGCACAACCTTACTGGTTGGCGCGCGGTGCTTGGTAACGCTTACGTCGCCACTATTATCACCGTCGTTATTGGTGTTGGTTTAGGTATGACCGGCTACACCATCATTTGGCCACTCTTTGGTGCAGCTAACCAACTTTTGGCAGTACTTGCACTCCTTGCAGTTGCTGCTTGGCTCGGTAATGCTGGCAAGAACAACAAAATGTTCTATATACCTATGGTATTTATGCTTGCCGTCACTTTGACCTCACTCTGCATGACCATCCAGCAAAAGTTTGTTGCGGTTTCTGCTGGCGGCGATATCTTTGCTGCCGCCATTCAGCTCGTCATTGCACTTTTCTTACTTGTTTTGGCGGTTATCCTTACCATCAAGGGAACCAAAACGCTTATTAACGCAAACAAGGAAAAGAAACCAGCGCAAGCATAGTTCACATATTTTAATTGCCCGCCTTGATTGCTTCTTGCATCATGCTCAAAACCCTCTTCTCGTTCAAACGAGAAGAGGGTTTTGCTTATCGAAATCATTCTGTCTTTATACGCATAAAAGGCTACCGCACCCAATCAGCTAATTTATCACACCAAACATTGGCCCCCCATTGTTTTACCATGCCAAACATTGTCCCTCGTTGCTACTCTGCAACCTCCGTCGTTACTCCGTAACCTCATAACCGCGATATACCAGTTGTGCTTGCACGCTCTTTTTTGCATATGGACGCAAGCGTGCGTCAATGTCGGTATATACCGCATTCACCAATGCTGCTGCATCCGGCGCAACCCCATCGGCAAGCGCTTTATCAATCTGCTTAAGCCGCTCTAGACGATGCACACGCGTAGCTTCAATAAAGCGATGAGGCTCATCATAAGGCCAGCCATGCGCCGGCGCGAACATTGTTGCACGCCCGCTTGCCACCAGCTCATCAAGCACATCAAGTGTTGTCAAATAATCTGCAAGCACACCATCAGGGTAGTAGACAACAGTAGGGCCTTGTTTGAAAACCACATCTCCCGTAAGCACAACTTTGTCTTCAGAAAGCATGATCCCAATTGAGTCGCGCGAATGTCCGGGAAGCGAAACGATCTCAACCACCGGCGCTCCTGACTCAACACGCAGTAGGCCATCAGGCAGTGTTTGAGTACGTCGCGACAATACAGGCACCGGCGCTTGACGAAGACGCTCACATGCCTCTTTCATCTCTGCAGTGCCTTCAGTATGATCCAAGTGGTCGTGGGTCTCAATAATAGCTGACGGTGCCAAATTGTATTGCGCGAGTGCCGCCAACACATCGTAAATATGCTGCCCAGCAGGACCGGGATCAACAATATAGCAAAGCGCAGGTGGCACAGCATCTTGCTGGCGCGCGCCAGCTCGGACCGACACACTATGAGCTTGCCCCATCGCCGACATAACTGATGCTGGAGCCTTCGATGGTGATCCATCACGCTGCGCAGGCAACTTCGCGGCAATCACATACGTATTTGTCCCTGTGTAGGTCATAGGCGAAGGATTATTTGCGCGCACACATATTAGATGATCGCTCACCCTCCCACCTTCATATATCAGAGCATCTTCTATAAACTGATAGGGGTTTTCTTGCATGGGAATCGCCCCCTTTACTCGCCGTGTTTTTGCTCATCGTCCGCACCGCTTTTTCGTGGTTTGCTTAATCAACGCACGATTCCCCATTTTTGTACCAAGCCAAAAAACTCTCATCGCCCACGGTTTGACGGAAAAACATCATCTTGCCTGGAAAAGAACCCGGATTTTCAACAAATGATGCAGCCGATTTTGCCGCTGCCAAACGCGTTAAGTTATACACAGTTGGAGGCACAATCTTCCATCTATCTGCATCCGCCTCACGCATAGCATAAGCAGGCGTTACCCAATCCGCCACCGTCGCTTCCGTTGTCCTGTCATCGGGTGTTTGACCTTCCGGCAAAAGCGCAGCAAAAAAGAAGGTGTCAAAACGCTTTGAAACGTGCGGAGGCGTACAGATATTTGACACAAGACCAATAAGATCAGTACGAATCACTAGCTCCATCTCAATTAAAAACTCTGCAAAAGATAATTCATGGCGCACGAGTGCCTCGCGCGCATCGCTCCATTCTTGTCCACTGAGATCATTGGTTGTGGTTGTTTCATTGGGGCCAGCTAAAAGCACGCCGCACTCTTCAAATACTTCACGTACAGCAGCAACCACAATTTGGCGCGCCTCTTGCTCAGTGCACCCCATTTTTTCTGCCCACTCAGCAGGAGTAGGCCCTGCCCACGGAAGACCCGGATTGTCATCACGCGGATCCACGCGACCGCCCGGAAATACTACCGCATCAGGTACAAAGTCCATAGATTTGGCGCGTCGCAACATAAACACCTCGATGTTTTGTTGATCAGGAAAGTCAGGTGGGAAAACCCCATCGTCAATACGATACTTCGTATCCCCTGGCACCGAATCACGCACTAGCATCACAGTCGACGCCAACTTAGGCACAACTGGATCTTGCGGCATCGGCACATTCCAATCCACATACACAACCTCGCGGTCGCGATCTGTCACCGGGCGTACCTTAAGCCATCCCTCGCCAAAACTACTCCTCATATCAGCCCCCTTTTTTGTTTATTAATTTGCTTGTTATGTATTATGCTTATTAAACTCATCCATGGTATACGCTAGCATACTCCGTCTGAACTGTGCAGGCTTGTCATATTCTTGATTCTTGAAATCCTTATTCCTTACTAAAAGTAACCCTCTCATGGCCTTTGTAATGAAATTTCGATTATTTTTGAAAAAATGGTTCGATGTGCACGCTTTGGGAGGCTGGAGAGTTAGCTTTAGGAAATAATCAAGCTGTTAAGAGGAAAATTTGATCTAGACCTTTAGAAAAAATCGAAAAGACGAAGAGGCTTCTTCTTACCATCCGTAAGAAGAAGCCTCTTTTTTGTTTAGCAATTTTGCTGATTAGGTTAAACGCCTTTGCGCATTTCCTTTTTTGCCAAGCTGAACTTAGAGCGTCATACCTAACAGCCAACCGTCGCGAACAGCCTCTAAGCAGCGCTTGTACTCATACTTGTCGTCTGGCTTCTTGTTTAAAGCATTACCGATAATGTGGAGATGATCATTGTCCATAACACCCTTCATCTCTTCCCAGAGCTTGGTGTTGTCAGTTACAGGCAAGGACAAGATAACGGTGTCAACAGGAATGTTGGTCTTCTCACCGGTCTCAAGGTTCTCAACCATAATGCCATCTTTAGAAACAGCCTTGAGCTTGGTTGAAGTCAAAATCTTTACGCCGCCTTCTTTGATGACGCGGATTTCAACCTTCTTATCAATAATACCAATCTCAGAACCAGCAGACTTAGCCTCTTCAATAACGGTGATGTCACGGCCTTCCATCATTGCATGGGCGCACTCAAGACCAGCAAAGCCGCCGCCAATGATAGCAACGCGCTTCTTGACCAAGAGGTGAAGGCCAAGACCCCAACGCATAAGACCAACAGGAGCACCAAGTACACTCATGCCGAATGCGGAGAGGCTCCACATGAAGCCCTTACCGGGGGTGCCATGACCCTCAACGAGCTCCTTCAAAGCGGTAGAAGAAACAACGTTCTTGCCGTTGATTCCAGGAACATCTGGCTCAACCGTCTCAGGGCCAACAGCGAGGATAACCTCGTCAGCACCAAAGTCACGGATGTACTCAGGGGTTGCAACGATATTGCAACGAACGTCAATACCAAGACGATCAATCTCGTTGTTATACCAATCAACCAAGTACTCGAGTTCTGGGTTCAAAACCTGAGCCATGTTGATCAAGCCGCAAGGCTTGGACTTCTTGTCAACAACAGTAACGTGCTTATAACCACGCTGAATCAAAGTACGAGCGCACTCAAGACCAGAAACGCCGGCGCCAACAATGAGGATCTTCTTCTCAGGATCATCAGTTGGCTTGTTCTGAGGCAAA
This sequence comes from uncultured Eggerthella sp., assembly GCA_900542265.1. Classification (GTDB taxonomy): domain Bacteria; phylum Actinomycetota; class Coriobacteriia; order Coriobacteriales; family Eggerthellaceae; genus Anaerotardibacter. Next base: position 2,889 of record UQML01000046.1, on the reverse strand, counting down.
CCGTACTCGTTGAAGAATACGTTAGCGTTAACAGAGCACTTGCAAGGCTTACCAACAAAGATGTTGTCTAAGCAGCGAGAGCAAACGATGCAAGGACGAACCTGCTCAGGATGGCCTTCACGGATTTTAGATACGATCTCAGGCTCAGCAATCCAGTGGCGAGCCATGCCAACCATATCACCATAGCCCTCGTTGATAACCTTCTCGCATACGTCAAGGTGGTTAATACGAGTACCAGGGAAACAAGGAAGCGTAGTAAGAGCCTTAGCAGCCTTAGAAAGACCGATAAACTCACCTTCTGGAACAAACTGATTAGCAACAGGAACAGGAGCCTCATGGAAGCCAGCCTGGATTGACCAACAGTCAATACCATGAGCCTCAACGATCTTCATGACCTCTTCGAGATCCTCAACACGCTGACCGCCTGGCATAAGGTCATCAGCAGAGTAGCGGATCATGATAGGCATGTCATCACCGCAGGTCTTGTGAATCTCATCAATAACTTCACAAAGCAAACGGCAGCGGTTCTCAGTAGATCCACCATACTCGTCAGTACGATGGTTGGAGTATTTAGAAATGAAGCGCATCATCATATAACCAATACCAGCATGGATCTCGATGATGTCAATGTCTGCTTCTTTGCAACGACGAGCAGCTTCACCATATTGCTTAACCAAAATAGCAATCTCTTCTTTGGTGAACTCGCGCTCTGGCATGCCAACGAATGGGCCAGAAACAACTTCCTTAGAAGGAGCGTATGACATGAGTTCGTCTTCAGAGGTTGCACGCCACTCATAGCAAAGCTGAAGCTGAGCTGCAAGCTTTGAACCATGCTTGTGAACTACCTCAGCACACTTCTTGAGACCAGGAATGAATTCGTCATCCCATGCTCCAATAGCACCCGTTGTAGTTGGGTACTTAGGCTTGGTGTTGAAGATGTCGCATACATAGACAGAACCGATCTCAATGAGTGCTGCGCCACCCTTAGCGCGCTGCTCATAGAAATCAAGAAGATCCTCACCAATGTGATTGTGGTCTGCCTTCTCAATGGTCATAGGCAACATAACCATTTTATTAGGCAGTTCGACGTTGCCGATCTGAGCCGGCTTTAATAAAGCGTCGTACTTCACGTTTGCCCCTTTCTTTTAAGAACATGTGTGAACTTGTGCTCGTACTTTTTGGGAGGGAACTTCACCTTATAGACATCACCGAAATGGAACATTTTGCATAGCAAAAGGCGCGTGCATAACCCTTGTCCCTTACCTTTTACCAAGAACAAATCTTGAATGCCCCTCAACGGTGATGGCCAAAGATGACCACTCCTGTGCATTGAACCATTGTAGACCACCTATAGGTAAATACCCCCGTCATTGTGGGTCTGTGAAATGTTTTTTCATGTGAATTGGTTGATCTTTGATAGGAAGAACAATATGATTTTAATTTTTTTAGACACTTTCGAATTTTTGCGTAATTTTTGTTTGATTGCGCTACTCTATAAGAAAGCACTTTTTCTACGCAGAAAGAGCGCTCCTATCCTTTTCTAGGGAAGCTTGAGAAGTCTCGAAAGGTTATTTTATTGTCATAAGCAAATAATCAGAGCGATGGGGTGTGATCAATATGGCAACACTTTCTACTAAATTACTTATTGCTGATGCCCTAGTAGAGCTCTGCGAAACTGACAAGCTCAATAAGATTTCTGTCTCCGACATTATTGAGATGACAGGCAAAAACAGAAAAACGTTTTACTATCATTTCGAAGACAAAGAATCCCTTATTATCTGGAAATTTCGCTACGATTTAGGACAGGAACTACTCGCCCTCTTCCCCGCTGATGTTCTTATTTATGAAGACCCCATCGACAAAAATAATGAAGACTACAAGGATTTTCCGTATTACATCACCCAAAAGTCGGGTGTGCGAAGCTTAGACCATTCAGCTTTTTTTGATGCATATGCACGAGTTTTGCATCGTCATCGCGCGTTTTATTCGCAAGCATTTTTGGAAACCGGGCCACATTCTTTACGCGACTATCTCTACAATCTCTATCTTCCCGCACTTAAAAAGGACATCCATCTCGTGCTCGCAAATCGTTATTTGCCTGAAGAAAATATCAATTTTTTGGCGGAATTTTACACATGTGCCTTTATTTATTACTTTATTAGGCGCTACGACCAACCCAACAGCAATCAGATTCGTTCAAATGCGGGGCCGTTTGCCAATATTATCCATTCATCAATGGAGTCAGAAATAAAAGAGGCACAGCTGCGTCGTAATCTCTAGCAGACACGCGCTCTGATCATCGCAATCTCTTAGTTTTTACCATATTTTTCCATGATCAGCGGCGCGGCAATATAGACCATGATTTGATCGGTTCCTTCCGCAATTTGATTGCCGCGGCAATCTTCCCAAATGCGCGCTGCACGAGCCGATTCGGTATAACCTTGCCCACCTAAAATCTGCATCGCGTTTGACGCCACTTCTGTTGCGGTTTTGGGAATATAGCGCTTCATAAGCGCAACACTCAAACGCTTTTCTGGCCTATCATGCTTAATGTCCCATGCAGCTTGATAGAGCATTGAGCGCATTGTGGTCAGACTGATTTCCATGTCAGTCAGCATTTGTTCAATTTGTTGGAATTGGGCGATAGGTCTACCAAATGCCGTACGATTTTTTGCATACCTCGTTGCATCTTCCATAGCCGCCTGCGCCATACCTAAACACGAAGCGCAAGTAAAAACGCGGCCGCATTCAAGAAGTTGAAAAAGTTGTTTGAAACCGCCATTGTTACCTCGCAAACGCCATTCTGGCTTAAGCGGCACATCGTCAAAAGAAAGCGATGCAAACGGTACCATAGCTGTCTCTTATACACATCTCCGAGCCCACGAGACA
>UQML01000045.1 GCA_900542265.1 uncultured Eggerthella sp. | reverse complement strand
GAGTTCGTCGGCAGCGTCAGATGTGTATAAGAGACAGCCACATTCCTTATACTCGTCGTGCCGCGCGCCACATCACGCCAAAAGATTACGAGCGTTTTGATTATCTCATTGGTATGGATGCAGAAAATCGTTATGATCTCGAACGATTCTATCCGGGTGATCCCGCCCATAAAATATCATTGTTGCTCGACTGGACAGAGCACCCTCGCGATGTCGCTGACCCCTGGTATACCGGTAATTTTAAAGAAACATATGCCGATGTAGTTGCTGGTTGTTTACGCCTTTTGGAATCGCTTACTTAGTCAACAAATAGCAAAAATGAATATGAGGGTTGCGTTCAAAATCAACCGGAATTGTCTCTTGCGTAAGATTAGTGATGGTATAACCAAGCGCCTCAAGTGGAGTTACATCAAGCTTAAAATTACGCAAATTGCCCGAGAAGTAAAGCTTGCCGTTAGTACTCAGCAAATCATAGAGTTGCGTCAGGATACGGACATGATCGCGCTGGATATCCCAAGTGCGCTCCCCCATTGTCTTTGAATTGGAAAACGTCGGTGGATCAACATATATAAGATCGTAAGCTCCGTGTTGCGCTTGATCGCAATGAGCATGATCAAGCCAGGCAAGCACATCGGCACGAATGAAATCATTGTTGCGACAAAAGGTATGAGAAACAGGCACACTTTGAGTTGATTCAGCAGATTCAGCTAACTCAAGATTGCGAATCATATTGCGTTCAGCCCAGTCAAGATACGTTTGACTCATGTCTATCGTCATTGTCGATTGAGCGCCTCCTGCTGCCGCATATACACTTGCCGTACCGGTATAGGCAAACAGATTCAGGAACCGCTCGTCACGTGCTTGCTCATAGAGATATTGGCGCATAATACGGTGATCCAAGAATAACCCTGTATCAAGATATGCACCCAAATCAACTTCAAAGAGAAAGTCATGTTCTTTCACGAGAATAACGTGATTAGTACGCTCGTCTTGATAATACTGAGAGCCGCCGCGAGCCTGTTGTCGCACACGCGTAAATAGTGCATCAGGTGCAATATCAAGCAGAGTTTGCGCAATGATTGCAGCATCCTCAAAACGACGAAGCGCTTTTTGAGGATCAATATAAGCTGGTGCTTTGTACTCAGTAAGAACGAGATGCGGCTGCTTTGTTTGTGTATCCTCATATAAGTCCACCGCTAACGCATAATCAGGAAGATCAGCATCATAGATACGATATGCTGAGACCTTTTGCTGCTTTGCCCATTTGCGACGGACTTTAATCATCTTGCGTAAGCGCGCAGCAAATTGCTGTGCCTGCTCAACACCAGAACGCACTTCAACCGCAATGTCTTTACCCGCAAGCGTTGTGAGCGTCAGGTGCTCAACAAAGCTTTGTGATAAGTCATAGCGACGCACCAGCGTTTCAAGTGCGCCATTATAAAGCAGTATCTCTTCTTGTGCGTCAAACCCAATACGCGTATCAAAAAGTTCATCAGGCGTGATAGCGACAAGCGTCCATGACGACGGCAACGCGTGAAATCCCTGCGAAAGCGCTTCATAAAACTCATCAAGCCCTTGTGCGAGAAGGCGATGTCCGTAAGGAGGGTTGGCAACAATCCAGCCAGACAAAGCGCTCAGTTCAGCTACCTTGATACCCAACGCCTCACTGACTACCTTATCAGCCTCTGAACATGATGCTTGCAGGAAGGTGAAAAGTGAAGCAAGACCGAGGCGTTTTGCACACGCCTGACCAAGTTCAAGCACGTCTTGATTGATATCAGAACCAATGAAGCGTGGTGCGTTGCAAAGACCAGCATCAAGCCTGTCTTCAGCCTCTTCTATGAGTGCATCCAGAATGCGAGGATCATAGTCGCACAATCCTTCAAAACCCCATCGTTCTCGTTGCAAACCAGGTGCCATATCACAGGCAATCATGGCAGCCTCTAAGAGCAGTGTCGCGCTACCACAGACCGGATCATAACAAACCTGGGGGAATACCGCATCCTTCTTCCAACCTGCCCACGTAAGCATAGCAGCAGCAAGTGTTTCCTTAAGAGGAGCTTCTGCTTGTTCACTTTGAACACGATAACCACGTCGATGGAGCGATTCTCCCGCGTAATCGAGATAGATGGTTGCCTTGTTTTTATGAATGGTCACCCGTATAGCGACATCAGGATGCTTTGGGTCAACATCAGGACGCGATCCGCGTATTTCTCTTAACGCATCGCAAATACCGTCTTTTGTCTTTACCGCACTAAAGACTGAGTTGTGAAGATTCTTGTTTGTTCCATGAGCATAGACAGCGATGGTTTTATCAACACCTATAAAGTCTTGCCATGGCAGCGACACAACGCCATCATAGAGTTCATCAGCATCTTGGGCGCCCACTCGTCCCACTACCCGCAAAATACGCGATGCGAGACGCGTCCAAAGGCATATGCGATATGCGCACGCATTGTCTCCATAAAAAGCGACGCCCCCTTTAAGAGGGCGTACGCGTTTTGCTGAAAGCGTCTTTAATTCATCTGCCAAAAGCGTCTCGAAACCAGCAGCGCAGGTGGCAAAAAATTCAAAAGTCATATAAAGACCTCTGTCGTTTTAGACTGTTATTTAGTCTTCCAAATAGTCCTTAAGTTTCTGAGAACGTGAAGGATGACGAAGCTTTGCGAGCGTTTTTGACTCAATCTGACGGATGCGCTCGCGCGTAACACCAAACTCGCGCCCAACTTCTTCGAGTGTACGAGGGTGACCATCTTCAAGACCAAAACGCAAAGAAATTACTTTACGCTCACGTTCTGCAAGACCATCAAGCGTTTTAGAAAGTTGCTCTTGAAGCATAGTGAAGCTTGCTGCATCAGGAGGCGCTACCGCTGCATCATCTTCAATAAAGTCACCAAGCTGAGAGTCCTCCTCTTCGCCGATAGGCGTCTCTAAGGATACGGGCTCTTGAGAAATCTTTTGAATCTCACGAACGCGCTCAGGTGTTAAGCCCATCTCTTCAGCAATCTCTTCTGGGGTTGGTTCACGACCCAAAGACTGCAGGAGTTGACGTTGAATACGTACTAATTTATTGATGGTCTCAACCATATGAACAGGAATACGAATAGTACGAGCCTGATCTGCAATCGCACGCGTAATAGCCTGACGAATCCACCACGTAGCATAGGTGGAAAACTTAAAACCCTTGGTATAGTCGAACTTCTCAACAGCACGAATGAGGCCTAGATTGCCCTCCTGAATCAAGTCCAAGAACAACATGCCGCGACCAACATAGCGCTTTGCGATAGATACAACCAAACGCAAATTTGCCTCAATTAACTGCTGCTTTGCGTCAAGACCTACCTGCTCAATACGCGTCAGACGTCTGCGTTCACGACGTTCAAGTTCAATGCCTTCATCTTCAGCTTTTTCAAGCTCTTCTGTTGCCGCAACGCCCGCCTCAATTTTCATAGCCAGGTCAATTTCTTCTGCTGCCGTAAGCAGATTAACCTTACCAATCTCTTTGAGATACATACGCACCGGATCACCGGTCAAAAGAGTAACGGACGTATCGCTTGTATGTTTACGTGCCCGCGTACGTGTTGTTTTGGATTTACCGCCCACTTTAGGAACAGCAATCTCAACGGTAGCCTTTAGTTCTTCTTCAGGAATACCATCAAGAAGATCCTCATCATCAAGGCTTACTTCTTCTTTGACATCAATGGCTTCTTCAACATTGCCGTTAAGGTCACTTTCAACGACCTCTTGATCAAGAATGTCTTCTTCATCCAAATCATCAAGATCATCATCTTCAACTAAAACATCAACCTTTTTGGGAGCGCTTTGCGCTGATTCTGCTTTTGCAGTCGTTTTTGTTGTAGGTTTTTTAGTTGATTTAGCAGGAGCTTTCTTAGATGACTTCTTGGCAGAAGAAGCAGAACTTTTTGATTTCGGGCTTGCTTTAGATGCTTTTGTTGTAGTTTCTTCTACAACTTCGGGAGATTTTGTAGAGGCTTTTGCCACGTTTTCCTACCTTTCATCCCGTACAGGGCTTTCCATTTAATTTTGGACAACCCGCTAAATAGACATCGAAACATTATACCCCAAATTTAACAATCTGAGGAATGATTTTTGCGCATTACAATAAACTATCGGGATTAACATCAACGGACACATGAACTCCTTCACAGGGCTTGCGTTTTCTAAAATACATCGCAAGGATTTCTGATGGATCCGTATCACGCGGAGTTTTTATAAGCATGTGATAGCGATAATCTCTCTTCAAGCGTGAAAGCACACACGGCTGCGGCGGATAAAGCTCCCAATCTTGTATATCTTGAGCCTTAAACTCATCAAGCAGATCTTTGTAGATTTCTCGCGCCACCTGAGCAACGTTAGCCTCATCGCGTCCCCATAATAAAACATTCACAAGCTCCACAAAAGGTGGGTAGGATAGATCAGCACGAAGCATAAGCTCATGAGTCAAAAATGCCTCTCGATCATGATGTGCTACCGCACGAATCACCGGATTTTCCGCTTGATAGGTCTGCACAATAACGCGCCCCGGCAACGATCCGCGCCCACAGCGACCAGCCACTTGCTCAACCAGATTAAAGGTGCGCTCCATAGCCTTGTAATCAGGCAAATTAAGCATCGTATCAGCATTAATTACCCCAACAAGCGTCACTTCATCAAAATCAAGTCCCTTGGCAATCATCTGTGTGCCCAATAGTACCGCCGAATCAGCTAGCATGAACTGCTCGAGGAGTCGCTGATGATCCCCTTTGCGCGCAGTGGTATCAGCATCCATGCGAATAATTTCAGGTATTACGATGGGGTCATTTGAAGATAACTCACTTTGTTTTTCATGCGCATGCTGCACAAGTAGCTTATACAACTCGGATTCTACACGCTGTGTTCCAGCTCCAAAACGCTTAAGATAAGGCGATCCACACTCTGGACAACGAGGTGGCACGGGAGCATGGTATCCACAATGATGACAAACAAGCTGATTGCCTTGCTCATGATACGTAAGTGAGGTTGAGCACGAGGCGCAGGTGGGCACATATCCGCAATCACGACACAATAAAAACTGGGCAAAGCCACGCTGATTCAATAAAAGCACCGCTTTTTGCCCTGCTTCAAGCGTCTCAAAAAGCGCCTCTTTGAGCACATGAGAAAACATAGAACGCGAGCCTCTACCAAATTCGCGTGCCATATCAACTACTTGTATAGGAGGCAGCGGTTGGCCATTTGCGCGATGAAGCATTTGCACGTGATGCCAACTCGGATCATGTTTTGTTTTGTAGAGAGCTTCAATGGATGGAGTAGCAGAACCTAATACAAGTGTTGCTCCCCCATCGTCAACTAGCCAAGAAGCAACATCACGAGTGACATAGCGTGGTGCTTGATCTTGTTTATAACTCGACTCATGCTCCTCATCAATAATAATCATACCGAGATTATCCACAGGAGCAAAAAGCGCTGAGCGCGCGCCAACAACTACACGCGATTGTCCCGTGCGAATCATTTCCCACTGATCATAGCGCTCCCCTTGTGACATGCGTGAGTGAATAACGGCAACAGTATCTCCAAATCTGTTTCTAAACCGCGCAACCGTTTGGGGCGTTAGGGAAATTTCAGGAACAAGCACCAGCGCGCTTTGCCCTTGCGCGAGCACCTCATCAAGCGCGCACAAATACACTTCTGTTTTGCCCGATCCTGTCACACCTTCAAGCACGACAGTCTGACCGCCACAATCAGCATAAGCACGCTTGATCACGCAAAGCGCCCGCTCTTGATCAGGAGTGAGTACTAAATCTGTTTGCACACGACGCGCAAACGCATCGCTCACCTCACTCGTTGAACGATATTTGCGTCGTGATTCAATTGTGATAACACCCTTTTCCTCTAAGATTTTTAAAGCGCTATCAACTGAGCCAAACTCGTTGCGCAAATCAATAGTGCGCAGCGCTCCTTCTGAAAGGGCAGCTAACACCGCGCGTTGTTTTGTTGCGTTTTTGGCTGGCGTAAAATTACGTCCCCTGTCTGTTAATTCCACCCAACGATCATCAACTTTTTTAATAACAGGCTTCGTAGGAACCCACGCGTTGCCAATCTTTTCTATTTTGGGTACACCACCGGGAGGCGTCAGCAAGCGTACACATGCTGACAAGGGAGCCAAATATGTTTTTGCCATATAAAGAGCTAAACGCGCACCACGATCAGTAAAGTATGGTTCAGTAAGTATTTCTTCAAGTTCTTTTAAGCGCTTCTTTTTGGAAGTTGGCGTTGGCACCGCGGTATACCCATCCACTTTTTGCTGCACATCCTGCAGCTCAAAACCAAGGAGTGTTGGTTGTTCAAGGGTGCTCGGCATTAACGAAGGCGCTTCATTACCTATTGCATTAACGGATGCAACACCACAAGCCCCATCGTTATAAAAATCTTCATCTTCTTGCCCAAGAGCAACAACAAACCCAATTGCTTTTCTATTGCCAAACGGAACAAGCACCGCACGCCCAATGAGATCATCGGGAAATGAATCAGGCACTTGATAGGAGTAACCCTGGTCAAGTGCCTGAGTAGCAATATCTAATACAACAGTTGCAACACGCATGTATATTCCTTTGGGCTGAGTCTGATGCGCTCATACAGCAGGACTCACAAGGGTGCTTTATCTTATGCGGGCTCACAGCCACATTTAGGAAAGACGAGCAACTGCCGCTTTTAATTCATCAACCTTATCCGTACGCTCCCAGGTAAACTCAGGAAGCTCGCGACCAAAGTGACCATAAGCTGCTGTCTTGCGATAAATCGGCCTGCGTAAATCCAGCTGTTCAATGATAGCAGCAGGACGCAAGTCAAACACCTCACGTACTGCACTCTCCAAAATTTCTTGATCAACATGACCCGTACCAAAGGTATCAATCATAAGAGACACAGGATGCGCGACACCAATAGCATAGGCAACCTGAACCTCACAGCGATCAGCAAGCCCTGCAGCAACAATATTTTTCGCAACCCAGCGTGTTGCATAGGCTGCCGATCGGTCAACCTTGGTGCAATCTTTACCCGAAAATGCACCACCACCATGACGACCCATGCCGCCATACGTATCGACAATAATCTTGCGACCCGTCAAACCAGAATCTCCCATCGGACCGCCTACGACAAAGCGTCCCGTTGGATTGATATAGATGACAGGCTCGCGATAATCAAGATCCAAAGACTCAAAAACAGGTTTGATAACCTCATCAGTAATATCAACAACAAGCTGTTCGTGGGTCACTTCCTCCGCATGCTGAGTTGATACCACAATTGCTTCAACACTGACCGGTTTGCTGTCTTCGTATTTAACGCTAACTTGAGTTTTTCCATCAGGACGCAGATAGGTAAGAATGCCCTCTTTACGCACAAAGGCAAGACGTTCAGCTAGACGATGAGCCAAATAGATAGGAAGCGGCATCAGTGTTGGTGTCTCAGTGCATGCATAACCAAACATCATACCCTGATCTCCTGCGCCAGTCTCAGAAAGCTCATCGCTCGCTTCACCATGCTGGGCTTCCCAGGACTGATCTACACCTTGTGCGATATCAGGTGATTGTTCGTGAATAGCATTCATAACGCCACACGTGTTGCCGTCAAAACCATACTTTGCTCGGTCATAGCCAATATCTTTGACCACATCGCGCACGATAGCAGGCACATCAACATATGCCTGTGTTCTTATTTCACCCGTCACCATAACCATGCCTGTAGTAGTCATCGTCTCGCAAGCACAACGTACTTGCGAAGGATCAGCAGGTTGGCCCGAAGGAGAAACATACCCTTCTTTCTGGAGAGCAATTTCCTTTTCTAAGATCGCATCAAGAATTGCATCTGAAATCTGATCACAAATCTTATCAGGGTGGCCTTCAGTAACCGACTCAGAAGTAAAAATGAAAGAATTCGCTGCCAAAACAACTCCAAACGTATCAATTGCAAGAATTCAAAGTATTGCTTAGTTTTTATGATAATCGACGCCATCAAAGGAGCGACCGAGGCGCTTAAATTTAGCGACATCCGTATCAGCCATGCCTTGATTCGGTTGCTCGCGGCGCCATGCCATCTCATCGTCAGGATTTTCCCAAATACGCTCTGACACCGGCACCCATTCCTCGCACATCTCAACACACTTATCGCACAAATCATGAGCGTCTTCTGCTGCCTGTAAGTCAGTTGAATGCGCTCCTGTCTCATCAACCATCTCAGCGAGTTTGCCAGGATTGTCCAAGATTGGGCAGGGGCGAAGCAAGTTATCGTTGAAAGGCTGATTGTTGTAGTACGCCATAAAGAGAGGTGACTTTAGGGCATCCAATAAAGAAACTTCCCGAATATTAACATTGGCATAATGTGCAAATACGCACGGCTCAACATCACCAGCTGCATTAATATGTAAGTAACGGCGGCCACCTGCAATACAGCCACCAACATATTCTGCATCATTCCAGAAGTCGAGCGTAAAGATAGGCTTTGTTTTGCGCATTTCGCGAACAAAATTGTAGAGATGTTCACGCTGTTCTGCTGTTGCCATTAAATTGGTAGGCGAGTCTTTACCTACGGGCATGTAGGTAAAGATCCACTCAAAGAGAGCTCCTTTATCAATAAGCCAATCGATAAATTCTTCTGAAGCAATCGAATATGCATTGTCGCGGGTATAGCATGCTGAGATACCAAATGGCAAACCTGCCTCTTTAAGCATATCCATAGCATGAGTAATCTTTTGGAACGTGCCATCTCCTCGACGACCATCAGTTGCGCTTTCAAATCCTTCAACAGAAATAGCAGGGATAAAATTTGCGACACGAATCATGTCTTGAATAAAATCTTCATCAATTAAGGTTGAATTGGTAAAACACAAAAACGCACAATCATCATGCTTTTCGCAAAGCTTGATCAAATCCTTTTTGCGCACCAGCGGTTCTCCGCCTGTATAGATATAAATATGAACACCAAGTTCTTTACCCTGTGTAATAATCGAATCAATTTCGTCATAGGTAAGATTGAGCTTATGCCCATATTCAGCCGCCCAACAGCCTGTACAATGAAGATTGCAAGCACTCGTTGGATCAAGCAAAATTGCCCAAGGAATATTACATGCTTGCGCCTCACGATTCTTCTCTTGCTCTGGCCATGCTAAAAGGTTGGCATCAACAACAAATGTTTTAATCAGGCGATCACGAACCTTGGGATTCAAATTCATAATCTTCATGATTAGCTGATACCAATTATTCTCGCTTTCAATAGCACCATTGATAGCAGCACGCTGTGTTGGAAAAACTGATTCGGGAACATATTTATCAACCATAGACATAACTTTACGAATGTTAGTCTCTGGATCCTGAATAAGATAGTCAACTGTTTTGTTAAGTGCCACCCGCTTTGCAGAATTGATAACTCCCATTTTTTCCTCACTTATCCTTTAAGTAACAGTTGTGTAATTTCTACTGGGTATAGACTATCCTATTTTGAAAGCACATTTTGTACTTTTTTATTCCGTAAACATCATGTTGATTTCCCAGAAAACAACTATGATTCAAGCGTGAGTGAGGGATTATGTTGACACGGCAAACTCGAACCATGGATCGCCGGGTAACCAAAACAAAAGCTGCTATCCAAAAAGCGTTCTTTACCCTATTGGAAGATCACGAGTACTCAGAGATTACCGTTACAGCCCTTGCGCGAGAAGCAAACATTGATCGCAAGACGTTTTACACCCATTACCGCACGCTTGATGACGTTCTCGATGATATTGCCTATGACACCGTTGCTTACCTCATTGACCAAATTGATCTCGTTCATTTTTTTGACGATGTGGAGACCAACGCTCAACGCTTCTTCACTGCCTTAAATGCTCTTTTAGAAGAACGTGGAATCATGGGTATTACTCATCGCAAAGTTATTACCCGTGATAAATTTTTGCAAATCTGGTCACGCCAGTTTAATGACGTACTTGTAGCTAAAGCACAGATTACCATCACCTCAAAACGCCGCCAGATTCTTGATCTTACTATCCAATACCTGTCTCTTATACACATCTCCGAGCCCACGAGACAAGAGGCAATCT
>UQML01000044.1 GCA_900542265.1 uncultured Eggerthella sp. | reverse complement strand
ACGAGATTGCCTCTTGTCTCGTGGGCTCGGAGATGTGTATAAGAGACAGACAGTAGAAGGCTTCTTGCCTGCAGCAAGAATTTCGCGCATGCCAGGGATGCGAGGCTCGCCGATGGAAGGAGATACTGCAACAACAGCAGGCATAGCAATTTCGACCGTTTCAATTTCGTCGTCAAGGGTACGGTCAACAACAAGCTTGTCACCCTCAACAGTCATGCCGGTAACTTCATTGATTACAGGAACATCCATCAATGCTGCAAGCTGGATGTTAACCTGACCAGCATAGAAGTCTGCAGAACCGTCACCAGTGATAACGAGATCAGCATCAGGTACCTTCTCGTCAAGGATCTTCTTGAGAACCTTAGCAGTTGCACGAGAGTCTGCAGTTTCGAGTGAGTCATCAGTAACCATGAAGAGCTCATCAACGCCACGAGAAAGAATATCTTTCTTCAATTTAGCGTCGTCTGCTTTAGTGGTGGATGCGCTGATTACAACAACGGTGCCATCGTTTGCAGCAGCAAGCTGAGCTGCAGCTTCGATTGCGTTTTTGTCGTAAGAGCTGATGACTTGGTGGGCCTTGGAGTAGTCAAGCGTACGGTCGCCAGCAACAAAGATGTCCTGGTCGTCTGCGACTACCTTAACGGCAACAGCGATTTTCATAACCTTTTTGCTCCTATCTAATTTGTATATCTACAAATCTTATAGATTGAACTGTGTAAGACGATTCGTCGTAGCCTACTTGTACCACTTCGGAACAGCACGACCTGCGATGTAGTCCATAACCTCGCAAGTACCGCCAGCAAGCATGTTACCACGAAGGTCACGCCAAATACGTCCAACACGAACTTCCTCAGTATAACCCAGACCACCGAAAATCTCGATAGCATTGTCTGCAACTTGAAGATGTGCACGAGTTCCCCATGATTTCAACATAGCAATGTCAGCGTTGATGGATTCACCCTGATCAAGCTTCCAGAGGCAGTAGTAGAGCCAATGACGGGACTGTTGCAAAATGATTTCGTTTTGCTCAATAAGACCCTGTACGCGTGGGTTGGTAACGATAGGCTTACCAAAAGCAATACGATCTTTAGCGTACTGAACTGCATCATTTTGTGCAGCTTGTGCAAGACCAAGACCCTGTGCAACAACCAAGCAGCGCTCAAACTCAAAGTTCTTCATGAGGAGCAGCCAACCAGCACCAGCTTCACCTACACGCTGATTCTCGTTAACAACCACGTTGTCAAAGAATACATCAACGAAAGGTACCGTGTGCTGACCGAGCTTGGTGAGGTGAGCAGTAGATACACCTGGGGTGTCGCGCTTAACAAGCCAGAGAGACATCTTGTTATTCTCACGAGCAGGATCTTCATCTTTGCAGATAACGAGCAAGTAAGGTACGTCTGCACCGTTGGTAACCCAGGTCTTTTGACCATTGAGAATATAGGTGCCGTCTGCCTGCTTCTTAGAGGTCATGGTCATACCCATGTTGTCAGAACCAGCTGCTGGCTCAGAAAGGCAAAGAGCAGCTACAGACTGACCAGACTTTTCATACTCTTCCATAATGACTGCGGATTGCTCTGGAGTACCAAACTCAGCGAGGTCAGCACAAGCGAGCATACCGGTCATGAATGGAGTCATTGCACCAGTGAACTCATAAAGCTTCTCAGTCATGAGGCCAAGGGTAACATGATCGGTAGGAATGCCGCCGACTTCCTCAGGGAGACCCATGAAGGGGAATCCAGCATCGCGGTAAGCATCTTGTGCTTCAGCGCTTACTTGATGATTCTCGTACATTTGACGTACAGCCTCATCGTCGAAGTAGCGCTCCGCGTACTCCTTGAGAGAATCGACGAGTAACTCCTGCTCGTCGGTAAGACCATAATCCATAATCTTCTCCTTCTCCTCATCTTTATATAAAGATGAAACGGTCCTGGCGGCATAAAATCGCCAGTTTTCTGGACTTAATGCATGCCAAAAGTGTGAAGTTCACTTCACAAAGTGTCCAATAGGTTTAACCCTGGCAATAGCAGGAATTCCTATTGGTGTCTTCTATATTTCGATGGCATGCTACTAAATAATATATAAGCTGTAGAAAAACATGCATGACGATTTCGATAAAGGGTATAAAACAGGGCTAATGTAATATCCCAACAATCAGTATTTAGTTTTAAACCGTTCACAGCTTAAAAAATACCCTTTGACATCACATTATCTCTTTTATCTACGCACTTCAGACGATTTATAGGGCGCGTCTATGAATGCCTATTAATGTGAGGTTTATTACCTATTGGACAGGTTTTTGGGACGAGATGGTAAACTTATCGCTAGCGGAAATCCGGAATCTACCGCATTACGATTCAAATGAAGACCAAAAGTCTCCATCACAAACCATTTAGGAGGGTTTAATGAATCCAAACGCTACTATTACCGACGAGCAGTTCCAGGCATTCCTCAAGAAGGTTCGCGAACTGGTTGAAGGTCCTTACACTGAGTGGCAAAAGGAAATCGAGGTTACTAACACTTTCCCCGAGAAGTTCTATCAGTCAAACATTGAGAACAACATCTATCGCTTCTCTCTCCCTGTAGAGTACGGTGGATGGGGCCTCAACGAGAAGGAAATTCTTCAAGTTCAGGAAGAGTTCTCTCGTGGACCTTCGGGTATGCGTATGCACATGCACTACGCATCTGACTTGAACTGGCGCATCCTTGACGACTTTGGTAAGCCAGAGCTCAAGGCTGAGTACATGCCTAAGTTCCAGGACAAGACCATCTTCACCAACTTCGCTCTTACTGAGAAGACTGGTGGTACTGGCGCTGACCTTCACACCACTGCTATTAAGCAAGAGGACGGCACCTACCTTCTCAATGGTGAGAAATGGCTCATTTCCCACACTGACTGCTCTCAGTTCTCCTACGTCATTGCTGTAACTGATCCTGAGAAGAGCGGCGACGAGCGTCTCTCCGCTTTCTTCGTACCAATGGATCTCCCCGGCTTTGAAATTGTTCCTATGCCTCACATGATGGGCTGCCGTGGCTCCGGTCACACCGGCCTCAAGTTCACCAACGTTGTACTTGATCCTAAGTACCTCCTCGGTGAAGAGGGTCAGGGCATGAAGATCGCTATGCACTCCTTAGCTGTATCTCGTGTTCACATTGCAACCTCTAACCTCGGTATTTCTCAGCGAATGCTCGAGATGTCCATCGCTCGCGCACATGATCGTGTAACCTTCGGTAAGCCGATCATCAAGCGTCAGGCTATCCGTGTTAAGCTTGCTAACATGGCTATGTATCTCCATGCTCTCCGCTGCATGATCATCGACTTCTGCGATGACTTCGACATCGATCCTCAGGGCGAGTACATCGACGAGAAAGCTGCAATGTGCAAGCTCTTCTCTATCGACACTTCTCGTCTCGTTTCTGACGAGATGCTCGAGATCTTCGGTGGCGACGGCTACTTCGAGGATTCTCCTTACGGTCCTACCGAGCTCCTTTATCGTGACTGCCGCGCTATGTGGCTCGAGGAAGGTGCTCCTACCGTACAGCGCATCACCATCGCTCGTGGTGTTGAAAAGCACGGTGGCCGTGTTGAGTACCAGACCTGGATTGCTGGTACCGACCTTGACTTCACCGCAGACGAGCTCGCTAAGCTCGATCTCTAAGTCGACCTTTTTAACCAAGCATTTTATTTCTTGGTGGATTCCGGAGGGAGGAAGCGAAAGCTTCCTCCCTTGCTGTTTTATAAGCCCTTTAACAAGCTCCTTAAGTACTTCAAAAAAGCCTTCAAAAATATCTCAGCAACAACAAACCGCATAAAAAATGATCGACATCTCTTAAATAGAAACATCGATCAAAATTTAAGCCTTTGTCATCCCCGTAGATGAATCCCATAGATAAAGAAGTTATCAAGAACTTTTACGCCCAATAGGTCAACACTCCCTCATCGTCATATGCACGCTGAATTTCACCGGTATCAAAAAGATATTCAAGATAGCCAAACGAATTAGCAACACGACGACAGCGCATATCATCATTAAAAGACATAAGCCCCTCGGGACGATAATCATAATGACGACAAGCCACTTCATAGGAAGTCATAGGACGCCCTGCTTCTGTTAGCGTTGCAAGCGTCTTTGATAGCGGCTTAGTATAAGAATCAATAATGTTTTCTATACAGGCATCCACTTCTGCCTCACTGGTAAAAGGCTCGTGATGAGACATATAAACCCCTTGAGGACGCATCGCACGAATACGTGGAAATGTCTCTAAATAACGACGAAGCATATGATCATTCTCAACCCACTGCATAATGCCAGGCGAAGACTCAATAATATGGTCTCCACCAAAAATAAAGCGCTCATTTGTCTCAAATAAAATGACATGTTCTGCCGTATGACCTGGCGTATAGATAGGACGAAATTGATACCCTGCAATTTCAAGGTAATCGTTTTCTGATAAAACAATTTCGCGATGGGGTATGGAGGTTTCAGAAAGACGCGTAGCGACCGAAATAACCACATCGACAACTGCTTGATCCCCTGCCCTTACCGATCCTGTCACATGACCCCAATGATCAATAATCTTTTTTGAGATCGCATTTTGAGGACCGCAATATACGGTACGAGCACCACGCGCGAGGCAATACTGAAGCGATTCTTCATGATCAACATGGAAATGAGTCATGAAAATTTCAACCTGCTGCCAATCAAGATTGAGCTGCTCTACCGCGGCATCAAGGGTATCGGTACCAATTAATTCCCACGAACCCGTATCAATAAAAAGCGCGCGTTTACCTGGTTCAACGACGGCATACCAATCAAGACGACGTGCAAAGGGAAAACCCTCAATGGAGTAACTTGAATGATAGATATGAGGATGGATTTCCTCAAGGAAAACATGGCAGGTACGATCAGCTTTTGGAAAAAAAATGTGCTCGCCTTTGAAAGTAGGCATACTCGCGTCCTTTTCTGCTTTAACGATAGTGTGATACTTCTTTTTTATTGTAGCGCTCTTGTAAAACAAGCGGATGCACTATCGGTTGCGTGGTGTGCCTTTAACCTGAAATACGTTTACATTTGCTAGGCATGAATAAGGGATTTGGATACACTTACTCTTTAACCCCTCGAAGAAAGCACTCTCACGAAAGGCATGATCCCCCATGCGTCTCAAGCCTCGTTCTAAAGATCAATCAAACGTTATTAATCCTGAACCAACTCCTGAAAAAAAACCACTCTACGAGCACTACGACAAAGACGGTAATCGCATTGGACCAGATGGCTATGTAATGACCCCAGTGCGCACGTGGATGCATCGCATTTTAAATCTCTTTATGATCTGGACCTTTATCTGTGTGGTTTTTTCAGTTGTGATGGCTATTCTTGCATTCAATCAAGGACAAACATGGGAGGGTGGTCTGGATGCCGTTGCTGCAGGCGGCACTATGTACAATGGATTCTCCCTTGCAACCCTCATGCGTCTTGATGGCGTTATGGCACTACTGAGCGCTATTTTATGTTCCATTATCAATATCCAAGGGTTTCGCTGCTTTTACGAACGCAAACCTCGCACTCTTACCTATGCCTTAATGGCAGTTCTTGCTGGCGCTTCCTGCGTCTGGGAGTTTTATGCGGTAACGATGGTGCGCATTATTGAACCAATCGCTTTAATCAATATCATTTTGCTCGTTGTGCTCTCAATCCTGTTTAATCGCGTTGACAAAGAGGTACCCAGCCTCAAGAAGGCAAAAATCGCCAAAACGGTAACCAAGAAGCTTTTTTCACAAATAGACAAAAGACGCTCTGACAAGCCGCTAGAACTATTAGAGATACGCAACAAACAGTGACCCTATAGCGATGAGCGCAATTCCTAGTGCACGCATAACGGTAATTCTTAGTTTCATACAATCTAAAAACCCAAAGGTATCAATAATAAGACCGCCAGTCATTTGCCCAAGCATCTGAAGCGATACAAGCGATGTCGTCCCTAAAGCAGGGGTGACAACAATTGTTACGATACAGATACAAACACCGTAGAGGCCGCCTAAGCACGTCCAGGACTTCTGTATTGAGACACTTTGACATGCACGCAACTGGCTTATCAAAAGAAAGACCGAGGCACACATAAGGCCGCCCAAAAAAGATACGAGGGTGGCTTCAAGCGTGCCCACCACCTGAGATAGCGATGCATTGACGGGTGCTTGAATTGAATTACCACAACCAGCAATAAACATCAAAATAACAGGCAAAATAATTTGAGAGACCGATCTTGTTTGATTTGTTTGCGGATTGGCGCGCTTCCTATCAATACTGATGAGGGTTATTCCTACAAAGAGAAGGATAATCCCCATCGCCTATTCAAGCGTAAGTGTTCTTTGGTGAAGACCGAAAAGACCTAAGAGATCGATGGCAACCCCGCTCACAATTTTGCCCACCATTAATGACATTGTTGTCAGTGCAACACCTAAATGCGGAGTCGCAAAAATAGTAGACACAATAACAATAAAGCCAAAGAGTCCACCAGTAACTTGCCACGGCTCAGCTGTTGTTACAAGCGTTAAATCTCCCGAGCCCAAGCATTGAATCAAGATAAAGAGAACAAGAGATCCTGAACAGAATGAAAAGAAGGTAGCAAAAGCGCGTCCCGTGGTTTTTGCCAAAGCGGTATTGGTAGGCCCTTGAACAGAACTCAACACACCACCTAATGCTGCTAATAAAAATAAGCCGCCCATCGTCGCTCTGTTTCCTTCTCTCCTCCTTGATTTCACTCTAAATCAACAAGAAGCTCCTTGTATCCCCACTATTCTATAAAAGGGAAAGAATTTTGCCCAAGCGCATGCTTCGGAATATACAGATGCACATTGCTATTCCAAAGCAACGAATACTAAAAGGGAGCCCTCCCCAAGGACTCCCTTTCAAACATATATATGTTTTGTATTGTTTGATTAACAGACAATACGTTATTCTTCAGTCAATACTGGCTTGGTGATTTCCTCGAGTGTCTTACCGCGGGTTTCAACACCAAAGATTGCAAGCCAAATTGCCATGAAGACAACTAAAACGGAATTAATTGCGTATACGCCAACAGCACCAATTGGGCTTGCAATTAAAGCAGCAATCCACATTGGGCTAAAGATGCCACCCAAACGTCCGAATGCGTTAGCTACACCTGCGCCACGAATACGGCAAGCCGTTGGGAAAGGCTCGGACAGGTAAACAGAAGCTGTTGTAACAGAGTTGGTGAACGTGCAAACACAGAGCAAGAAACCAACAAACATAACCATTGCAGGATTGTCGGTTGGAACCATTGCCCACAAAGGACCTAAGATTGCAATCAATACATAGGTGGTGCACAAAATAGTCTTGCGGTTAACCTTGTCAACATAGAAGGTCAAAGCGCCAACACCTACAGGAATACCCAGCTGCATAACAACCGTCAACATAGTTGAAAGGTTAACATCAAAGCCGTTTGCTTTAAGCAAGGTTGGAGTCCAAGAAATGACGGTGTAAACCATAACGTTCATAACAAAGCAAAGAAGCATTGCAGTGACGGTACGGATTAGCATTTTATTCTTAAATAAGAAAGACCAAGGGAGCTGACGGACATTGCCCTCTTTTTCCAATTGGATGATCTCTTCATCCGTAACAGGAGTGAGTTTCTTGCCATCTTTTACTGCTACTTCCTCAATGTGAGTAACAATTTTGTTAGCCTGAGCATCGCGGCCTTTCATGGCCAACCAGCGAGGTGATTCAGTCAAGAAGAAGAAGCACAAGATTACAACAATAGCACCAACGATGCCACAGATTACAAAAACCATGCGCCAGCCAGCAACAGGCAAAACAAGAAGATTCATAACTGAAGCAACGAGCGTACCAACGTTAGCAATCAAACCAACATAGGACTGGTACTTACCACGCTTTGTAGGCGGAGTATACTCGGTCAATGCGCTGTAGCCCGCAGGGAACGCAGCACCTAAGCCTAAGCCCATGAAGAAGCGGCAGGCAGTAAGGAAACCAGCGTCAGGAGAGCCAGCAGCAATAAAACAGAAAACAGTAAAGATAGTAGAGCAAATCAAAACCGCTTTTCTACGACCAATACCGTCTGAAATAGCGCCGGCCATAAGTCCACCGACTAAATAACCTACCATGGTGATGGAGTTAAAGAATGCAAACTGTTCAAGAGTCATCCAGTTCTCAGCCTGCAAAACCATTCCAATAGGACCACCAACAGCCATGTCAACGGAGTCACAGAAAGTAACACCGCCAAGAAGCCATAAGATTTTCCTATGGAACCCAGTAATGGGGATACGATCCATGCGAGCTGCAATACCGTAATACGATGATTGTAGTGCGTCTGATGCCATTGAATCGCCTTCCTTTCTCATACTTTTGCACACCACAAGAAACCTTGAGGTGCACTCAGGGGGATAATGCCTCTCTGGTCAAACGTTTGGGGGATATTTGATCCAGAGAACAGGTGTTTTAGGGATAAACACCTCTGTATGATTCTTATGGGATTAAGCACATCCCATAAGAATCAGGACTTGCGTCAACAGTCTGCAAGATATCTGCATAGACTGTACACAAAATGTCCATCAAGTATTATTGAACGCGTTCTATTCCCTGTCCAATAACTAAACATAAAAATAATACTTACAATCAATAATATATTCCTATATATCGAACTTAATTGATATAGACCATAACAAGATATCCACAGTTGTGGTATAGAGGCACATTTGAGAAATAATGACACAAAAAACGAACACGACTGAGATGTTCTTACCGATTACCTCAGTCGTGTTCGTATAGTTCCGAACTGGTGGGCCCGCCCGGATTCGAACCGAGAACCAAAGGATTATGAGTCCCCTGCTCCACCGTTGAGCTACAGGCCCATGTTTTGCGTACAAGCGATTTTACACAAAAATACAGAATTTAGCATCTTTATTTGCACAATAAGTGAAATTAGCGCCATTGACACACTAGTACACCATATTCATTGCTTCCCGAACTTCATCAAGTGTCTGATTGGCAATCTCATTGGCACGACGATTTCCCTCATGAAGCACTTCTTTAATATAGTCAGGATTTTGTGCAAGTTCAGCACGACGCTCACGTAAAGGCGCAAGATAAGCGTTAACTGACTCAGTAACATATGCTTTCAAAGCTCCAGCTCCAGCGTTACCAATCTCATCGGCAATATCCTCTTCAGTACGACCTGTGCACAATGCTGCAGTCGTAAGAAGCGCCGCAACCCCAGGACGATTCTCTTTATCAAAGGTAATGAAGCGCTCGGAGTCAGTTTTAGACTTCTTGATAAGCTTGGCGGTCTCTTCTTCAGTAAAGGAAAGACTAATAGCATTACCATAACTTTTTGACATCTTACGACCATCAAGACCAGGAATTTCAGGGGATTTTGTTAAGAGGCCGATAGGCTCAGGGAACACCGAAGCATAGCGCTCATTAAAACGACGTGCAATCTGACGCGTCTGCTCAATGTGAGGCAGTTGATCTTTACCAACAGGAACAATGTTGCCTTTACAGAATAAGATATCGCATGCTTGATGTACCGGGTAGGTAAGCAAAAGCCCTGTGAGCGCATGTCCTGAAGCTTGCTGTTCTGATTTCACAGTAGGATTGCGTAAAAGCTCAGCCTCAGATACAAGAGACAAAAACGGAAGCATCAATTGATTTAAGGCAGGTATAGCAGAGTGGGTGAAAATGAGCGTCTTTTCTGGATTAATACCAGCAGCAAGGTAGTCTATCACCATGTTATAAACATTGTCTTGAATATGCTCTGTCGTGTCACGATCAGTGATAACTTGATAATCAGCAATTACAATACGCGTTGTAATACCTTCATCTTGCAAGCGCACACGTTCTTTAATCGTTCCAAAATAATGACCCATATGCAAACGCCCCGTTGGACGATCTCCCGTAAGCATTATATATTTCTCAGGATGCTGAGAAATATCAGCCAGGACTTCATCACTTCGTTGTTTACTTGCAAGATACGTATCTGATTGGCGTGACATACGTTTAACTCCTCATACCATTTCTATACTTGTCTTTATTGTATAGATCACAAAACGCTATTCTAATACATATTGTTTATAAAGCGATGGGCGTATCGTCCACATCACGTTGCTTTTCACCTAAGCGATGCACACACCAGACACGATACCCTTACCTAATTTATCCATTGCCCCATACGAGAAAGATAAATCCCCTTTATGGATCAACCACAAGACCACGAGACCGCAGTACCTATCATCACAACAAAATCCGATAATCAAACCACGACATTTGCTAGCCTTGGCTTAACCAAGCCAAGCCTTGAGGCAGTAGCCCAATTGGGCTTTGATACTCCAACCCCTATTCAAGAAGCGGTCATCCCCGAAGCCCTTGCACAACATGATATCTTGGCAGCGGCGCAAACCGGCACCGGCAAAACGCTCGCCTTCCTGCTTCCTATTTTTGACCTTATGGTGCGCCATTGGGGATCAAAGCGACCCAAGCGTGCAAAAGGACCCTATGTTCTTATTCTTGCTCCCACCCGTGAGCTTGCTTCACAAATTGCATCTCAAGCACGCGCTATCGGGCAGGCTACACAGTTCAGAGTACAAAGTGTTATGGGTGGGAAAAAATATAAAACACAAATTGAAGCCCTCAAGCGCGGATGCGATGTGCTTATTGCAACACCCGGACGTCTCCAAGATCTTCTCAATCAAAAGGTTTGCTCACTTACTAACGTCCATTATTTAGTAATCGATGAGGTTGACCGCATGATGGATATGGGCTTTTGGCCAAGTGTTCTAGCACTCACCAAACAAGCCACTAGTAGGCATCAAACCTATTTGCTTTCTGCAACTTTAAGCAACGAGATCACCTCTAAAGCAGCTGCGCTTCAACATGATGCAGTGCGTATTGAAATATCACAGGTTGGCGAAACGGCTGACTCGGTTGAAGAGTTTCTCATGCCAGTGTCTCCTACACAAAAGACCGAACTCTTGTTGGCACTTCTTAAAGAAAAAGGCCACAAACGCGTTCTTGTCTTCACGCAAACAAAAACAGATGCCGATGCCCTTGCTGCCCGTTTGCAAAAAGAACATTATCGCTGTCAGAGCATTCATTCTGACAAACCCCAGAAAAAACGTGACCAAGCGCTGCGCAATTTTTCTCGCGGGGGTTGCGATATCTTAGTTGCCACAGACGTTCTCGCACGGGGTATTGATGTTGATGAAGTGAGCTACGTTATCAACCTCTCGGTTCCCAAAACGCCACAAGATTATGTCCACCGCATTGGACGCACGGGGCGTGCAGGCAAGCAAGGCGGCGCCTACACTTTCTTTACTCCCGATCAGCTTCTTGACCTGCGTGAGATTGAGTATTTCACATCGTGCCTTCTTACTCCCTACGACGTTCCGAACTTTGCCTACGATGAGACCCATCGTCTTGTTCCTGATCCTAAGCGTCCCACCAAACGCGCTACCCGCAAATCAAACGCGATGCGTCGTCTTCGCTTTGGCCGCCGTTAACGACTCTCCCATCAGCAATTTTTGCTCATTTTAAAAATGTGTGTTGCAATAGATTGTGATTTGCGTATAATTATCAATCGCGCCAACAAAAGGCACCACATTCCTCGGTAGCTCAACGGCAGAGCATCCGGCTGTTAACCGGAGGGTTGTAGGTTCGAATCCTACCCGGGGAGCCAGAACTTTCACTAGCATCCATTTTTGGATGCTAGTTTTATTTTGAGACCTTATTTGTCCGTTGATCACCGAGATAACCGCCACGCATGACGCTTGTCTTACTTACTAGGAACTTATTATGAATCCTGTCCTGAATCCACCTGAGAGCGCAACACTAAAAGCTGCACTGCAAAACTTTTTGAAAAAAGGTATTCCTATGCCGTCAAAATCTGCGATCGCCGGCGCTGTCATTATGCTTACCTGCTTCTTCTTTTTGGGATATGAAGTCAACACACAGGCCGATTGGGTTGCCGAATTCAATGCAACTATCGCAGGTAGTGTTCAGTCACTGCGCACTGATGAACTCAATCCGTGGGTCATTATGCTCACCTCGCTCGGCAATCCCACCTCAGTTATTATTATGGTGATCCTAATCGCTTGTCTTTTGGGTTTTTTGCGTCACTGGGACGATGACATATTCTTCACTGGTAATCTCATTGGTGCCGTCGTGCTCGTCCAAGTACTTAAGCTTTGTTACACCATCGAACGCCCCACTGAAAACCTTCTCATAGCTCGTCCTGAGTCATTTTCCTTCCCTTCCGCTCACTCCACCTGCTGCCTTATCATGTGCTGCCTAGTAGCACTTCTGATTATTCGTGCCCTGAGAGCCCATCAATTCTCCGTCGGACTTGAAGTACTCACTTGGATTGTTTTTATAGCGATTGGGCTAAGCATCGGCATAAGTCGTATTTATGTTGGCGTTCATTGGCCAACTGATGTATTAGGTGGCTGGCTTATTGCAAGCGCGTGGCTCTTCCCTACCATCACGTGGTATCTCTCACAATACCCACGAAGCCGCTTTGGCTTACCGCACGCTCAACATGAAGAACACCCTGTTCTCCCTTAAGGAATAACGTATGCCTTCAGTTCTCTTTATTTGTCACGGCAATATTTGTCGCTCGCCCATGGCTGAGTTCGTCATGAAAGACCTCATCGCTAAAAAAGCACAATCAGATGCAACCTTTGATGCATCTGATTGGATAATTGAATCAGCCGCTACAACGTATGAAGAAATTGGCAACGACACTCATCGCGGTACTAAACGTATGCTCGATGCGCACCACATTCCTTATACCTGTCTCTTATACACATCTGACGCTGCCGACGAACTCTAGGGTGTAG
>UQML01000043.1 GCA_900542265.1 uncultured Eggerthella sp. | reverse complement strand
GTAAGCCAGATATCAACATTGATAAAGATGGTGACGGTGAACCTGACATCAACATTGTTCCTCCTAAGAAGGATGAAAACGGCAATCCTGTCCCTGTAGATCCTGACAAGGATAAGCCTGTCGTAAATGTTGATACTGATGGTGATGGTGAGCCAGACGTAAATATTGACACTGATGGTGACGGTAAGCCAGACATCAACATCGTTGATGAAGATGGTGATGGCAAGCCAGATCCTGTAGATCCAAAAGATCCTAAGAAGCCTAACGTTAATGTTGATACCGATGGTGACGGTAAGCCAGATATCAACAAAGATACGACTGGTGACGGTAAGCCAGATACAGACATCGATACCGATGGTGACGGTAAACCAGATCTAAATGAAGACAATGATGGTGATGGTGTTCCTGATACGGACGTTGACACTGATGGTGATGGTAAGCCAGACGTAAACGTTGACGTTGATGGTGACGGTACTCCTGACATTAACATTGTTGATGAAGACGGTGACGGTACTCCTGACCCTGTTAAGCCAGGTACTAAGCCAACCCCAACCATCAATGTCGACACTAATGGCGACGGCATTCCTGACGAGAACATTGATCGCAACTATGGCGACGAGTTCTACTGGAAATGGGTGGATGCTGAATTAGCTAAGCAAAACAGCAACTCTGATAATCCTAGCCCCGACAATCCAGCTGACAACAGCAAGGATAAGAATGATAAGTCCGAGAAGTCTAAGTCTTCTAAGACTGGCGATATGACTGCTCCAATTGCAGGTGGCATTGCATTAATCGCACTCTTAAGTGGTCTTGTACTTGTACTTGCTCGTCGTCGTAAGGAGAACTAAGAAAGCGCAAAAACGCTAAAAGCTTATAAGCAAATACATAAGCTAACGGACAAAGTTCTCTTACATACTTTTGGTAGTCCGGATCGGCCCGATAGATCCTGACAACAGAGAGCCCAGGCATTATGCCTGGGCTCTCTCAGGTTAAGTCCCATCGCCAAAAGAAAGATTAAAGTAAGTACGAGCAGGTAAAGGGATGTAATGCAGACTGATATAATTGGGTAGTTACAACAAAACTATCGGAGTGTAGATAGGAAGGATAGGAGAGTTTATGGGAGATGCAGCCTCAATCAATGACTGGTTAATTGCCGTAACCGGTGAAATTGACGGTTTCATGTACACCTGGATTTTGGTGTTCTTGTTGGTAGCTGTAGGACTTTGGTTTTCGTTCAAAACTAAATTCGTGCAGATTCGCTACATCAAAGACATGTTTACTCAGCTGGTTGAGAAGAAGCATGTTAATGGTGAGCGTTCTATCTCATCGTTCCAGGCATTGATGGTTTCTACCGCATCGCGTGTTGGTACGGGCAACATTGCAGGTATTGCTACCGCAATTGCAACCGGTGGTCCGGGCGCTGTTTTTTGGATGTGGCTTATGTCTATCATTGGCGCGGCATCGGCTTTTGTTGAGTCAACGCTTGCGCAGATTTGGAAGATCCGCGGAGAAGAAGGGGAATTCCGCGGTGGTCCTGCATACTACATCCAGCAGGGCTTAGGTAAACGCTGGCTTGGTATTGTGTTTGCTATTGCTTTGATCTTATGTTTTGCTTTTGGCTTTAATGGCTTACAGGCCTATAACATGACTTCAGCGCTTGAGTATTACATTCCTGATTATGCAACCAACGGCACTGCTATTGGTGTTGGCATTGCAACTATTGTCTTTACGGCCTTTGTTATCTTTGGTGGCGCTAAGCGTATTTCTATTATCACCTCCATCATCGTGCCGGTTATGGCATGTGCCTATATTGCTTTGGCAGTATGGACTACTGCAGTAAACATTGGTGAGATTCCTGCAGTATTTGCGTTGATTTTTGAATCAGCCTTCGATTTTCAGTCTATTGCGGGTGGCTTTGCAGGTTCGGTAATTATGTTGGGTATTAAGCGTGGTTTGTTCTCCAATGAAGCAGGTATGGGTTCTGCGCCAAACGCTGCTGCTACCGCTTCTGTTTCTCACCCTTGCAAGCAAGGTCTTGTACAAAGCTTGTCGGTCTATATTGATACGCTTTTGATCTGCACCTGCTCAGCTATGATGGTGTTGATTTTCTACGTTCAGAATCCTGAAGCTGCTCAAGCTTTGAATGGTATGCCTTTGGTTCAAATGGCAGTTAACAATTCAGTGGGTGAATTTGGCATTCACTTTATTACCTTTGCTATCTTTGCATTTGCTTTCTCAAGCTTGATTGGCAACTACTTCTACGCTGAGAGCAATTTGCGTTTCATTAAGAACAATCCTATTTTGTTGTTTGTGTTCCGCATTGCTTGTCTTGCCGCCATCATGTATGGATGCTTGAACAGCTTTGATCTTGCTTGGAACTTGGCTGATATCTTTATGGGCTTTATGGCTATCATCAACTTGATTGCTATTTTATTGTTGGGCAAGTGGGCGCTCAAAGCTTTGGACGACTACACCAGACAGCGCAAAGCAGGTCAAGATCCTGTGTTTGTGGCAGCAAGCATTCCGGGTCTTCCTGAAACTGAGTGCTGGCACAAGGAAGAACTCCATGATTACGGTCCTCAACCGGTTAAAGAGTACTTTGAAGAAGCGCTTGATGTTGACGGAGATGCGCCGCTGCTGAAGTAGGGTGCTTGCTGAAGCGCTAGGGCACTGGCGTGCTGGTGTGTTGGTGCGCTGGGATGCTGGGCTGCTCGTGTGTCGGTACACTACTGCGCGAGTAAATGTGACTGTATAAGCGGCATGACTACATAATTGAATAGTTTTTAGATTACCGGAGAGTCTCGAGTTGATTCTCCGGTTTTGTTTTAAAGCATTGAAGTCTTTCTTAGTTAGAATAAAACTGGTATATATAAATAGACATGATGATAGAGGTCTGTTTTTATAGGGCATGATGACGTTTTGTTATGTGCTTGGAGGCGGTGATCATAGTGAGTCCATCAGGTGTTTTGAAAAAAGAGGATATACGCGCTATGGTTATACCTTTGCTTGAAAAATACGACATGCGTTCAGCAAGCCTTTTTGGTTCTTATGCTCGCAACGAAGCTGACGAAAACTCTGATATCGATTTGCTTCTTGAAGGCAATCCAGGCTTTAGGCCATTAAATGTATTTGGGGTTGCTGAAGATTTGTTTCGTCTTTCAGGAAAAAGAGTTGATGTGTTCGAAATATCAGAACTTGATGAAGGCGAGTTTCGCGATAGAGCTCTCAGGGAGGCCATACGTTTATAAAGGTGCTGATTGGACGCTTATAGCAGCGGTGTTGTTTGAAGAACTAGAAATCTTCATTACATTAAACGACTCACTTCTTTATGGATGGCTCGATGAGTATGGCTGTTCAGCCGAAAGTTCTTAGATCGTTGAAGAGCCTTAAGTTGACTCTATACCAGTTTAACGTTACGTCTAGCAACTGGTTCGCGAAAGCTTCGACGAAAACTATTAATTTTCGCGAAACAGATACAAAGCTTCGGCGAAGAATTTCGTGTTGCGCGAAAGCTAGTATTGATTTTGCTTAAATCAGAATAAGCATAATTACTATCTGAATATATCCTTGCACAGAAAGACTAATCGGACTTATAATCAGACGAAAAGCCGACGAATAATATAATCGTCGGTATAATAACGGCAAAAATGCCGACGAAAAATAGAATCGTCGGTTTTGTGTCGTTTTATTAGCACGATTAAGACCATATAAACAGAAGAGAGTGTTAATGGTTGGGCGCGAAAACAAAGATAGAGAATTGAAGCAAGCTGTCACTAATACATTTCTTAAAACAGTTAGCGCATATGCTAATTATGAAGGTGGAGGTATTGTATTTGGGGTTACCGATGATGGCGCAATTGTAGGGATCAATAATCCTGAACAAGCTGCGTTAGTTATAGAAAACAGCATCAACGATAGCATCAAACCAAGACCAGAATATCAGATAGATTTAGATGAGAATACCAATGTATTAACTTTGCATGTTTCTGAAGGAATAAATAAGCCCTATCTTTATAAGAATAAAGCTTATAAAAGAAATGATGCTGCGACTGTTGAAGTGGACATAAACGAATTCCATCGTTTAATAATGGAAGGGGAAAACCTCTGCTATGACGAACTGATTACTACCCAAGAGATCTTAGAATTTAATGTTTTGAAAGAATGGTTAAAAGAAGCTCTCCAAGTGACCGATGTTACTAATGACATCCTTAAAACATTAGGATTACTTACAAAAAAAGACGAATATACAAACGCTGGTGCAATTGTCTCAGATGTAAATATCTATTTAGGCGTCGATTTAGCGAGATTCGGAAAAAGTATTAATGAAATATTAGATAGAGAGACGCATGATCAAATCTCAGTGCTCAAGATGTATTCTCGTGCACTTGCTATGTTCGAGCGTTACTACTGCTATGAGGTTATTGAGGGATATGCCCGCGTTGTGCATATGAGAATCCCAGAGGAAGCATTTCGAGAGACAATAGCAAACGCGCTTGTCCACAGAAGATGGGATGTTAAATCACGGGTACGAATTGAAATGTATGAGGATCGCATTGAGGTGACTTCACCAGGTGGGTTACCAAACGGTGTTTCTATTGCTGACTATCTCGATGGGCAAATATCTTTAATGCGTAATCCCGTCATCGGCAGTCTTTTTTTTAGGCTGAATCTGATCGAGAACTTCGGTACTGGTATTAGAAGAATCAAAGCAGTATATGAGCCGTATGAAGTTATTCCAGATTTTGTTGTGACAGATAATGCAGTTCGTGTTGTTCTTCCCGTAATAGATTCGCAGATATTGCTAAGCGTCGATGAATCAAGCGTAGTCGATGTGATAAAACGCAAGGGATCTTCTACCAGCAAAGACATTGCAGCAACTTTGGGTTTTGGAAAAGATAAAACACTAAAGCTTTTGAGGTCGCTTATTGAAAAGAAGCGTATTGAGCAAATTGGGGCAGGAAGATCTACGCATTATCAAATGAGACGATAGTGCTTGCCTGAGAAAAGAGAGAAGATCGAGGGGAAATGATCACCTACGATTTTACTGAAAAGGTAGTAGGGGCAACCGGTGGTGGCCATGATTCTTGCCTAAGCATGGAACGAAGCAATGAGGCCACAACGTCTACAGAAACGAACGAGCGAGCGAACACCCGAATAGGTAACGAACCATTTGACGAATACGCGAACGAGCGAGCGAACACCCGAATAGGCAAACGAACCATTTGACGAATACGCGAACGAGCGAGCGAACACCCGAATAGGTAACGAACCATTCGACGAATATGCGATTGTATAATAATACAAGAGGAAAAGTTGATTATGTATGTAATCAGCTTGTTTATTTGCGATTCCGTAAGGGGAATGATGAACTATCTCGATACGGTAGATATAACAGAGGCTCATGAAAGCCAGTGTGTTGAGTTTAAAGAAGCGTCTTTTGAATTGCCGAAAGATGTATGGGAAACCTATAGTGCGTTTGCGAACACTGAAGGTGGAGAAATATTCTTAGGTATTTCTGGAGATGGAAAAGATCAATCTTTTTCAATTACAGGGGTTATGGATTCACAGTCGATTATCACTGCATTTTGGAATAAAGTTCGCAATCCTCAAGAAGTGAGCAGAGATATCATGCTCAAGGATGGAGTGTACACAATTGAAAAGGAGGGAAAGGAAATTGTTGTTATTTCAGTCCCTCGTGCAGAACGTGGGGATAAACCTGTTAGCGTTTATGACAAAAAGAACAAATGGGTAAGTTGGGTTCGACGTGGTACAGGAGACTATAAAGCGAGCGAGCAAGATATCACGCTTATGCAATATGATGGGGTTCCTCATGCCGATAGGAAGCCATTAGAAGGTTTCACTATTGATGCCTTTAGTCCGTCTACTATTAAACATTATCGGAATTTATTTGCTTCAAGAAAGCCTCAAAATCCTTGGATATCCAAATCGGATGAAGACTTTCTCTATTTTATTGGTGCGCTAGCAAAGGGGTATGACGGAAACCTATATGCTACTCAGGCGGGATTGCTTGCCTTTGGGTTAGAGTATGAAATTACAAATTATTTCCCGCATTATTTACTTGATTACAGAGAAGAAACAAGTGGAGTAACGCGCTGGGATGATCGAATTGTTTCCCAGAGTGGTGACTGGAGTGGGAATCTTCTTGATTTTTACTTTATGGTTACCGACAAGCTATTGCGCTATTTTAAAACTCCGTTCACAATCGATGAAGCTGGCGTTCAGCATCTTGAAACTAGTGTTTTAGCAGAAGCATTGAATGAGGTCATCGCAAACGCCTTGATCCATGCATACTATGGAACAACAGCTTCGATTCGTGTTTTAATCAAACCATTAGAAATTGAAGTTTCCAATCCGGGTTCTTTTTTAGTTGATAGGCAGGTTGCTATTGCAGGTGGCTTTTCTGAAGCACGTAATCCAACTTTGATGAGATTGTTCTCGCTTATTGGGGTTAGTGATCGTGCGGGAAGTGGAATTCAAAAAATATGGTCTACATGGGAAGATTGCTTCAATGTTGAGCCTTCTTATGTAGAGACGCACGCTCCGGCATCGGTTGTTCTTCATCTGCCAATTCTTATGTCCGATAAGAATACTATTCCAGTATCTCGTGCAGATAGTGCTAATACGGCAGGGGTTGAAAATGAAAAAGTGCAAATTATTGATACCCCTGCTTCACTTAGTAAGGAGAAACGAGATATCCTTGCATTATTTGCTGATCGTGATCAGATTATTTCGTCTCAAGATGTTGTCAAAAAACTGAACATTTCAGAGCGCATGGCGCAGAAGCATCTTAAACAATTATACGAGAAAGGTTTTCTAGAGAGAGAAAAGAAAAGTTTGCAATATGAGTACTCTCTCAAATGATGGGCGTGAACTTTCGGCAGTATTTGGATAGATGTGAATAAGCAAGAGAAGGAGATCGAGGGAAAATGATCACCTACGATTTTACAGAAAAGGTAGTAGTGGTAACGGGCGGTGGCCGCGGTATTGGAAAACGCATCGCCCAACGCTTTGTGCAAGCAGGTGCACATGTGGTGGTCTGTCGTAAGTCTTCTGAGAGACTCGATGAGCTTGAAGCAGAACTCCTCTCTGCATGGGAAGGTTCACCTGAACTTGCACCAACCGTGCATGCCTTTGCCCTTGATCTTGATGATACCGATGCCATTCCGCTTTTCTTTGAACGTGTTGCAGAGCTCTACGACCACATCGACATATTAATTAATAACGCAGGCATTATGACGAGTGAGGATTTGTCCGAGATCACGCCGGAGCGTTATGACCAGGTGATGAATACCAACGTGAGAGGAATGCTTTTTTGCGCGCAATGGTTTGCCGGCTATCATCAGCGGCAGCAGACGCCGGGCGCGATTGTGAATATGGCATCGGTTTCGAGCGTGACATATATTCCCAACAATCTGCTCTACAACATTTCTAAGGCGAGTGTCGTGACGCTTACCAAGACGCTTGCACGCGCGTTGGGCCCTGATGGGATTCGTGTGAATGCGGTTGGTCCGGGATCGACTCCGACCGATATGAATGCTGCGCTCTACGCTGATCCTGAGCGCGAACGTGCTTTGTGCGAGAAGTTGCCTTTGGGACGTCGTGCGACGAAGGATGATATCGCCAATTGTGTACTCTTTTTAGCAAGCGATGCGGCTGACTATGTTACGGGCCAAGTCCTTTATGCTGAAGGCGGATGGCTTTTGGTGTAGCTCGCTTGTTTCGGGCTCCAGGTTTTATGCTCGAGACTCAAGTTTGAGATTTGAGTCTCGAGGTTGAGAGCTGGAATTTCCGATGCAGCGGAAAACTTTGCTGAAAATGTTAGGAATTTCCGTTGCAGTGGAAAACTTTACAATTCTGAATTATAATTTCCGCTGGAAAGGAAATTATAAGAAGGATAGCAGCATGATAAATTCGAATTCTGTACCCCGTCCTCTCTATGATAAGAAGCTTGATAAGAGCGTTGGCACTTCGAACGTAAAGGTACTTACGGGGATTCGACGTTGCGGGAAATCTACCTTACTGCATATGCTCACCAAGCGTATGCTTGGTGAGGGCTTTCCAGCGCAGAATATCTTTTATAGAAAATTTGATCAATTCGGGATGCCTATCAATCCTGATGCTGAGTGGCTTCTGTCTGAACTTTTTCAAGCTATGGCTGTTTCGAATCCTGATTATCCTTTCCGTGTTTTTTTGGATGAAATCCAAGAGGTTACCTCTTGGGAAAAAGTAGTTAGGCAGCTTCATACGAAAACTGGCGTAGACGTTTTTATAACTGGCTCAAACGCTTATGTCCTATCCTCGGATCTTTCAACATTTTTAGCTGGTAGGTATGAGCAAATCGAAGTTTATCCGCTGTCTTTTCTTGAATACAAGGGATTTGCAAAGTTATCCGATGATTATCCAACAGATGAAAATGAATTGCTTCGTACGTTTCTAACTTATGGGGGTATGCCAGGGCTATTCGAATTATCCTTTTCGCAAGATCAGGAAAAACGAGATGAGCTGGCTACTCTTTTTGACGCGGTAATCATGAACGATGTTGCACGACGCGCGCGTATTAGTGATTATGACCTCCTTGTAAAGCTTATTAAATACGTCTGCTCAACATCTGGCTCATTGTTTTCTAGTAAGAAAATCTCTGATTCTCTTACTAGCATGGGAAGAAAAGTAAAGTCTGAGACCATCGATAATTACTTAACAGCATTAGAGAAAGCATTTGCTCTCTATTCTTGTGACCAAGAGGGCTTGTTAGGTAAACAAGTATTGAGACCAATGAAGAAGATTTATCCTGTAGATACTGGATTTAGAAATCTTCCCAATGGATTCTCTGGTGCTGATCTTGGTTTCCAGCTCGAAAACATTGTATTCATGGAACTGAAACGCAGGGGATATGCAGTGTTTGTTGGAGTTATGAAAGAAGCGGAAATCGATTTTGTTGCAAAACGTGGAGGAAGTAAAGAATACTTCCAAATCACCACATCGCTTCTTGATGAAGGGGTTTATAAACGCGAGATTGCTCCGTTGGAAGCAATTAAGGACTCGTTTCCTAAAACAATTCTTACTTTGGATGAATGGCGGAGAGGAGTTACACCATCAGGCGTAAAGATCATGGGAATACGTGAGTGGCTATTAGATTGCTAACGGAGGATCCCGGAATTCTGTGTTTTTAGTAAAAACAGCAGATTTTTTTCTGTGTTAATAGCATAAATGAACAAAAAGTTTCTGTGTTATTAGCAAGAAACACTGAAATCTTTCTGTTTTAATAGCATTAATGAACTAAAACGAAGGTATTAGCGTTATGCTGAACTAAAAGAAGGCCTTATAGTTCTCGTGGTATGTAATACATCTTTAAACTCTAGGAGTATTTGTGCTTAAGCGAAAAATGTATAAGAAGCTACTCGAATGGAAGCAGAGTGAGTCCGCTAAAGCCTTTATGCTCTTTGGAGCTAGGCAGACAGGAAAAACATTTCTGGTAAGAGAGTTTGCTCGCAATGAATATCAAGACCTTGTCGAGGTAGATTTTTTGCGTGATGAAAATGCACGAGAGCTTATTGTGGGTGCTCATAATGCTAAAGAGGTAATAGAACGTCTATCTCTTCTACGAGAAAAAAGTATTACAAAAAACACGCTACTGTTTTTTGATGAAATACAAAAAGCACCTGATGTCATTACGCAAGTGAAATATCTTGTAGAAGATGGTCAATTTAGTCTTGTTGCGTCAGGATCAATGCTTGGTACAGAATTAAAAGGATTTCGTTCTTTTCCGGTTGGCTATGTGCAAATAGAGGATATGTACCCGCTTGATTTTGAAGAATTTGCCTGGGCTTTAGGTGTACCAGAGAGTCTTCTCGATACTGTCTATGAAGCCTATAAACAAAAAACACCTCTCGATGAAGGTCTCCACAATCAATTGGTGCAGCTTTTTAGAGACTACCTTGTGTTTGGCGGAATGCCTCAAGTAATTCAAACATACTTAGATTCAAACTACTCGCTCAATGAGGTACGGCAACAGCAATTGAGTATTGTTAGACAGTACAAGGAAGATATTTCTCAATATGCCACGTCAGCCTCATCGCCAAAAATTAGAGAAGTGTATGACAGAATTCC
The DNA here is from genome assembly GCA_900542265.1 of uncultured Eggerthella sp. Lineage (GTDB taxonomy): Bacteria > Actinomycetota > Coriobacteriia > Coriobacteriales > Eggerthellaceae > Anaerotardibacter. The sequence continues at coordinate 2,930 of UQML01000043.1, read as the reverse complement.
GAGTGAACTTGATAAAGAGAATAAGCGGTTTATTTTTAAAAATCTTCAGAAGTATGCGTCTTATGGGCGTTATGAAGATGAAGTTGTATGGCTTATTGACGCAGCTGTTGCATTACCAACGTACTGCGTGTCAGAACCAAAAAGACCTTTGATTCGTACGAAGGAGAGAAGCAAATTTAAACTTTATGATTCTGATACGGGGCTTTTGATTTCGCAATTTCCTGTAGCAAGCGCTTTGGATGTATTGCAAGGCTCACCATCGGCAAATTATGGTGCTGTATATGAAAATATCGTTGCGCAAGAACTCAATACGTTTGTTCCTTGTCTGTACTATTATCGCAATAATCGAAAGGGCGAAGTTGATTTTCTGTTTGAATCGCCACAGGGAAACGTTATTCCTATTGAAGTGAAATCAGGGAAAGATTACAAGCTTCATGTAGCTCTCAATAACTTATTGGGAACTGATGATTATGAAATCCCGTATGCGCTTGTATTGAGCGAAGCTAATCTTTCATCTGCACAAAGAGCTGGAAAGACGATATGGTATTTGCCGCTCTATATGACTTTTTGTTTGAAGCGCGATTGCGAGCAGGCGCTTGACGGGATCCATGTGTCACCGCCTGTGTTTGGTGACGCTATTGCGTGATTGCATACGGGCGATGGGCTATAATATCCGTTTATAGGTAAAGACCTGGAAAGACCTAAAAAGACCCAAGGGAATAGATTTTTTACCCCTCACGTTGTATACGTAAAGTCATTGAGACTATCAAGGATTGTTTATGATTGAGACCATAGAGAGTAATCGCTATCCTTCAGCCGATGAACTCATCGCTCAAAACGTTGCCAGCAGAATTCATGCAAAAGATGCAACGTTGTACAACTTCTCTGATAATGCAGAAGAATTTGCTCGCAATTACATGGGTTGGACGCAACTTGCTACGAATCCGCCGTACCCCATCGCCGACATTGAATCCTTCGCTCAGGAGATGGAAGCGCGCGGCATTAAGACGGTGCTGTTGATTGGGCAGGGTGGATCGACGCAAGCGCCCATGACGCTCACCAAGTACAACAAAGTTGATTCCAACAAGGTGAGTTTTAAGACGCTCGACTCGGTGAGCCCCGTGCGTATGCGCGCGATTTTGGCTGAATGTGATCCGCGGACGACGCTTGTCATTCAATCGTCCAAATCAGGCGGCACGATTGAGCCTTCGCTCGTAACCGAGGCGGTCGAGAAGTTCTTGGCCTCGCAGCTCTCCGAAGACGAGTTGGGTGATCACTTTATTGCTATCACGGATCCGGGTTCTGATCTTGAGAAGAAGGCAAACGACAAAGGCTGGATGAAGGTCTTTAACGGTGAGCCTGCCGTGGGTGGACGCTATTCGGCGCTTTCCGTCTTTGGTCTTGTGCCCGCAGCATGCGTGGGCATTAACCTGGGGACGCTGATGGATCGAGCACGCGTAGCGGAGAATGCCTGCGCAAGTGATTCGATTGATAATCCTGCCATTGTTTTGGCATCCTTTTTGTATGACAACCTCCAGCGTGGACGCGATAAATTCTCGTTCCTGTCTCCAAAGCGCGGTCGTGTTCTGGGTCTGTGGATTGAGCAGCTTGTTGCTGAGTCTTTGGGTAAAGAAGGCCAGGGCATTTTGCCTAACATTGAGGTCGATAGCCTAACGCTTTCTGATGACCCGGGGGATAGAACGGTCATTGTGTATCACACCAAGACTGACCTTTGGGATGAGCGCGAGAACTTCCACAAGTCCCTCGAGTTCATTAATCCCGCTATCCCGCAGCTTGACTTCACCGTTGAGACGGTCTATGACTTGGCCGAGCACTTTGTGATGTGGGAGTACGCCATTGCCATGGTGGGCTATCTCATGAAAGTGTGCCCGTTTGATCAGCCTGACGTTCAGGTGGCAAAAACGGAGGTGCTTTCTATTCTTGCCGATGGGGCTCCTGATCCTACGTTTGTCCAAGAGGGTATCGAAGGCGTTTCGGTGGGCAAGGTAGAAGTTCATGTTTCTAAGGCGCTTGAACCCTACATGTTTAGGCACACGCTTGATGAAGCAATTAATGCGCTTCTTGAGTCCATTAAGCCTGGTGACTTTTTCTCGATTAACGCGTTTTTGCCCTTTACGGGAGAAGGACGTCGTGAAGCCATGGAAGAAGTGCGCCACAGTTTGTCCGATCGCTATGGCGTGGCGTCCTGTTTGGAAATTGGTCCGCGCTACTTACATTCAACCGGCCAGCTTCACAAGGGTGGTCCTAATGAAGGTGTGTTCTTAGTGATATCGGCTGAGGAAACGCGCGATATTGAAGTTGAGGACCCTCGTGCTGACAGCTTAGGTGCGCTTGCAAAAGCACAGGCGCTTGGTGACTTTTCTATTCTCTCTGACCGTGGTCGTCGCTGCTTGCATGTCCATCTTCCTGACAATTCCGCTATCACGCTGCGTGCGCTTGCCAAGGCGTTGCGCAAAGGGGTTGCGAAACAGCGATAAGGTCGCGAAATAACGAAAAACTACTTACGGATGCAGAACGTAAGGACTACCTAATATAAGGAATACCGTATGAGTACAGAAGCACTTGAAATAACCGTTTCTGGCATAGTACAAGGGGTGGGTTACCGCCCCTTTGTGTTTAGGCTGGCGCACGAGATGGGTGTAACGGGTTGGATTTTGAACGACATTGAGGGTGTCATCATTCACGCAGAAGCCGAGGCTGATGCGCTTGATGCGTTTGTCGTGCGCCTAAGTAGCGAAGAGCCCCCTGCAGCACACGTCGCTGAGATTGCGATGCGCGAAGTTGACCCGCAAGGCTTTCAAGAGTTCACCATTCAGCTCTCCGAAGATCAAGAAACTGACAACACCACGTTGGTATCGCCCTGTCTCTTATACACATCTGACGCTGCCGACGAACTCTAGGGTGTAGAT
>UQML01000042.1 GCA_900542265.1 uncultured Eggerthella sp. | reverse complement strand
TTGCCTCTTGTCTCGTGGGCTCGGAGATGTGTATAAGAGACAGATCCTATGGATAGGCTTGTGTGTGGCGATGTGGGTTTTGGCAAAACGGAAGTGGCACTGCGTGCAGCGTTTAAGGCAACACAAGACCACAAACAGGTTATGGTCTTGTGTCCAACAACTATTTTGGCGCAACAACACTATATCACGTTTAAAGAGCGCTTTGATCCTTTTGAGGTACGCGTTGATGTACTCTCGCGATTTAGGACTCCTGCTCAGCAAAAGCAAACCTTAGCTGATTTTTCTGACGGTAAGGTTGATGTACTCATTGGAACCCATCGCTTATTATCTCGTGATGTAAATCCCAAAGATTTAGGGCTTGTGATCATTGATGAGGAACAGCGTTTTGGTGTTGCGCACAAAGAACAACTCAAATCAATGCGTGAGTCAATTGATGTGCTGACACTCTCAGCAACTCCTATTCCGCGTACTATGCAGATGGGGTTGTCAGGTGTGCGTGACATGTCGCTTATCATGACGCCACCTGATGAGCGCAGACCGGTAGCAGTGCATGTAGGGGAGTGGGACCCCGATATCGTTTCTGATGCAATTAGACGTGAGCTTGATAGAAAGGGACAAGTCTACTATGTCTCTAATCGAGTGCGCTCTATTGATGAGGCGGTTAAACGCGTGCAGGCTGCAGCGGCTGAGGCGCGCGTTGGTGTGGCGCATGGCAAAATGACCAAGGATCAACTTGAGCGCGTGATGGAAGACTTTTCTGCAGGTGATATTGATGTGTTAGTGGCAACGACCATCATTGAATCTGGTATTGATAATCCGCACACCAACACCCTTATTATTGAGGATTCGCAGCGCTTAGGGTTAGCGCAAATGTATCAGCTCAAAGGACGTGTTGGTCGCTCATCGACCCAAGCATATGCCTACTTCTTGTTCCCTGATTCCATTCCTTTAACAGAAGAAGCTATGGCGCGTCTTACTGCTATCAATGAGAACACGGACTTGGGAAGTGGTATGCGGGTAGCCATGCGCGATCTTGAAATCCGTGGTGCTGGTTCAATTCTAGGAGCAGAGCAATCAGGCAATATGAGTGCGGTCGGTTTTGATCTGTTTGCGCAGATGCTTGCTCAAGCGGTCAATATGGCGCGCGAGGGAACAACTAAAGACAACAATCTGCTTCCGCCAGCACTTTCTGACATTGTGGTAAATGTGCCTGATCACACCTATATCCCTGAAGAATATGTACCTGATACTGATGAGCGCGTGCTCTATTACCGAAAGATTGCTTCAGCTGATGAAGTTGAAGTGGTCGATGCGCTGCAAGAAGAGCTCATCGCCAAACATGGAGAAATGCCTCCTGCTACGATCAATCTTTTTGACAAGGCGCGCTTAAAGGCGCTCGCTAACCAGCATGGCATCAAAACCATATCAGTTACGGGTGGCAAGGTGGTCATCGATCCTATTAGTGTATCGCGTTCGTTTGCTTCGAGTTTACGTCGCCGTGGTGGTCGCTATCTTGAGGATAAAAAGAAGCTTACCGTGCCGTTGCGGGTAATAGGTGAGTCTGACGATGGGTCAACGCTTACCGCCATCTATGCCTACATTGCACGTCTGTTTGATGAAGAAGCTGACAAGAAAAAGGCGTAATTAGACAACATGCTCGTGCTTGGTAGGAGCCTTGTCGGTAGTGAGGGTGACGTTGAAGAGTTCAACGTATTCACCCTCTTTGAGGGTTACGGTATCAAGCTCTTCCTCATCAAACGTCATAGCGAGAATAGTGGGGTCTTCAGGATCCCAATCATCCATAGTAAAGACAGCATAGTAGTTGTCATCTTTGTAGGGGTTTACGTGGTAGGTGCCTGCGGGAATGTCGGTTCCTACGCGATACACACCCGGTAGGTAGGGCTCGCTAAATTTTTCTTTCATATCAGACAAGGGGATCATGCCGTTTTCGTTTACCACGATAAGCACATCGCCAGCTTCAACATCGACAATATTGTGACCATAATAGTTGTTGATGATGTCCACGTTGTAGGTACGATCAGCAACGGCCTTGTCTGTATCGAGCGCCTCAAGCATGAAGTAATATGACAGCGTTGCATCGTTGCCATAAATCCAGTAGCTTCCTGCATCAAGGTTTTCGCCCACGGTGTAAACACCAGGCTTGATAGATCCTTTTGCTTCTTTAGATCCTAGATCGAGCTCATCGAACTTCTTCTGGATAGCTTCTAAATTCTGCGCGGTAAGGGGCTTAGTGGGATTCGCATCAATATTGAAAAAGTCAATAACATCAGCATTGAGATCTTCTTGCGATATATTTTGATCATCGGCATCTAAGCGTTCGGTGATTGGTGCGGTGTCTGTGTCATCAAGGAAAGCAGCACCCATAACGCTACAGGCAACGCAACCGCCCAGAGTGATTACGACAGCAACAATGGCAACAATAATAGTGGCAACGAGACAGCCATTGTTGGAACGTTGTGGTTGGGGAGGTATTGGAGCTGGTGGAATGGGTGGTTGCCCATAGGGCGGCTGCGGCTGACCGTAGGGCTGTTGGGTATAAGGTTGTTGCGGCTGGCCATACGGTGGTTGTTGGCCATAGGGTTGTTGCGGGTAGGGTTGCTGACCATAGGGGTCTTGATTGTATGGCGGTTGCTGTCCATGCGGTTGTTGTCCGTAGGGTTGTTGCGGCTGTGGAGCTGGCGGAACGGGCGCAGGCGGTACGGGTGCAGGTGGCATGAAGCCGTTAGGTTGTTGGGGAGCTGGTGGAATAGGTGGTTGTTGTTCAGTCATGGCTTGTAAATCCCCTCTTATATATGACTTGCGGTTGCCGTAAACGAGGCAATCTTTTTGCCTAAATCATCAACGATGGTTACGGTATAAAACGCAAGTGATTTTCCATCTTTATCAAGATCGCAGGTTGCAATTAGTTTAGTTCCTTTGGAAGAGGAGAGAAACCTGATTGCACAATCAACAGAAACGGTAGGACGATTGTCAAGATTGGCAGCAACGGCCATGGTAAAGTCGGCAAGGGTAAAAAGTGCACCACCCATAACGGTGCCGCGTGCATTGAGGATATGAGGTTCAATAGCCATCTCGCATACTGCATGATAAGGACGAGCTTCTACAATGATGCATCCTGCATTGCTTGCAAACGTATCCTGTCCAAAATAAGCTTGTAAATCTTCTAATGAGGCGTGTTCGTCAAACATGATAGTAACGTCCTAATCCTGTACTTATTTGTCTATTCATTCAAAAACCAAGCGGCATTGCCCTCAATGTAGTCGATAGCGTCTTGTTCGCAGGTAAGCATACAAGCGCCACACGCAATACATTTTTTGGGGTCGGTGAGCGTAAAATCATGTTCGTTATCACGATACCGCGCACTCGTGGGACATTGCCGTATGCACGCTTCACAAGAGGTGCATGCTTGAGGATTGGTGATAGCAAACCAACGAGTAATACGCGTAGCACCCTCGGGATGTGCTTCAATACTTTCAACAAGAGCTTTTAAACGAGGGCGCTCAAGTTTGCGCACACTTTCGCCAGCGGCTGCACTAAACATCAAGGCAGAATCTGTATTGAGATAACCGCGTGCGCGCATGCGTTCACGCTTTTCTTCATATTCACGCACAGCTGATTGAGAATTGCGACGACGATAATCACCCGTTGCAATATCAATACCACTTGATGTCATTGAGGCAAGGGTGCCGCGTCTATCTGTCCCATCGCTTTCTAAAAGCGTATCCCAGATAGTACCTTCAAGGGGATAGCTGGATTCGGTTTGGATTTCTTTGCCACTCCATTGCTGGGCAAGTTCGAGTCCAGAAGAAAAAAGTGTTGCGGCTTGAGAGCCGGCATCAAAACAGGTTTCACAAAACTCAAAATCAATATGTAAGATAAGATGGATTCCCTCGCGCAGACAGATTGCCCAAAACTCGGGAGGAAGCGCGCCAATACAGGGGAGAACGACAACATTATACGCTGGTGTTTCTCCAACAGAGACGTGTTCTGCGCACGTGAAATACACCGGCGTATTGTGGGCGCTTAAAGTGCGCACGTGTTTAAGGAGATCCTCATACGTAATGCGGGTGGTGCAGAAAGCATCACATACACCTTGACAAAGACCACAGCGCGTACATGTTTCTTCATCTAAATGGGGAGTGTTGTTGGGTCCAATTGAGAGAGCTTGGTGCGCACATACTGACAGGCAGCGTTTGCAATCCGTTCCCGCTTTACGGGTGCAATAGCTCGCAACAACGCCTACGGGATTGCGCTCAATGTGAGGAGCGATTTCTGGTTCAGAAACAGAAGGAACCTCATAGACAAACTCCTCCTCTGAGGTGAGAGAAAGATTGTTTTGAGGTTCCTGGTTTGTCATAGGTTTCCTTTTTTGGTAGTGATGCCTTATGCACCAAATACGGTAGACAAGGTGTAATCAAGGCGCGCAAGGACATCTTTGCGTTTCATGAGCTCAATGGACTCGAAGAGCGGAGGAGAAACCTGCGAGCCGGTAACTGCAACGCGAATAGGCTGAAAGACAAGCTTTGGCTTAAGTTCAAGTTTTTCCGTCAATTCATAGCAACGATCTTGCAGAGGATCACATGCCCACTCAATTGAGGTGTCTGCGAGAATGTCGCGAACAGCGCGAAGCACCTCTTCTGCACGGCAGCCTTCTTTTAAGAGATTCTTTTGAACGCTTTTTTCATCTAAATGAACGACTGGACCATCAAAGAGGAACGCAAGTTTTTCAGGTGCTTCCGTTAAGCGCTTCATGCGCTCTGCAACGAGCGGATAGAGTGCGGCGTACCATGCACGGTCAGCATCAATTGCTTCTTGAGTGGTAAGACCTGCTTCAATGAGGAAGGGGGTAACTACATCAACCCAAGCGTCAGGTTCGAGCATTTTGATGTATTCAGCATTCATCCAATCGAGCTTTTGCTCGTCAAAAATAGCATCCTTTTTGGTGATGCGATCAAGGCTAAACTCGCCCGCAAGAACCTCAGGGGGAATAATGGTGGTTTCACCATCAAGTGACCACCCAAGCAATGCCAAGAAGTTGATGAGCGCATCAGGCAAGTAACCCATTTCCTTGTACTGCTCAACACTTGTAGCATTTCTGCGTTTAGAGAGCTTCTTGCCGTCTGGTCCTAAAATCATTGAAAGGTGAGCAAATACCGGAATAGGGTAGCCGAGAGCTTCGTAGATGAGGATTTGACGAGGGGTGTTTGACAGATGGTCATCGCCACGGATAACGTGCGTAATCTGCATATTTGCATCGTCGCAGACAACAGCAAAATTATAGGTTGGGGTGCCGTCAGTGCGTACGATGATCATGTCATCCATAACGTCTGCGGGAAAGCTCATAGGACCATAAACCGCATCGTTAAATTCAATAGGACCATGATCAAGAGGAACCTTTAGGCGCCATACGTGAGGCTCTCCGGCATCAATGCGCCTTTGTGCCTCAGCGGGATCAAGGGCGCGGCAGGTGCGATCATAGCCTGCATAGCCGCCTTCTGTTGCGTTGGCTGCTTCACGTTTAGCATCCAGTTCTTCTTTTGTACAAAAACAAGGATAGACTGCTCCTTTTTCTTTAAGAATCTCAAGAGCAGCAGTGTAGGTATCAAAGCGTTCAGTCTGAAGGTAAGGCCCAAAATCGCCACCTACTTCTGGTCCTTCGTCCCAATCAAGGCCAAGCCAATGAAGAGCACGCAAAATAATCTGCTTATTGGCTTCTGTTGAGCGCTCAGGGTCAGTGTCTTCAATACGTAAAACAAACGTACCGTTATTTGCACGTGCAAAAGCCCAGTTATAAATAGCGGTACGCGCTCCACCAATATGAAGTTCTCCTGTTGGCGATGGGGCAAAACGGACACGCACGGGTCGCTGATCAGTCATGGTAATCCTTTCAAACCTTGCGGATACGGCATAGGGATGTATACCGTGATAGGAGGCATGGATATTATTTGTGTTAAAAACTAACCTACAGTGTAAAACAAAACGGAATCTAGCGTGCTTCGAGATTGTCTTTTGTTGCTGTAGGGACAATTGGTGCACGTGTAGCAATGCGTGCAATCATTTGTGCAATGCCCTCGATGGGGGCAAGAGACGAGTCGAGTGCTAAGTGATAGTTATCAACATCGCCCCAGGTTTGTCCTGTATAGAGACGAGTGTGAGCAGCGCGCTCTTTGTCAATACGATCGATGCGTTCAAGGGCGGCATTGCGATCAAGGTTGTTGCGTTCCATAACGCGCTCAAGACGTACTTGCAGAGGTGCATGAATATAGACGTTAAAGACGTTAGGGCGTCGTGCGAGGATAGCATTAGCATTGCGTCCCACAATAACGCAGCTTCCTTGGTCAGCGAGTTTGGTAATAGTGTTTGCTTGACCTAAATAAAGCGTGTCGAATTCTGAAGGTTGCTCGCCGATATATTCGTAATTTTGCATATAGAGACTATAGAAGATACCGCGGCGTACGGATTCGCCGTGTGTCTTGACGTATTCAGGGGTCATACCTGTTTCTTTTGCAGTCATTTCAATGAGTAACTCATCGTAGACTGGGATATCGAGAATTTTTCCCAGCGCATGGCCAATGAGGCGCCCACCTGATCCGTATTCGCGCGACACGGTAATAACAAGCGGTTTTGTTGTGACCGCATTTGTGGCTGCATTGGCGGTAACCCCATCGCCACTAGGCAATATGCTTTGCTTGGTATTTCTCGAAGCTGTATTCATAGATTGAGCAGGCGATGAGACCTTGCGACCTGCATGATAGGCACCTGCGGAAACTTTTGGATGATCTTGCGTGGTAGTTTGATTGGTTTCAGTTGCTTGGTTGGTTTTGTCGGGAGATGCAATACCAGCAGAAGTGAGCGTAATGTGCCCCTCGATAGGACAAAAGCGCTCAAAGCGGGGCATAAGTCTATTGAAAAAACCAACAACTACACCAGCGCAAGCTGAGATAAGGGTTCCTTCGCGAACGCCGTATAGGCCACCCATAAAGATAAGAGACAGGGCAACAGCAAGAATAACGTTACTAAAATCAAAGGTAAGCTTAACTTTAGGAAAAGGCTTTTTTGTTACTTTGGTGATTGCTAAGGTAATACCTTCACCTGGCAAGGTGATCAAGCTAGCTTTGACGGTAAGAAAGACGCCAAAGGCGATAAATACGCATCCTGCTGTATTCCAACAGAGCTGTATGAAGTAATTAGGCATAGGGAGCAACTCTGTGAGTGGAACAAAAAGGTCAATCATGACCGAAAAAACAAAAACAATAGGGATCTGAAGTAATTGAATAGGTTTGTAATCACGGCGCAGAAGAAGAGCCTGCGAGGCGATAAATAGGAGATTGATAATAAAAGACCAGGTGCCTAAAGACCAACCATTAATGAAAGAAAGAGTGGTTGGGACACAAGAAATGGGAGAGGTGCCTAAACCAGTAGAACGCGTAAGGGCGATAGCGAATGCCATCCATGCCATACCAAAGGTCATAATTATTATGCGCAAAACCATATTGGGCGCTGGTTTATTAAAAAACAAATACCATTTCTCAGCTAGATCCACGTGGGTAACCTCTTTCCTTTCTCGTTATCAAACAAAACTCCCACCTCTGATAGATAGTAAAAATGTTAGAGCTATCGTATTCGTTGGACGATTTGTTGTGTTAAAAGATTGGGCGAATTTACGCACGCATTCCGTGAACGTGTTAAGGTATCACCGTATTTTTTGAAAAAGGGTAAGACCTATTGAGTGCATTATAAGGAGCATATAGATATGAATTATGTAGAGTTAGATGAACAAATTAAGCAAGCAATGCGCAATAAGGATGCTAATCGTCGTGATATTTTGCGTATGGTGAAAACTGAGCTTAAAAACATCGAAGTTAATGAGCGCCGAGAAATTACGGAGCAAGATGTCAATGATATGCTCAAACGTACTATTAAGCAGACAAAAGAGACGCTTGAGGGTTCGATTAAGGCAGGCAATGATGCGCTTCGCACTGAAAAACTAACTGAGCAAGTTGCTATCTTGGAGTCATATTTACCTGAGCAGCTTTCTGGAGATGCGCTTGCGCAATTGGTTGACGAGGTGATTGCTGAAACAGGCGCTTCATCGAAAAAGGATATGGGTAGCGTTATGAAAGCATTGACCGCTCGAACAGGCGGTAATTTTGATAAAGCGACTGCTGCTCAAATGGTAGGAGCAAAGCTCGCATAAAAGTTTTATAACAAAACTATATAGGACTCATCGCAACGCAAAATCTGTATTACTTTGGTAGAAGGTGGTGTTTTGTCTCCATGCATGAAGGGTAAGACAATGAAAGCAGATGGCGATGCTGATAGGCTAGAGCAAGATTTTCGCAAACAAGCAGACGAAGCAAAGGAGCAGTGTTCCTTTGAAGCATTTCAGCGCTCCCAGGCTTTCTATGCTCCGTTGGGCGGGGCACTTGTAGCACTTTCGTTTGCCCTTCTCCATTTCGGCGCACTTGTTCCTTTTAACTTCGGAAGCGATGGCCAGGTGCTGAGCCAAATACTCGATGGGCTTGTGAAGCTCCTTTCGAAAGAACTCATTGAAACCGACTATGCTCAAACGCACGTCTTCGCGATGCTCCTGTTTGTGATCGTTCTCTGTTGTGGCCTTTACTTTCTTCATTATGCAGATAAGCAAAAAAGAGCGTTCAGAGAGGTGCATCCCTTCTTGCCAGGAAAGGCAGACAAAAGCGAACTTGCCAAGGCGGGCAAAGCGGGGCGACGTATGATGGCTGCCGCAGCCGTATTCATTGCGGGTGGAGCTGCCCTTTATGCCAGCTCGCAATATTTCTCCCATTCTTCAGGTTTTCATGGGATCTCATCCATCTTCAATGGGAATGCGAGCCCACTTTGCAACGTTCTTGATGGATGTTCATTCTTGCTTCTCTCAGTAGCAACGTGGTTGATCATGCGATCGATCAGGGTAAGTAAGGCTCCGAGCTATCTGACCTACAACCTTGAAGTACTCACAGAGCTTTCGCCGTATCAAGTGTGCGAAGATCATCTCTCTCCCAATCACGATATCAGGCTCGTTGCGAAGGGAATCCTTGATAAGGCGCTTACGAGAGGACGCATCTTTTTGGCGATCTGCGCGGTCATAACCTTTGCGATGTTCGTTCTCCCCTCTATCGAGCTGCCGATTTGGTGGGTGCCGCTCATCATAGGACTTATTGGAAGGGATATCTTTGTCGCTCAAGGCGTGAAGCGCTGCAAGCGCGAACTTGCCCCTTTGCTCTAACGGTGGCCTTCTGAGGCTGGAAGAGGCTATTTCAGCAGGTCAGCAACTTTGCCCAGCAGCGGCTCGAAACTGATGCCACGGCTCATGAAGCCAACCGTTTCAGGCAGTCATCTTTGCGGTCAATACCTATGATGTGCCGCGGGACATGCCTGAAGAGGAGATGCCGCCAAATATTGCGAAAATCTTTAGAAAGCGCCAGACCCGTTTAGAGTATTAGTGCTGGTTGTGTGTTTGGAAAAGAAGATAAAGAACAGGTAAAGAAAAATCGTTTGGGATTATCTATTTGGGTGCCACCGACATAGAGAGTTCCATCCCAATTGATTGAAGTGAGAAAAACCTGCCAGTTGAATCCAGAAAAAGTATACCCTGCAAGTACGCTTGCAAAACCTGCTCCTATCAGAATAAGACATATCATGAAAAAAGTAGCTGTCCCTGAACGCTCTGTCGCTAGAGTAGGTGTCTTGGGTGTGTAGGTTGTTTTTTTGAGTGCGCAGGCAACTTTATAATGCTCTCGTAAAAACCATTTTGTTGCTAGCAATCCTCCTCGCAAAATCCACATGCCACCGCCGAAAGCTACTAAGCCATAGCCTGCATTTACAAGTGCGTAGGGGATATTACCAATTTGTACACCCAACAGGATGAGCACTATACTTGCTGGAGCTGCCACTACTAGAGCTGTACCTATAATCCAAATACATGCGATGAGTGCCCATATGCATAGATATAAAGAAAAGAAGATTGCAGCGACACTTATTGCGAGTGGTAGCCAGATAACAGAGCTAAAGACTACGCCAACCCATTCAAAGGGAGTAAGGTGACCGTGCTTGAGATGTGTCCAGAATGAGGGTTGTGCAAGATTCGGAGTTTTTTTGCAACCGCTTCTTCTTCGGTCAGACCCTCATCAATACGATCAGCAATGGATTCATAGTAGAAAGCCACTGCTTCCTTGCGCTCATCGTCGGATAGGGGATATAGCAGCCGTTTGAGTTCTGTAAGGTATTCTTGTGCAGTCATTGTTGCACTCCGCTCGTTATTAGGGATTCATTATGAGGGATTAAAGACGCTGCCTCGTCAATGGATTCCTCTATGAAATGAAAGATATTAAGTACATCTTGCTTATCAGCCACAAAGTTGACTAGCTCTGCATGACCAAGGGGTGTTAGCGAATAATACTTGCGTAAGCGCCCGTTGTATTCGGCCTTACGGACCTGGATGAACTTCTTTGCTTCCAGTCGTTTGAGGATAGGGTATAGAGTAGACTCACTGATCTCCAACATCTTCGGAAGGTCCTTAATGATCTGATAGCCATAAGATTCCCTGTTTGTCATAGTGGCTAGCACACATGCATCTAAGAATCCGCGTTTCATTTGAGCATCCATTATACCTCCCAATGCAGTATACTATATATTACATAGTATATAGTCAAGCTAGTGAGGGATTCCCTTTTGTGAACCCACTTGAATTTGATCGTATTATTTTTTCGATTGCATAGTTGCAGAATTAGTAGACAACTTTTGGAAATGTAATCCTATTCCTAAAATGATTACTGAAGCGACTAGAGTCCCTGCAACCCAGATACCCACCATAGTGGACCAGAAAGACATAGGGAAGAGACTGATCAAAAGTGAATCAATAGGGAAGCGCCAGGTATTGGGATCAAAGAAAAGCTGATGGAAAAGACTAAAGAGTCCATCGAAATCAAATAAAAACCAGAGAAGAAGTACTCCCATGATTGCCAAAATAGTGGCTGATCCAGCTATAAAAGCCATACTAAGATGGCGCAAGCAGTGATGTTTGTGAAGAATAAGCGAGCAGACAAGTGCAATCAGGAAGGTGATCGTAAAGAAAATACGAGCAAAGTCAAAGAGGCGAGTACAGTCTGCCAAATGCATTTCTGCGTTTTCGTCAAATAAATAGCTCTGAAGCATCCTATTGGAAACTCCTTCAGTGCTTTGAGCATAAGCAAAAGCAGGAGATAGGGATTCTACGGTTGTGATAGGGGCATGTTCAGCGATGCTTTGTGCAAGTTGTGGTTGATAGCGTGAAAATACTTCCCAAATGGTTTCATTGAGGTGAGCCCCATCGTCAGAAGAATCAAAAGCAAAGTTGCGCGCAGCAGATGCAATGGTGGCCATTTCTTCTTCGGAGTATTGTGCGGAATCCCATGACCCAAACGTGTGCCCAACAACTTGTGTTGTTATGGGAAGAAAACAAATCATGAGCCCGCAAAGAAAGAGTGTACAAAGAAGCGAAAAATACGTAGTGACGGAAAGTGCTCCTTTAGCAAAGGGAGAAAGCGTATCGAGCTGGGTTGTTTTTTTCTTGCTCGTCATAATGAGTCCTCCCGTATCTTTGAGGGTGTTGCTTATTGTGGGCGTGGCTATATTTTAGTGCTAGTCGTATACATGGATAGTAGCAGCGGTCATCCCTTCGCAGTCTTTAGAAATAGTTGGTTGCGGGCCCAGGCGTGAAAAAACGCCGGTAAATACACCGTTGTATACATAGAGTCCTTGCAAGTTGTTGTACCACTGAGGGTTGGTAGTTATTTGATCTGGTGGCGTAGTGAGAATGGTGGCATCGGGAGGTAGGGTGAGTGTTTGATAAGGCTTGATGTAGCGTTGTACCAAGAAGGGTGAGCCGCTTGCGTTATTTGCAAACCGCGAAATAAGAGCATCCCATGCTTCTTGCGTTTGGCCAATGCCAGCAAACACATCTTGAGCACCATAGGCATCGGTTGGCTTTATGATCCACTGGTCTTTAGTGGCGCGAATTTCTGCGATATCTACATCGCTTTCATCAAGGAAGCGAGTTTGTGGTATATGGGCGGCAACAAATTCGTTTTCTTCAGGAGTCAAGAACGCCTGAGTAAGAGGATGGGAGAGTGCTTCAAAAATTTGTTTATCGTGGACAATGTGTCCTGCAAAACTACCAATAAGTGCAACTTTCTCTGAGCGAACAGCATTGATAAGGTCTTGAGATTCATCCCAGAATTCTAAAACATCATTGGTGACTGAACGTCTCCAGATAGCATTAACCTCAAGCCCTTCGTTGGTACGGAGTGTCTCTCCGTCAAAAACAAGATCACGCACATCGCACACAATACAGTCATATCCAAGCTCTGCGAAGATGGTGCAGAACACCTTAAACTCATCGACAACACCATGATCAAGATAGTCACAAATAGCGAAGCGAGGTTGCTCAATCGCGTATTGGTAGCTTTGATAAATTGCGATAAACTCCCGCGCCCACGTGTAGAAAAGCTCGCAAGGTTCCAGGGTGTGTGCTTGAGCCATTTGTTGGTAGGTTTGGCTTTGCTCTATAGAATGAGTGATTTCTCTGTTTTCATTCATACCTGAAGATCCGTCAGCATTGAACTCGCAGAATCCGCATTCGAGGGTGTCTTCGTTAAGGAATACATCAATGCGCGCAAAAGGCAGCAGTGCATCATAGCCACGCGGGAGCAAAATGAGCTCTTCTAATCGTGGATCGTAGGAGAAAATATCGCGATAACTTGAATCTTCTAGGTAATGCTTGATCACTTTGCAAAGGATAGTGTGTGTGGTTTCAGCAATGGTTGCAAATGTTGTCCAAATCTCATTGTTGTAAAGACGGGGAATAAAGGAACATGCAACAATTTGATGGTGAACAATTGCGGTTGAATCTTGCATGTAGGCTTGTGCTGCACGTCTTCCTTCAATATCTCCATCAAGAGAGTCAAGAATGTCAAAGTATTCCTGGGTGAGTGCACGATCTTGCATGGGGATTCTCCTTTTATATATGAGGGTATATATGAGGCGATGAACCTTATAGAACCAGTGGCTTTTAAAGTTATGATGCCACTTTATCTGCTGTTGTAGAAGGTTGTGCGGTTGATGCAGGTGTATGGAGTTTGCTATGTGTTCCTGTTAGACCAAACAAAATATTAGTGCTTGCAAGCTGAGAAAGCTTTTGGATTGAAATAGGTTTACCAGCATCAAGCCATGCTTGGTAGAGCGAGAACAGGCCTGTCTCTTATACACATCTGACGCTGCCGACGAACTCTAGGGTGTAG
>UQML01000041.1 GCA_900542265.1 uncultured Eggerthella sp. | reverse complement strand
GTTGAGCATCCTGAGTTACTTGAAACGGGTTCGTATACCTTTGCTGATGTAGCAGCGAACCACACAATTGAAGTTGTGCTCGAGCCAATTCCTGTAGACACTGCTCAGGAAGGTGGGGATGATAGCGCTGCACAATCAGGTCAGTCTGACGAGAAGAGTGCAAAGCAATCGACTACCAAGACTGGTGATATGACCGTGGTTGCGTTGGGAACCCTTAGCGTGATTGCCCTTGCGGCGCTTGCAACTATGATCTACCTGAGAAGAAGAAAGCGCGATTGCTAACTTTTCATAGTTAGGTTATTGGATAGTTGTAACTGTAAGACAAAATAGGTATTTGGATTTGGGAGTTGGCGCAGGCCAACTCCCTTTTTTCATGCGTTTTATTCGGCTTCCAAGAGCTCGATCTCAAAGTTAAGGGGTTTACCAGCAAGCTCATGGTTCATGTCAAAGGTGACAGTAGTGTCATCCATGGCAGCAACCTTGGCGGGGAAAGGCTGACCGTTAGGGCCTTGTAAAAAGACAGTTTCTCCAACAGGGAGATCTTCTGCACCAGGGATGTTAGCAAGAGGAATGGTCTGGATAGCCTCCTCGCTACGCTCGCCATAGGCTTCACTTGGCTCTAAGTGAACGGTGATAGTGTCGCCTACGTTCATGCTCTCAACAGCTTTGTCAAAACCAGGGATCATTTGACCTGCCATACAAACAAACTCAAGTGGCTCACCGCGGTCAATTGAAGAGTCGAATTTGGTTCCATCATCTAAGGTTCCGGTGTAGTGAACCTTAACTTTCTTTCCAGCATTACTCATAGTTGAGTTCCTTTCATTTTGATGCACTTCATGGTGCTTTTTTGACGTACTTCACATGGTGTACTTCAAGCAGTGTACCTGAGAAATGAGGCGGACTTGCGGAAAGCAAGAAACCTTAACATAAACGGCAACGAAACGTAACTCGTCTTATGTTCACTCGTAAATCCATGAATTCGTCCGCCCGTAAATCTGTAAGCGGGTTTACACGCAAACCCGTTCACGCAAAGGGGTAGGCACGCTCACAAAACTAATGAACGCATTCGGTATTTAAGGGTTATCAGAATCGCTGTTTTGGAGTACTCTTATTAAACTTATAAAAGTAGGTGGATATAAAGCATCTATATAAAGCGTTTATAGAGAGTAAAGCATCTATAGAGATCATATAGGGCAGTCCTCTACTAATTGTGTTGCTGTTAGGAAAAGATCGGGCATAACCATCTTGTTAGAAAACGAGAGCCCGTGAGTAAATGTGTGAGCAAAGAAGGGTTTGTGATGATTAAAGTTGGCATCGTAGGTGCAGCAGGGTACGCGGGAGCTGAACTGGTTCGCATCTGCCTGCGACATCCCCAATTCGAGCTCGCGGTTATTACGTCTAACGCAGACAACGGTAAGAAACTTACTGATCTTTATCCCGCATTCTTAGGTTTAAGTGATCTTGAATATTCTGCTCATGACAACCCTGAGCTCTTTACGTGTGATTTAGTGTTTTTAGCTACTCCTCATACGGTTGCTATGAAAAGTGCTCCTGGTCTTTTAGAGGCGGGAGTTACAGTTATTGATTTGTCGGCAGATTATCGTCTCCATGACCAAGCGGTATATGAAAAGTGGTACGGCGTTGAGCACACTTCAGCGGATCTGCTGAGCAAAGCGCTCTTTGGTTTGCCAGAACTCTTTGCACATGACCTTATTAGAGGATCGCTTGCTTACAAAAACGGAGAAGCGGTATTAATTGCTTGTGCTGGTTGTTATCCCACTGCTACTTCTCTTGCGGCAGCACCCGTGATTCGCTTGACTGAAGGTGTGGTTGTTGCTGATGCAATTTCTGGTGTGTCCGGAGCAGGAAGAAGTGCAACGGCGCGTACACATTTTTGCTCTGCTAATGAAAACTTTGAAGCATATGGCGTAACCAGTCATAGGCATACACCCGAAATCGAGCAGATCTTAGAAATACCTGATCGCCTTATTTTTACTCCTCACTTGGCACCCGCATCACGCGGTCTTTTGTCAACCGTGACCATGCAGCTTAGTCCTGAGGCTCGACAAAAAGAAACGGCCGAGTCGATCCATCGACGATACCAGGACGCCTATGCACAGTTCCCCTTTGTAGAAGTATTGCCTTTGGGCTCGCAGCCTAAGACTTCTTCAGTGGTAGGAACTAATCGTGCGCATGTCGGCGTCGCCTTTAATGCTATTACGGGTTCGGTAATTGCAACGTGTGCTATTGACAACATTGTCAAGGGTGCTGCTGGACAAGCAGTTCAATGCGCCAACATTATTTGCGGGTTTGATCAGACCTGCGCGCTTGAAACCGTTGCAAATCCTTCATAAAGGAGTACAAACATGACTGATATTGTTTTGAATACCATCCCCGATGGGGGTGTTGCCAGTGCGTCTGGTTTTAGGGCAGGCGGCATTCACGCAGGCTTTAGGCATGATCCTAAGCGTTTAGATATGGCACTCGTCGAGGCCGATGAGCTTTGTCCTTGTGCTGCAACGTTTACTCAAAACGTGTTTTGTGCAGCCCCTATCACGGTCTCCAAAGAGCATCTCAACAATCAAGGCTATGGTCTTGCGCGCGCTATCGTTATTAATTCAGGTATCGCCAATGCTGCAACGGGAACGGTTGGTCTTGCCGCCGCAAAGCGTACGGCGGATATCGCATCAGAGATCATTGGATGCGTACCTGAAGATGTTTTGGTGGCATCCACCGGTGTCATTGGCACTATTCTTGATACCAATCCTTTTGACTTTGCCATTCGCACCCTTCAGCGTGCGATGTATGGTCATCCCGCTCATGAGGATGCCGCTCAAGCTGGTCTTCCTGCTATGGGTGTTACTGGTCTTGATGCTGCAAAAGCTATCATGACCACTGATACGGTTCCCAAGCAAGCTGCGGTGTCTTGGGTAAGCGCGGATCCAGATTATGAGGGTATTACGTTCACGGTTGGCGGCATGTCTAAAGGATCGGGCATGATTATGCCTAATATGGCTACCATGATTGCAGTGATTACAACCGATGCACCTTTAGCAGGTGAGTATCTCCATGACGCGCTGCTTGGTGCGGTGAATCAAAGCTTCAATAAAATTACGGTCGATTCAGACACATCGACAAATGATTGCTGTTTCTTACTGGCCTCCGGTAAAGCTGCAGATTTAGGCGATGGGGTTTCTCGCGGTACTTTCGCCCCTGACTCGATAGCTATGGATGAGTTCAAGGCTGCCCTTGATACCGTAACCAACACCCTTGCCAAAGAAATGGCACGTGATGGGGAAGGCGCTACCAAGCTTGTTGAGGTAACTATAACAGGAGCGGCAACGCCTGAAGAAGCGGAAATGGCAGCACGCACGGTGGCAAACTCGCCACTCGTTAAGACCGCCATTTATGGCCATGATGCCAATTGGGGAAGGATTGCAGCGGCGCTCGGCAGAAGTGGTGCTACTTTTGCGCAAGAAAACGTCAGCATCGATATGGTTGGGCTGCCAGTGATGCGAAACGGTCTCCCCCTAGAGTTTGATGAGGATGAAGCCTTACAGCGTTTTGAAGCTCCCGAGATTACTATTGTGGCTGATTTAGGAGCAGGTGATGCGACTGACACCATGTGGACGTGTGACTTCTCACATGATTACGTATCCATTAACGGCGATTATCGTTCATAACGTTTACAAGGTTCATAAGGAGAAGAGACGCGCATGAAATACGCTAAAGATAGAAAACTAACCTCAAGCCATACTGCTGAGGTGTTGATTGAAGCATTTCCTTGGATTAAAAATGCTACTGGCAAAACCATCTTGATTAAATACGGTGGTGCTGCCATGGTTGATGAAAAACTGCGTGATGCGGTTATGAGCGACATCGTCATGTTGAAGATCATGGGTGTTAATCCCGTTATCGTCCATGGTGGTGGCGCTGCTATTACGGAGAATATGGAGCGCTACGGCTTGGATGTTGAATTCAAAAACGGTCAGCGTGTTACGACCGATGAGGCAATGGATGTCGTTAAGATGACGCTCATCGGCAAGGTTAATGAAGAGCTTGTACTTGCTATGAATCGTCACGGCAATTTGGCGGTTGGCGTCAATGGTGCTGATGCGGGAACCATTATTGCTGAACAGGCCAATACGGATTTAGGCCGTGTTGGCAAAATTCTTGAAGTTAATCCTGCTTATATTAATGCACTAATCGCTGCCGACTACATTCCCGTGATTGCCTCTATTGCAAAAGGTGTTGACGATGGGTCGTTCAATATCAATGCTGATAAAGCAGCGAGCGCTATTGCGGCTGCTATTGGAGCGCATAAAATCATCTTTTTGACGGATGTCGATGGTTTCTATGAGGACTTTTCCAATAAAGACTCATTAGTGTCTAAGATGAGTCTTGATGAAACGCGTGCGATGCTTGCATCGGGTGCGGTTAGCGCAGGTATGATTCCAAAACTGCAATCGTGTGTGGACGCACTCGAAGCAGGAGTGCCGCGTGCTCACATTGTCAATGGAACTAAACCTCATTCAATTTTGATTGAGCTTTTAACTTCCGCTGGTGCCGGTACGTTAATTTATGACAATGAGGGTCATGCTAAGGATGAACTGCGTTCACTCGGATTGCTTGCATCGCGCCTCTATGAGAACATTTCTACTCACTAGGTGATGGGGAAGAAGGACGGATATGAATTTAGAAGAAGCTAAAAAACTTGATGAACGCTTTATCATGTCAACGTTTAAGCGTAAAAACGTTATGCTCGTTGAGGGTAAAGGAATGGAAGTTACGGACTCTGAGGGAAAGACCTATAAAGACTTTATTGCTGGCATTGGTGCTGATAGCTTAGGTCATTGCCATCCGTCTGTTGTGCGTGCTGTCCAAAAGCAGGCTGAAAAGCTTATTCATGTTTCAAACTATTACTACATTGAGCATCGCGGTGAAGTTGCCAAGATGATTTCTGAGATGGGCAACGAGTGTGTGCCTAAGTTCTTTAGCGCACCATGGAAAACCTTCTTTGCAAATTCTGGTGCTGAGGCAAACGAGTGCGCTATCAAACTTGCTCGCCTCTATTCCAAAAAAGAAGGCCACGGCGGACAGATTATTATTACGCTTGATAATAGCTTCCATGGTCGTACCCTTGCAACGCTCGCTGCTACCGCGCAGCCTGCAAAGCAAGAGGCGTTCGCCCCCATGCCAGATGGCTTTGTGCATGTTCCCATGAATGACTTGCAGGCGCTCAAGCAGGCAATTGCAGATAATGATGGCCTGATTGCTGCTGTTATGGTTGAGTGCATCCAAGGCGAAGCAGGCGTACATCCTTGTGATCCTGACTACCTTGTTGATGTTATGAAGCTTGCTCGTCAGGCAGGATTTTTAGTTATTGCCGATGAGGTTCAGACGGGCTTCTATCGTTGTGGTACGTATCCGTTTGCCTTCCAGGGCATGGGCTTTACCCCTGATATCTTTACCATGGCAAAGGGTATTGCTTCTGGGTTTCCTATGGGTGCGTGCGCTGCTCGTATTGAAGTTGCTGAAGCATTTGAACCAGGAGATCACGGTTCTACCTTTGGTGGCTCTAACCTTGCTATGGCAGCCGCACAAGCAACACTTGAGACCTTGCAAACAGGAAGCTTTGGTGACCGTGTTGCAAAGATGGGTGCTTACTTTGTTGATAAGCTTGCAACCATTGAAGCATTCACTTCTATTCGCGGTGCTGGTCTTATGTTGGCGGCAGATCTTGAAGAAGATATCAGTGCTCCTGCTGTGGTTGATGCAGCTCTTGAAGCGGGATTCTTGCTCAATGCGACCGGCCCTCACACCTTGCGCTTCTTGCCGCCACTGATTATTGAAAAGATTGACATTGATGATTTGATTGATGCGCTTCCGGGCATTATTGAAGCAGCACGTGTTGCGCAAGCTGAAGCAGCGGTTGCGGCTGAAGAAGCAGCCAAAGAGGCAGAATAAAACCCAGTAGTTTTGAGAGACAACCTTACAAAGGAAGGAAAAAGATAGATGGCTAAGGAAAAGTGCGTTTTAGCGTATTCGGGCGGTTTGGATACCTCCGTATGTTTAAAGTGGCTCCAGGATGAAAAAGGGTTAGACGTAATTGCGGTTGTGGGAGAAGTTGGTCAAGAGCATGAAGGCCTTGAGCAAGTTCGTGAGCGTGCCTTAGCAACCGGTGCTCTTGACTGCATTGTTGCTGACATGCGTGAGGTGTTTGCTCAGGATTACTTAAGCAAGGCGTTATATGCAAATGCTCAGTTTGAGAATAAATATCCTCTTGTATCAGCACTTTCTCGTCCTTTGATTTCAAAGTACCTGGTTGATACGGCACACAAATATGGTGCGCGCTATATTGCTCATGGTTGCACTGGCAAAGGCAATGACCAGGTTCGTTTTGAGACCTCTATTCAAGCACTTGATCCAACCTTAGAGATTATTGCTCCTGTTCGCGAGTGGGATCTCCATACCCGTCAAGAGGAGATGGAGTGGGCGGCAGCACATGGTGTTGACGTTCCTACTACTAAGTCAAAGCCGTACTCTATTGATGACAACGTATGGGGTCGTGCTATTGAGTGTGGTGTTCTGGAAGATCCTATGAATCGTCCACCATTAGATATTTACACCATGACCGTTGATCCCGAGAAAGCTCCTGATGAGCCAACTGAGATCATGATTGATTTTGTCGAGGGTATCCCTGTTGCTATTGACGGCAAAGAAATGGACTATCTCCATATCATCGAAGAGATGAACAAGATTGCAGGCGCCAATGGCTATGGTCGCATCGACATGATTGAAAACCGTATGATTGGTGTTAAGAGCCGTGAATGCTACGAAGCACCAGGTGCTCTTGCTTTAATCATGGCTCATCGCGCACTTGAAGACATGTGTCTTGAGCGCGAGGTATTGCGCTATAAGCTCCACATTGAGCAGGATTGGGCAACGCTTGTTTACAATGGACAGTGGTACTCACCGCTCAAGCATGCAATGGATGCCTTCCTTTCTACAACACAGACCTGTGTTACCGGTAAAGTTCGCCTGAAGTTCTACAAGGGCTCCTGTACGGTAACTGGTCGTGAGTCGGATTATTCGCTGTATGACTACGGTTTGGCAACCTATGATGCGGCAGATACGTTTAACCATGCTGCAGCTAAAGGCTTTATTGATCTGTATGGTCTCTCCACTAAGGTTTGGGCGACCAATCGCCGTAAAATGGGCGTAACAGATGGCGAGGAATTACTCTAGGGCGCATTAACGTTCTTTCAACTCGCCACAGGTAATGATGACCGATCAAATGGGTAATACCGTGATCGGTCATTTTATTTTGCGGCACAATAGGTGGGATATGATAACCACCAAAGGGGGTTTACTACCATGGCATTATGGTCTGGTCGATTTGAACAAGGGGTAAGTGAGTTTACGCAAGAGTTTGGCGCTTCACTTCCTGTCGATAAAGCAATGTATCACCAAGATATCGCTGGTTCTAAGGCGCATGCACGCATGCTTGCCAAGCAAGCGGTAATTTCTTTTGACGATGCGGCTGCCATTGCTTTGGGTCTTGATGAGATTGAAGCAAGCATTGATGCGGGTGACTTTGTATTTGACATCAATGACGAAGACATCCATATGGCTATTGAGAAGGTTTTGACGCAAAAAATTGGCGATGCGGGAGCGCGTCTCCATACGGGTCGTTCACGCAATGATCAAGTTATTACCGACACGCGCCTTTACGCTAAACAGCTTGCTCGTGATTTGCAAGAGGTTAATTTGTGCTTGCAAGAAGCCCTTTTAGAGCTTGCTGCTCAAAATATGGATGTGATTTTGCCTGGTTATACGCACATGCAGCACGCACAACCTGTCTTATTGGCACATCATTTGATGGCGTATTTCTGGATGTTTGCTCGCGACTATGATCGTTTGGCGCAAGCGTATGCGGCAGCAGATGCAAATCCTTTGGGATCGGCAGCACTTGCGGGTACAACGTATCCGCTTGATCGTGCGCAGACTACGGCTGAATTAGGCTTTGGAACCATGATTCCTAACTCAATGGATGCAGTATCTGACAGAGATTTCTTGCTTGATCTTGATTATGCTTGTTCAGTATCTATGATCCATCTCTCGCGTTTGTCTGAAGAAATCATTTTGTGGTCCACTTCCGAATTTGGTTTTATTACGTTATCGGATGCCTACTCAACGGGATCTTCTATCATGCCGCAGAAGAAAAACCCTGACTTTGCTGAGTTGATCCGCGGCAAATCAGGCCGTGTGGTAGGGGATTTGATGGCACTGTTGATGACCATGAAGAGTTTGCCGCTTGCCTACAACAAGGATCTTCAAGAAGATAAAGAGGGTGTCATGGATGCTTGCAAGACACTCCATGATTGTTATACCTGCATGGCAGGCATGATTGCCACCATGACTATCAATAAAGATGCTATGGCCGCTCAAGCTAAAAAAGGTTATTTGGCTGCAACGGATGTAGCAGATTATCTTGCTAAGAAAGGTCTGCCTTTCCGCAAGGCTCACGAAGTGGTCGGACATTTGGTATTACTGTGCGACAAACGCGGTTGTGATTTGGATGATCTTACCTTAGAGGACTTCAAGGCAGAATCAGATCTTTTTGAAGCTGACATTACACAAGCATTAAATCTCGAGGCAATTGTTGCTGCTCGTACCACATATGGTGGAACTGGCAACGCGGTCGTTGCGGATCAGTTAGAGCTGGGACGTACCCGTCTGATCCAAGAAAAAGAAGCGCTTGCGTAAGACATGCGCTGAACTTATGGATGTAGTGACGAGTTGGCTGTAGCGGTTGTGATGGTCATGATAAAATACCTTTCATTACGCATTATGGAGGTAGCATGAGTTCTCGTGCACGTAGAAATAGGGGAGGCGTGAAAAAGCGCCAACCGTTTTTGAAGGTACTGATCGTTCTTGCGGTCTTAGTTATTGTGATTGGCATTGGCGGCATTGCTGCCGTTGCGGTCGGAGCATTTTGGTTGCAAGATTTGCCTGACTACAAGGACGCAAAGGCGTATAACGTCGCGGAAAAAACTAAAGTATATGCAAGCGATGGGACAACGCTGCTTGCGGAGTTTTACCTTGAAAACCGTGAGCCGGTAACCTCGCTCAATGATATTTCTCGCTATGTTGTAGAAGGTACGGTTGCTACAGAAGACGAGCGCTTCTATGAGCACAACGGTGTTGACCTTGCGGGTATCATGCGTGCTGTGGTGAACAATATCACCGGCGGTGCAACAGAAGGTGCCTCTACTATTACGCAGCAGTTTGTTCGTAACACCATTTTGGCTGACGAGGCACAAGATGCAACGCTTAAACGTAAAGTGCGCGAGGCTTTTATCTCGCTCAATTTGGAAGGGATGTATGACAAGAATCAAATCTTGCTCATGTATCTCAATACCATTAATTATGGTCAAGGCGCCTACGGTATTGAAGCAGCATCCCAGCTCTATTTCTCTAAGAGCGCTAAGGATCTTACCATTCCTGAAGCGGCGACCTTAATTGGTATTCCGCAATCACCAACTTACAACAACCCTATCGACAATCCTGATAATTGTTTGAATAGACGCAACCTTGTTCTTGATCGTATGCGTACCCATGGTGTGATTACGCAAGAGCAATATGATGAGGCAAAAGCCACGCCTATCGAGCTCAATGTGACGCGTTCAGAAAATGCCGATGGGCTCTATAAATATAAGTACTTTACCAGCTATGTACGTGAAACACTGCTTGAGCAATTCTCGGTGGATGAGGTGTTTAAGGGTGGCTTACGCGTAACGACAACACTTGATCCTCAGACGCAAGATTATGCTGAAGAGGCCATGGACAACAAGCTTAAGTCGTTCCCCGACAATATCGAGGGAGCGCTGGTTGCGGTTGATCCCGACAATGGGTTTATTCGTGCGATGATTGGCGGTCGTGATTACGACACAAACCAGTTTAACTTGGCAACGCAGGCTGAGCGTCAGCCGGGATCATCATTTAAGACCTTTACCTTGTTGGCTGCTCTTGCTGATGGGGTTTCTCCTAACACCAATTTGGACTGCTCCTCGCATGTCAAGATTGGCAATTGGGAAGTGGAAAACTATGGTGGTCATTCTTACGGAACCCGCTCTATTGCAAGTGCGTATGCCGTATCGTCAAACACAGGCTTTGCGGAGTTAGTAACTGAGATTGGTGCTGACAAAGTTGTTGAGATGGCTAAAAAATGTGGCATTGAGTCACAGCTTGATGCCTACCCCTCCATTACCTTAGGTGCTGAAGAGGTAACGGTGCGCGAGATGGCACAAGCTTATGCCACTATTGCTAATGGCGGTATTCGTCATGAGGCTGTATGTATTGAGCAAATCAAGGACTCGCAGGGTACTATTATTTTCCAAGCAGACACCAAAGGTGAAAAGGTGCTTGATACGGTCCTTACGCAGGCCGCTACTGAAGTAATGGAAGGCGTTATTACCCACGGTACGGGTCGCAATGCTGCGCTTTGGAACAGCCAGCCTGTTGCAGGTAAGACCGGTACGTCTGAGAATTGGCGTGATAAATGGTTCTGTGGTATTACGCCACAGATGTCGGTAGCTATTTGGCTTGGTGCGCGTGATGAGGTAAAGATGCCTTCATGGATTGCGGCTGATGGTATCTTTGGTGACTTTATGCGCAAGGTGCTTCAAAACCAACCTATTGAAGAATTCCCTGAATCGGAAGAGAAGCTCGAATACACCACGACTGACTTTGGCAAAGGGTCGAGTGATAGTTATGATGAAGATACGGGTGTATCAGCAGAAGGTGAAGCAGCTTCAGAAGATGGGGATGATGAAGAATATGAAGACGATGAGGAAACCACGCCTCCCGTGATTTCGGGGGGTACT
This sequence comes from uncultured Eggerthella sp., assembly GCA_900542265.1. Taxonomy (GTDB): domain Bacteria; phylum Actinomycetota; class Coriobacteriia; order Coriobacteriales; family Eggerthellaceae; genus Anaerotardibacter. The sequence continues at coordinate 2,531 of UQML01000041.1, read as the reverse complement.
ACGGGATCAAGTTCATCATCGGGTTCTGGTAGTACTTCATCAGGTAATACGGGTAGTACGGGTGGATCAACGAGCAGTAGCGGATCTGGATCAGGATCGGGTACTATCTCGGGAGGCAATACCGGATCAAGCTCAGGAGGGTCAACTTCTACAGGAGGAGGTACGACCTCCTCATCAGGAACAGGGCGCGCAGCAGCATAACCCATGAGATTGTTGACCCGTTATGATGAACGGTACCGACGAGCCTATCGCCAACTTATGAAATAAAAACACGGAAAGAAACAAGGACTTATGCACACTATTTTGACTTCTACACGTATACGCGTTGTGTTTGTTGCGCTTATGGTCGCACTTGCGGCAGGATTGCTTGCTGGTTGTACGCCGCAAAATGCAAGCCATGAGAACCAGGCAAAGAATCGCCAGTATATGTCGAGCGTCAACACTATTATGGAGACATTTAATTCTGGTATGGATGATTTTGCTACCGCGGTAAAAGATGGCGAGGTGCTCTCGTTGACTGCGCAACTTTCTGTGGTGTCTACGGCAGTTGATTCGCTTAAGGCGCTTGACGTTCCGCAGGATATGACTGATATCCAAGCGTCGTATGTTAAGGGAGCAGAAGAGTTGCAGACTGCGCTTACCAAATACGTTGAGCTTTATCAGGATGTCAAAGTTCCTCAAAATGGAAGCTTTGATTATGCGACCTATAATGATCGTCTCGCAGAGATTCAGAAGCATTATAGCGATGGGATAGCAGCACTTCAGGACGCTGATACCAAAGCAACAGAAGCGTAAAAAGAAGCGTAAAGATTAGCTTAAAGGGAACCAATGCAAATACCAGGAAGATCCCCGGAACTTTTAGCTCCTGCGGGAAACATGACTTGTTTACATGCGGCGGTGTCAGCAGGAGCTGATGCCGTCTATTTAGGTGCAGACCATTTTAATGCACGGCGTTCTGCTGATAATTTCACGCTTGAAACGCTTGCGGAGGCGTGTGATTATGCACACTTGCGCGATGTAAAAATCTATCTCACACTCAACACCGTAATTTTGCCTTCCGAGTTACCTGATGCGCTCGAACTGGCGCGTCAGGCGTACCGGGCGGGTGTGGATGCGTTTATCGTCCAGGATTTAGGGTTGGCCGCACAGCTCGTACAACTTCTGCCTGAGGCGCGCGTACATGCCTCTACGCAGATGAATATCCATGACACGGATGGTTTGATGGCAGTTGCTGCCCTTGGTGTGAAGCGCGTGACGTTTGCTCGTGAGCTCTCGCTTGAAGAGCTGACGCATCTCTCGCACGTGGCTGCTGAGCTGGGGCTTGAAGTTGAATGCTTTGCGCATGGTGCTTTATGTATTTGTTACTCGGGGCAGTGCTATATGTCGTCAATGATTGGTGGACGTTCGGCTAATCGTGGTCGCTGTGCACAAGCGTGTCGTTTGCCTTATAGCCTTCATAACCGCGCTCTCAAAAAGGATCTTCCCTCACCGGGCGAGCATTTGCTTTCGCCTAAAGATCTGTGCACGGCTGAGATTTTGCCTGAGCTTGTCGAGACGGGTGTGTCGTCCTTAAAGATTGAAGGACGCATGAAATCCCCTGAGTATGTATATGATGTGGTAAGCACGTATCGAGCGCTTCTTGATAGTGCAACTCGTGCAAACGATGAACAAATGCAGACGCTCTCCGAGGCATTCTCACGTGGCTTTACGACGGCATATCTTGAGCATGAACGTGGCAATGACATGATGAGTTATGGTCGCCCCAACAACCGCGGCGTGCGCATTGGTCGTGTGCAGTCAGTACGCGATGGGCGCGTGATTATTGATGATGATGCTCAGTTACACGATCACGATGTGATTGAGTTTTGGACTAATCGCGGCCATTTTGTTCACACGATTGATGCGCTCACGCGTGACAAAACGGGCGGTGCTGTGGTGACGGGTGTGAAAAACGCAGTGGGTAAGGGAGACCGCGTATTTCGCGTGCGCAATGCCCAAGCGACCTTTGAGGATAGGGCAGAAGAACCCCGCGTACCCATTACGGGTGCGCTTACCTTAGAGCTTGGCACTCCTGCAACCTTAACTTTTACGAGTGTGGCTCATCCCGACATATCCGTTACGGTAGAAGGCGATGTGGTTGAGGCTGCACGCACTAAAGCCCTTGAAACGGATGATGTGTATGACCACATTGATCGTATGGGTACCACACCCTTTATCCTAACTGATCTCACCATAACTCTTGATGAAGGTGTTGGCATGGGCTTTTCAGCCTTGCATAAGCTGCGTGCTCGTGCTGCAGAAGAGCTTCAAGAAGCCCTGCTTGCAACCTATCATGGACGCACGTTGGAGAAAAGCCAAATGCCAAGTTTGCCTCCTCGCTTACGTAAAGGGGCATGTAAGGTATGCGTACTTGCAACAAATCCTGCTTGCGCGCGTGCTGCTAAGAAAGCGGGTGCAGACTTTATTTATGTGCCGGTGCATAACTATCGCCGTGGTGAGGCGCTTATTGCCGGACAGGTTAGCCCCACTGC
>UQML01000040.1 GCA_900542265.1 uncultured Eggerthella sp. | reverse complement strand
CACTAGAAGAGCTCAAACAATACTGTATTGACCACATGGCATCGTTTAAAGTGCCCGAGTTCTTTGAAGTGGTCGACGATTTCCCCCGTACCTGCAGCATGAAAATCGAAAAGAAGTTATTGCGCTAAGGAGTCACCTCATGGCTATCAGCACTGACATTGTGGGAAAAGAATTTGGTCCGTTTGTGCGTTCCTATGACTTTAGGGACTTAGAGATTTGTGCGCTTGGTTGCAATGCAGCCTATGATGGCATCACAGATCTGGAATACGTCAACGAAGGCGATGCGAACAACCCCCACCTCGCCGTATTGCCTATCTTTGGTGTGCCGCTTACCGTCAATGAAGAAATGACGCGCACCCTTGATTACGGCTATGACTACTCAGGATCGCTCCATTATGGTTTTGAGTTACGCATGCACGCTCCCTTTAAAATGTCCGATCGCGTAGAAACTTTTGTGACCCAGGATGCGCTCTATGACCGCGGGGTTGGAAGAGGGTGTCTCTCAAAACAAACTGGTCGAAGCTATAGCGCTGATGGAACCCATCTTTGCACGGTTGAAACGTGGGATGTTTGTATTAATGATGGGGGTTGGGGCGGCTCTAAGCCTCCTCGTGATCTGGTAGAAATTCCCAAGCGATCCTCTGATGCAGAAATCACCGAAACGATTCCCTACAACATGCCTTTGATCTATCGCCTTATGGGAGATTGGCATCAACAGCATATTGACTGGGCTTATACCGAGCAAACTGGTTTTGAGCGTCCTATTGTCCATGGGGTAAGTCTCGGCGGTTTTGCTATGCGTCATCTAATCTCAACATTTATTCCCCATGAGCCTTCGCGCATGACACGTTTTAAGACACGCATCACATCCCCGGTTATTCCCGGTCAAACCCTTACTACACGCATGTGGCGCGTCAGTGAAAACGAGGCGCGCTTCCAATTAATCGATGTCGATGCCGACGAGACCGATGCAAAGCCCCATCTCAATTACGGCATTTTTGAATGGAACTAACGGTGAGAGATCATGAGACAAGCCATTAAGAAAATCACCACTGTTGTAAGTCCACCGCACCTATGTCCTGCCCCCACCGCTGCGAACGCCTCAGCAAGCGTTTCAACGAGCGCTGCATCAAGTGTTTCAGCAAATCTTGATGCTCCCTGCGACACCTCCCTTGCCACAAATGCTGTTGCTAGCGAGGTCGCTTCTAAAGTTAAGCATGTTGTGCACAAAACTATTGACGATGTCTCCATGACGCCGTTTTTACGCAAAATCACGTTCTTCTCAAGTGGTGGCGCCTTTTTGGACGGCTACGTTCTTGCCATCATTGGCGTTGCTCTCACTCAAATTACGCCGCTTTTCAATCTCGACACTATGTGGAGCGCTGCTGTGGGCGCTTCTGTTTTTCTTGGTATTCTTGTCGGCACCATTCTTGGTGGTTATCTCACCGACCTCGTGGGACGACGCATCATGTTTATTATTGACGTAGTAGCTATTGGCGCTTTCTCAGTGTTCTCCATGTTCGCGTCTGATCCCTTGCAGCTTGTCCTCGCGCGTTTCGTGATCGGGTTTTTTGTAGGCGCAGACTACCCCATCGCCACCTCATTAATTGCCGAATTCACGCCCAAACACCACCGCTCTATCTCTATGGGCATGGTTTCAGCCGCTTGGTATTTAGGTGCAACAGCCGCCGCATTTGTTGGATACGCACTTTTTTCTTTCGACGATGGATGGAAATGGATGCTGGGTAGTGCTGTAATCCCTTGCATCATTTTGCTCATCGGCCGCCACGATATTCCTGAGTCGCCACTTTGGCTGCAAAGTAAAGGCCGTACCGCTGAGGCACGCGCGGTTGTTGACCGCGTCTTTGGCCCTGATGTTGAGATCAGTGCCGCTGAGAAAGAGTCCAAAACATCAATCCGTCAACTCTTCAAAGGCGGTTACTTTAAACGCATTATCTTCTTAGGGATCCTGACGCTTTGTCAAGTTGTCCCTATGTATGCTATCTACACCTTTGGCCCTGACATCATGACTGCTTTTGGCTTAAACGAAGGGCGCGAGGCTATCCTCGGCGAAAGCGCAGTAAGTCTCTTTTTCCTCATCGGCACCATTCCTGCCATGTTTTGGCTCAACTCCATTGGTAGAAGACCACTTTTAATTGGGTCTCTTTTCTTTATGGCGATCGGTCTACTCATCTTAGGAATCTTCCCTGATGCTCCTATTTGGGTTGTCATCGTAGCCTTTGGTCTCTATGCGTTCTTTAGCGGGGGACCGGGCATCTTACAGTGGCTCTATCCGAATGAGCTCTTCCCTACCTCAGTACGCGCCTCAGCTGTAGGTATTTCTATTTCCATCTCGCGTGTTGGCACCATTATTTCAACATATGGCACACCCCTTTTTCTTGAGCACTTTGGGGTAGGTGCTACGATGTTGGTTGCCGCAGGATTGGTGGTTCTTGGTTTGGTACTTTCTGTTATGATGGCTCCTGAAACACGAGGACAATCACTACAAGAATCAAGCATGCTAGACTAATCCTTAGATTGAACTGATCGAGCATGACAAGGCTACACTACAGACTTTTATGCCAAGATCCTTTGATCTATTCAATACACGTGCGCTTTAAAAATCTGGGCGACGGCATCTCAAATATCTATCTCATTCATGATGAAGATGAATGGCTTATGATTGACGCCGGCGCTCCCGGAGAGCAATCGTATGGAATTATCACACGCGCGCTCCAAGAAATTGGAGTCGACATGAGCAAGCTCAAGCTCTTCCTTACCCACCAACACTTTGATCATTCCGGGCAAGTAAACAACATCCTTTTGCCGCACACTCCCATCTATGGTGCCGCTATAGGATTTGAAAGCAGGCGTCCACCGCTTGCACAAAATATCAATGAGCTCTTTTTTAGGCGTATGCTTGCGATGGGTAGCAGCCCTCAAGATGCACAAAGCTATGAAGCGTGCAATCGTGAGACTATCTTTATCAATGAGGCACGCTTTAATCCTATCGCGGTATCAGAAGGGGATGTCATCACCGTAGGGAAACGCTCATTGTATGTCTATGAAACACCTGGACACTCCCCTGATTCACTTTCGCTTTTTGATCCCGATAAGAGCATTCTCTTTTGCGGCGATCACGTCCTCACCATCACGACCCCAGCTATTGATGCATTCTTTACCGGTGAGGACAGCTATACCATCTATCTTGAGAGCTTGCAGAAAGTAAAAACACTCAGCCCTCGTTTTACTCTTCCTGGTCACGGCAGCCCTATCGCCCAAGGATCCCTTGATCGCATTGATGAGATCATTGCCCATAAAGCTGAACGGCGTCGTGCGGTTCTGCGCACTATTGCCGCCTATCCATATTGTGTTGGAGAAACAGTTGCCCGCCTCTGCTCAAAGCGCGCTAACCCTGAGCAATGGTATAAATTACCTGCAGTTGCACGCTACTACATGCTCTTAGAAACTTTTGTCATGATTCAAACACTCGTTGCTAAAGGTATTGTGCAGCGCCTGCCTCTCTCTGATGATGGTGTTTATCGCCTCAAGGCTGCTGGCGGTTTTTAAATCTTGCCTCGTTGCCGTCGCCTTGCTTCTCGTTCTCCCCCCCGCTCCCGCTTCGATGCCCCTCACGCTTCCCACTCCTGTTCCTGTGTCGTCACCTTGTTTATCGTTCTTCCCCACTCCTACTCCTGCTTCTACTTCTGCTTTGCAGGAATTTAAAAGCTACGACACTGATTACCTTTTTTTGAACCAAGAAAGGGCCTCTTCTGTAGCTTTTTGCATGTTATGGCACAAAAAAGTTTGATCGAGCTATCAATGCACTCATTGTTTTCTTGCGATTAAAGAATAGAAATTGAACTTGCTACAAAAACTTGACAGTATATGACATTTTGTCGATGGGTATAAAAACGAACGCAAGGCTATAAAGAATTTTCAGTCTCCACGCTTCGTGCAAAACGGGATAACTTGCGTCATAACGCACAAAAACCTGCACGATAGGCATGTGAACACCAGAGGAGGGATTCCATTGGCTTAGATCATGTAGCCATACTAAGAAAAAGTGATTCAAAAAAACAGATCAAATACGAGGATTTTACTTGCCCTAAGAAGAGAAGCGGAGGAATAAGAAAGACTGACTAAGTAAGTTCATATCCATGCGTATACTCGGCACACCCAAACCCGAAAAAGACACCTTGCATCAGGTGCCTTTTTCTTCTCTAGGAGGGGATATAGTCAGGCCATCTCCAGGCCATCAACTATCAAAATGAGTATGCAAGTACGCCACGTAAGTATGCCATGCGAATTACACAAGCTTTCAGCTACACGAACTCTCTATTCTTTCGCAATTTTCTCGCGATAGACTCTAGCGACCAACCCATTTAGGCTCGCGCTTTTCAGTGAAAGCAAGTGGCCCTTCGATACCATCTTCAGTCTTCTCCAAGAAACGATAAGCAGCATCACAGTAGCGCATAGCATCTTCTTCGCTCATCTGATCGCACGCATGAACAAGATACTTGGTCCATTTCAGTGCAAGTGGTGCGTTCTGAAGAATCTGCTCAGCAATTTCAATTGCTTTATCCATAACCTCTTCAGCAGGAACAGCATAGTTAATCAAGCCAAGCTCTTTAGCCTCAGGAGCCTTGATTTTTTTGCCGGTAAGAAGCAATTCCATGCAATCTTTGCGATTAATATCACGAGAAAGACGAACAATACCACCGGTAGAAGCGATAATACCTAACCCTACCTCAGTGCAACCAAACTTTGCATTTTCATTTGCAACAACAATGTCACAAGAAATTGCAATCTCCATGCCGCCACCTGCTGCGCTGCCATTTACTGCAGCAATAATGGGCTTAGAGCAAACACGTGCAGTCAAGCCACCAAAGCCATGCTCAGTAACAGTCTGACACTCGCCACCCTCTGAGAGCTCTGAAAGATCTTCACCTGCGCAAAAGACTTTCCCGGTGCCAGTCACAATGATGGCGCGAACTGCTGGATCAGTCTCAGCATTATTCATAATGTTTTCCATCGCACGAGAAGTCTCACCATTTAAAGCGTTAGCTACCTCAGGACGATTGATGCGCATGATCAAAAGACCATCTTCGCGAAGATCAGAAACGACCGTGTCGGTTCCATAGTAATCTGCCATGTTGTTCCTCCTTGCAGTAAATACTTCCTCTGTATTGAGCAAACTATTCATTTCCTCTCAACATGTCCTTGCTTCTCAAAACGCTAGCCAAAACGTTAGCGTGAACATGTTCATTTTTAGTTTGCTAAACACAGTTTCATAGTAGGTAGACTCTCCACTTGAAGCATCGCAAGAGCATAGGTATTGCATGATTACCCTTAAATAATGCCCTCACTACTTATTAAGTAGTCCCTACTTTGAAGAGGTATTTTCCCTGCTCAGGATATATTTATGAACAATTCTGGTAGAAGTATATATTTATTACTCAATACCAAACTCGCTGGCATAACGAACTACGCCCGAAACGCACAAAGCTTCATCATGTAATTTGCAAGCCATGAAGTTTTCGCGCGGCACCTCAAAACAAGGCAGAATTCCCAGCTCGTCAGCAGGAATATAACCAGAACGCGGATAATAGGTTGCACTTCCAAGCACCACTGAGTAGTCGTATCCCAACTCACACGCACGACGATGCCCTTCTTTAATCAGTGCTGTTCCAATTCCTTGTTGTTGATAAGCTGGCAAAACAGAAAGCGGTGCCAAAGCAAGAAGATTCGCCTCGTGAATAATCTCGTCGACATTTAATCCATCATTTCCTACCAAAGTAAGCTCAGTAAAAAGGATGTGACCAACCACAATTCCGTCTACTTCCGCAACAATAGACAAATTAGGAATGAAGGCATCGCTTGATCGGAGCGATACAACAAGATCTTGCTCGTTACCATCACGTTCTTCAGCCACCTCAAAGGCATCCTTTATGACATGATAAACGGACTCATAATCACGAGGTTCTTCAGTACGTAAAATCACAAGCTGTTCCTTTTATCTTGACTTGCTTTGCATTGCCTTATCTTGACTTGCCTTGCTATCTTACCTTGCTTTAACTTAACTTGCCTCGCGCTACTTTACTCATGGTTGTTATTTTTTTGCGAGATGGGAGCGCGAGGGCAAGCAGGCTCAAGACAAACCCGGCAAGCGCCACCCATACAAACCCTTGAGATTGCTTGTTCCAGAAGCTTGTTTCCAAATACAAGATCGAACGCAAGCCATCACCTACATAGTGCTGCGGCGCCCAAGGGAAAACCCAATCCTGCCAGAAGGCAGGCAACGCCTGCACGGGAAGCACGCCCGTCATCATACCGAACGCAATGATACATACTATAGCAAATACAGCCAGGCCAAAAGCAATATTCGCCAGGCCACCTACCAGCAACATAAGCGCAAAGCTCACGATCCATGCAAACAAGACAATCGACCAGAAATCAGCTTCCCCACCTGCAACAAATGCGAACATCGCATACGCTGTGAGAGCGATAATGAACGAGAACACCAGCGCAAGCACGACCTGCTTCGCAAGCTGGCGCACGCGTTCCTTCTTCACTTCCGGCTCTTTGAGGCGCGCCACACGCGTCAAAATAAGGCCCACGATCAGCGAGAGCATAACGGTCGGAATCAAAAGCAATTGCTGGGACATCATGGTTCCCATAGGATTGGCGGGAGCTTCGTCCTCTTCTGCGGAAGAACTCTTAAGCGCCTGCTCAGCTGATGCGATCGTGACTCCTTCAGGGGTTCCATCATGGATATTCACGATATCCGCCTGCATGCCCGTTTCGGCAAACATGGCCTTAAGCGAAGACTGCATCTGGTTTGCTACAAGCGGGCTTTTTGCCATATCGAGAAATACAAGGATGCCTGCACCTGTGTCTTCATCGCTGGTTTCTTCTGCGCTGTCTGCGCTTTCCTCCAGCTGGTCGGCGATGTTCACGAAGGCCTTCGCAGCAGCTGTTTCACCCATGTCGGCGAACTTCTCTGAAAGATCCATATCACCAAGGCTGCTCAGCTTCTCCTTGATCGCGCCCATAGCACTCGCGAGCATCTTGCCCTGGGTTGCGAGGGCAGAGCCCGCCACTGCGGTCTTCTGAACACCCATCGCGTTCGCTGCCGCTGTTTTCGCGTTATTCTGTGCCACAGTCAGATTTTGCTGCGAACTAGACACATTTTGCTGAGCTTTTTCCACCGCCTGTGAGAGCTGCGTTATCTGAGCGGCGGCCTCATCGTGCTGCTTTTGAGCAGCATCTATCGAGGTGGTGAGCTGCGCGATCTGGCTAGTAAGCTCATTGATGCGCGCTTGCTCAGCATCGCTTGGCGTTGGGTTAGCCTTAAGTGTCTCTAATTCGGTTTCAAGCTTCGCGCACTCGTCTTTCGAAGTCTGGATGTTCGCCTGCAGCTGTTCAGCTTGCGCCTTAACTGCTTCAAGCTGCTTTTGCGACTGAACGAGCGCGGCCTGATCCTTCTGGAAGTTGGCGGCTGCGCCTTGCGCATTCTTCGTTGCCCCAGCAACTGTCGCCTGAGCAGCGGCAATCATCTTTTGCGCATCAGCGGATAGCTGCGGAGTTCCGACCGCAGTAGCGCCCGTGCCTGCGGTCATCGACGGAAGAGAAAGACCGCTGGAGGCACCGGAGCCAAACGGTAGGCTATCGGTCACGTTCGCTTGCATTTCGTCGATCTGGTTCTGCATGGTTTCAACAAGTGCATCGTATTGACGCTGCGAGAAATCGCGCGGGATGACCATGGCGCCATAGAATTCGTTGTTGCTCATGGCCTGTTCAAGCTCTTCTTGGCTGGAAAGGCACGTCCACTGAATGGGGCTTTCCTCCCCTTCCTCCGCAGTGCTTTCAGTGATCTTGTTCACCACCAGATTGCCCAGGTTCACGTCACCTTCGTTTGTCTCGACCCCCTCATCAAGACAAACGATCGCGAACGGAAGATTCTTCATTTCCATGTTCGCCATCGGATAGAAGAGGAGCGAAAAGATGCACGCCACGGCAATGATGATGCCCAGCGGCAAGACGTATTTGCGTTTCCCTAGTTTATCGATCATCGTTATCCCCTCGTGAGCCCAAATGCGCGGTCGCCGCCCTTGAAGAATCGCAGCGCACAGACAATCTCCTTCTTTGACTGTAATAAAAAACGTACTGTATTAAAATAGAACAAATAGAATGATGTTCTAGTTTTTAAGGTTATGGATCGCCTCGTAAAATATTGAAGCCTAACCCCACAGAAGGAGCGAAAATGGGAAGACCGCCCAAAGAGGAAGAAGGAAAAGCACGCCAGGCGCTCATAGACGCTTTTTGGGAATTGCTCGCTGAGGACGATTACACGCAGCTGAACATTCGCTCACTTTCAAACCGTGCACACGTGAATCACAATACGTTCTATCGCTATTTTGAGAACATTGATGACTTAGCAAAAAAGGCGTTTGAGGAGGTCGCACCTAAACATGCGCCCGACTTTCTTAGGGAAGCCGTGGCCGTTGAAGACATCGATCCTTTCACTTTTCTCAATTACCCGACGTTTCGCGATTACTCCCACTATGCGCGCCTTTTCATCATGAGCGATTCGCTCTATCTGAACCAGGTCATGCAAGATACCATCAAGCAGATATGGCTCGACTATCTCAATGTTCACGAGGAAGATCTGACAGAAGAAGAGAGAATCGCAATCACCTTCGTTTTCGGCGGATTGATCGCCGCCATGCGCGAATGTGAAGTTGATCCGCACTTCACAAGAGGTGAGGTGGTTCATCCCCTCTTCAGCGCAGTGGTGAACACCATGCTCGCCATCGGCGAGAAACATCATGCGAATTCTCTTTATAAAAACTAGGCAGAATGAGCTTCTTCAGTCTGCTTGCGTTCTGCAAGGGTAGTGATTTTATTAATGACGCCGCGACCTATGATGTAGTAAGCACTGCCAATATTGAAAACCGCCTACAAATGCTTATTCTGCGCGCAACACGCACATCATATACACCGGGTTATGGTCTGAGTACGTAAAGTCAAGATCAAGCGTACGTTGTTCTATGCAATCAATGTTGTCAGAATAGATGAAGCCGTCCATAACCCATCGGTCATTTGTCCCATCATAAGGACGTCCTGCATCACGACACGTTGCCGCTGAGTCAAAGGTACCTGTATCAAATTGTGCTTTTGCCCCTAAAGTAAATCCTTTAGGAATTTCCTCAAAGGCAAAAGGTTTCGCCCAGCTAGCCTCTGTGTTTGTTGTGTTTCCATAGACCTCATTGGACACACCAAGCAAATCATGGTTGAAGTCTCCGCCCGCTATAACATAGTTGCCTTGCGCGTATTCTTCTTGCATTGCTTCAAAGAGCATTGCTCGCTGCCCTTCTAGTACCTCTGGATCAGCTCCATAAGCAGAAAGATGAACATTAAAAACCACCAGCTCTTTGCCTCCTGCAACAGGAATACGCGAGGACGCAAAGCACCTATCAAGATCAAGAAGCTTACTGATGTTCTCTGATACGGGTAGGCTTCTGCGCTGCGTTTGCGTGATCTCGTAAGTTGAAAACGTGGCGAGTCCTGATTGATTTTTGCCATGCGGCGCATACAGCGGCCACGCAAGATAGGGTGAATCATAATTTTGAATAAAAACAGAGCAGTCTGAGGCAAACTGATCGCGCAAGAGTTCATATTCATTCACATTACAGCTGCGCATGCCTTGGACATCAACCTCTTGAAAAAGCACCACATCAGGATCAAGGCCTTTGATTGCTTGGGCAAGCCCGTCCATATTACTACGAACATAGGTTGCACTCGGAGCAACCGACCCGCTGCCTCCATCCATAAAAAAATCAAAATCTGGTCCATATGCACCAAAACCAGCATTAGCACTCACAAGCGTAATGGTGTGCGCTCTTTCAATCTGCGGGCGCACCTGCTCACCATTGTGGGGCGCTTGCGTCTCTAACGTAAGCCCATCGTCAAGACGATAATACGCCGTCATCACATAAACGGCATAAGCTATTAGCACCAGAACAACTGCTCCAACTATACCGCCTACTATACTGCCTGCTATTTTTGCTGTCTTTTTAACCATCAGACTCCCTCATTGCTGGTACTCTCGTAGGCTCAGGCGCATCATTATGCTTTTATCATCGTAGCGCACGCTAATTCAATCAACCCTACATTTTGTAAAGAGATAGCTAAGGGTAACCTCATCGCATACTACCTGTTCTAGACTAATCAGTATCATCACATCAGAAAGAAGCGTTTGAGCATGTCTCAACCTCTCGACACACAAATTGCACAGGATGCTTGTCCCGTCGATAAACCGCGTGTAACGTTTTACCAGTTACTCCAAATGGATGCCCGCGGACTCTGGGCTGCTGTTTTGACTGATCGTACACTAACTAAAACTAAGGAGGTTGGCTCATGAGAGCATTTTTTGCTTTGGAACTACCTGACTTACTCCGCAATGACCTTGCCCTCTTTGCTAAAAAGATGCAAAAAGAACTGCCGGGGCGCTACCTAGATCCTGCAACCTATCACGTCACACTAGCCTTTTTGGGTAATCTTAATGTCAGTGACACGCCTCTCGCAAAAGAAACGCTCTACGAAGCACTCAATGCCTCTTGCTATGAGCCCATCCACCTTATTCCTACCAACTTAGGCACGTTCAAAGGATCAAAAAGGCTCACTTTACGCTTGGCTTTCGAACAAACTTCTGCACTTATGGAACTTGCGCAGAACCTACGCTCTTCACTTGTTGACCATGGCTTTTCTTATGATACAAAGCCTTTCTTTCCTCACATAACCCTTGCCCGCAATATCGATCTTACAAACAGCTCTATCCCATCGCCCATACTTCCTCCCCCAGGACGAGCGCAATATCTCACGCTTTTTGAAAGTCACCTGACCGACAAAGGCGCAATTTATGAACCGCTCGAGCGTGAATGTCTGATCCTTCCTACAGCGTAATGCACCAAATTGTGCGGGTGTCGCTCTGATTACAGCGACACTATAAGAAACACATTGTCGACAAAATCCTCTATACTACACATAGTCTTACATAAGAACGGAGGATACAACTTATGAGTAAACCTGCAGTATTTTTCACCCCCGATATCACTCCTGAAAATGTTGTCAAAATGTATGAACTACTTGGCGTTAAATTGCCCGGCAAAGTGGCGGTTAAAGTGCATTCTGGCGAAGACGGCAATCAAAACTATTTGCGCCCTGAATTTTTAAAGCCCATAGTTAAAGAAGTCGATGGGACTATCGTTGAGTGCAACACCGCCTATGACGGCGCGCGCGACACGACTGAAAAGCACGAAAAGCTTATGGCAAAGCATGGTTGGTCTGAGATATTTCCTGTTGACATTATGGATGCGGATGGCCCATCGTCAGACCTTATTTTCCCTATTGAAAATGGCCGTGTTTTGAAGCAAAACCACGTAGGTGGACATTTAGCAAACTACGCTTCTTTACTCGTCGTTTCACACTTTAAAGGTCATCCTATGGGAGGCTTTGGTGGCGCGCTTAAGCAGCTCTCTATTGGATGCGCTTCCAATCAAGGCAAGGTTAATATTCATACTGCTGGCGCAAGTTTAAACCAGGGTGAATTCTGGGAGAAAGTTGCTGAGCAGGATGATTTTCTTGAAGCTATGGCAGAAGCGGCGGAGACAGTGGTTAATCACTTCGGCAGCAATGCAGCGTTTATCAACATTGCTTGTAACTTGTCTGTTGACTGCGATTGCTGTGCCGTGGCTGAAGACCCCTGCATGAAGGATATCGGCATTTTTGCCTCTTTAGATCCCGTAGCTATTGATCAAGCATGTATTGATGCCGTGGTTAATTCTGATGATCCAGGACGTGATCACTTGCTTGAACGCATCAATTCTAAACACGGCACCAAAACCATTGATGATGCCGCCCGTCTTGGATACGGTTCCAAAGACTATGAGCTGGTCGTCATCAAAGGTGGCGTTGCTGTTGATCAAAACACCTTCCAGGTAAAATAAACTCTACGTGTATTAAAACCACAAAGGATTCCCATGGATACCAAAGCACTTGCCTACAAAACAGCACTCGAAGCAACCATTGCTGACTACACAGCTAAAGCTGATGCTGTCAACTCGAGCTTTGATGTCTGGGATCGAGCAGAGATTGAATATCTTAGAGATATCGTCCATCGCCTCGACACTGAATCTGCACAGCATATCTACAACACCCTTCTCACTGAGCTACCGACGCTTGAAGAGCAGGTAGCTCGTGAGGAGGGCTGCTATACCTTTGATTGGTATGATGACCATTATTACGAAAAGATTTATTCGGGAAGACTGTGCGGGTGCAAAAAGGCCATCGCACTCTATGGTGCACTTCAAGTCTAGCCTTCTTCTTGGTAACGCTTATACGCTACTGACATCACACAAGCTCATCAGCCTAGATCTTCGAGCTAAGCCTCACGATCTAGGCTGCTTTGTTCAAGGTAAGGAATCTAGGCTGACTTACGATAGGTTCTGTGCGGCGTAAGCAAGATCACACTCAAGATAGCGACGATAAGCACACTAGTTCCAAAAGCACAGATTGCCTTTAAGTGAATGGCAGGCACTCCCATCAAAATACCAATAAGATACGGAATAAGCCAAATAAGCCACACAACCGTACTAAACGTATGAAATCTCTTTTGTGCTTGATCGCTTCCCTTAACGTATGTCCACGTTGCCCAGAGCGCATGCACAAGCATCAAAACCAGCGCCACAGCACCCGTAACGCCATGGACGCCCATGCCATCTCCAGTGCTACGCGCCATTGAACTCATCAAGACAGTACCCGTCGTATCACAGGCAAGGCCAATCCAAAACAAAGCAACATAGGTGCGCGTAAGCGTGCCATGCTTGCGCTCACCAAACACACCCAGCGTATAAAACACGAGTGCAGCACTAATAGCAACGGTTGAAATAATAAAGAGTGGAGACATGATGAACCTCGTTTCCCATCTTTCTTAACTGAACGATGTTCATTTATTGAACACTGTTCATTTTAGGACGTTCGAGCGTCCTGTCAAGATATATGAACAAAGTTCATATTTATTTTTCTCTCCCATCGCAGCTATACTACTAACAACGCTTAAAGATCAAAAGGTGTTTGTCATGGGAAAACGATCAGTCATTACACAAGAAGAAATACTGGAGCACGCCTATGCACTTGCCGCCACAGAAGGCTTGCAAGCCCTAAGCATTCGCTCCGTTGCAAATGACTGCGATGTCGCAGTTGGCACCATCTATAATTCCTATGCCAGCAAAACCGAACTCATCAATGATGTCGTCGGGATGTTTTGGCAGCGAGCTTTTACTGAGACTATGGATATGGTTACCTCGCACAATGACAAAGACTTTGTAGCCTTTTGCTCTGCCCTCTCCCAAAGTCTTAAAGCCGCACTCAAAACATTCAAGAAGGATTTTCTTTCCGAACTTTCAGCGCTCAGCACAACCGATAGACTTTCTGCGCAAAAGCGCGAGCAACAAAGTTTCTCTCATGCGCGCGAAGGTATCAAACGTGCCCTGTGCGATGACCCTCGCATTAAGCAAGAACGACTTACCGGGACTCTTGATCCAGAAAGACTTTCAGCACTTATCTGGGAAGCCATGCTTGATTCTGCACGTGATGATACCACCTACGACGAAACGCTCTTTGCGCTTCTTGCCAAAACGCTCTATTAAACTAACGTGCCCGCTATAACAATCCTGCATTAGAGAGCGCGGCAACAATAACACCGAGAGCAATAAGCACTATGCCAACTCCGTGCCAGCGCTGTCTCTTATACACATCTGACGCTG
>UQML01000039.1 GCA_900542265.1 uncultured Eggerthella sp. | reverse complement strand
GTGTATAAGAGACAGGCTTGAGACCGAGCGTGGATCGTGGGCATCGTTACCTAATTACATGGTTAGTTTGCTTAAGGCCTATTACGGCGAAAACGCAACTAAAGAAAATGAGTTTGGCTATCAATGGCTTCCAAAGCTAAGTGAAAACGAGTCACTTACCGTGTCAATGGAAAAAGCTCTTCGTGGTGGCATGGATGGCATGGTGCTCTTTGGCCAAAATATTGCAGTCACTAACCCTAATACTGGTTGGAGCCGCGATGCAATGCGCAATCTGAAGTGGCTTGTCGTACTCGATCTTTTCGAAAATGAGAGCGCATCAGTTTGGTATGCTGACCCTAACGGTCCCGAACCCAAAGATTGTCATACTGAAGTTTTCTACCTGCCGGTGTGTACCTGTCTCGAAAAAACAGGATCCGTCACCAATACCGAGCGCTTACTGCAATGGCACGATCGCATCCAAGAAGCACCAGGACAAGCTCACTCAGATGCTTGGTATATCTATCAGTTAGGCAAGAGACTTCAAGAAAAAGCGAATGCCTCAGACAAAGAACGCGATGCTGCCATGCGCGCACTCTATTGGGACTACGATGCCACTACCATCTCTCAAACAGAGCAAGAATTCGAGCTGGCTCAAGTCGATGGCGATCTCGACATGATGAAAGTTGTTAAAGAAATGAACGGGTTTACTATTGCCGATGGGACTGTTTGCCAAGGTGCGGGAACCCTTAAAGACGATGGCTCAACCGTATGTGGATGCCGATTGCTATCAGGAATTCTTGGGCCTGAAGGAGAAAACCTGATGAACCGCGTTGAGACAGGAGATATCCATAACGGTTCAATCTTTTCGGATTATCGCGTGAGTTGGCCAGAAAATTCTCGCATTCTCTACAATCGGTGTTCAGCAGATCCAGAAGGCAACCCTTGGTCGGAGCAAAAAAAGCTTATTTGGTGGGATGAAAAACTCAAACAGTGGGTAGGTTATGACAAGCCCCAATGCAACCCAAAAAAGCCACCAACCTATAAGCCCGAACCTGGCGCCACAGGAGACGAAGCGCTTGCTGGTGACTGTCCTTTTGGCGCACATTCAGATGGAAAGGCTTGGCTTTTTGTACCCTACAGTATCAAAGAAGGCCCTATGCCTATCTATTACGAAACTACTGAGTCACCTTATATCAACAAACTCTGGAAGCAAACACGCGATCCTGGACTCATTGTTATTGACGACGTTGAAAACCCCATCGCCCCTCCAGGAGATGCGGATTATCCCACCATTATGACTACCTATCACATGACCGAACATTGGCTCTCGGGTGCACAAACGCGCAACATTCCTTGGCTTGTGGGTCTACAACCTATGCGCTTTTTAGAGTTATCGCCTGAACATGCAAAAAGTATTGGCGTGGAAACCGGAGATTATGTCACGGTAGAGAGCGAGAGAGCCTCGTTGCAAATTCCTGTTCTTGTAACTCCGCGCTTGCGTATTGGTGAAGTGTACGGCAAGCAAGCAACCATAGCAGGCACGTTTGTTGCGTCAGGATACAAAGGGTTTATGGTTAGCGACATCACCAATGATCTTAGCCCTGCCATTATGGCTTCAGATGGGCTGATTCCGGCATCAAAGGGGTTTGCTGTACGCATTACTAAAGCCGACCCCAAAGATGCACAAAAACCTAAACCTTATCCACTCAAATATGACCCCCTCTTTGATGAGCCGATTCCTGATACTCCCTGGCCGGCTCAACCGGAAGGGAGGAATTAGCCGTGAATCTCAATCCTTTAAACATACTTAAGCTTCGTGATAAGAAATATGATGCAAACGAGCCGCATAAAAACCATCGCATTGATGTCATATATGCCCTCTTTAAACGACATGACCCTCTTCCTGATCAAACAGAAATGGCATTCTTTACTGACACTTCAATCTGCTCAGGTTGTAAATCATGTGAGATTGCTTGCAAACAATGGAATATGCTCAAAACTACCGATATCCAATGGTCTGGTAATAGCTACGACAATACCCGTAATCTTTCAGCAGAAAACTGGCGTCATGTGAAGTTCATCGAACGTTTCCCTGAAACCAACGCAACTGACAAGCCAGCCCCGCAATCAATGGATGCGCTCTTATGTGAGCCAAAACAAGGACAGTGGCTTTTTATGGCTGATCACTGTAAACATTGCCAAGAGTCTCCTTGCCATGAAGCATGCCCCACCGGCGCCATTATTCGAAATGAATTTGGCGGCATCTATTATCAAACCGACATTTGCATGGGATGTCGCATGTGTGTAGCTGCCTGCCCGTTTGGCGTACCTGAGGTGAACAAAGAGACAGGACATTCAATGAAATGCGCTGAGTGCTACGATCGTCTTCGCGATGGGTTAAAACCAGCCTGCGCTACTGCATGTACTACAGGCGCAATCCAATTCGGACCACGCGAAGAAATGGTTGAAAAAGCACGTGCTCGTCTTGCTGTACTCCATGAACAAGGCTTTGAAAAAGCAAATCTTTATGGTGTTGACCCATTTCAAGATTACAAGCCACTCAACTCGTTCTACCTCTTAATGGATGAACCCGCAGTATATGGCTTACCAGCACAGCCAAAATTACCCGTAAGTTTCATGGTGGGTGATTACGCCAAGGCTGTAGGAGTGCTTTTAATTGCAGCAATAGCGATTACTGTCTGCTTACTATAGGAAGGATGATAATCATGGATAGAACATGGGTCGAAGGTCACCCATCGGCATACCAACAACATGATATTGTTCACTTTCCCGACTGGAAAAACATCATCGTATGGGATCTTTTCTTTAATAATCTCACCGCAGGCTTTATGTTCGTGACAATGATTACATGGTTGGTTGCACCTACCATTTTCGGTCCAGTGGTACCGTTTGCCTTGACACTTGCCTTCATTATTGTTGTTTTTGACCTCTTATTGCTCGTTGCCGACCTAGGCGATCACGTTCGCTTCTTGCACGCTATGAGAGTCTTACATCCCACCTCTCCCCTCTCAGTAGGTGTAGTGGGTCTGATTTTCTATTCGGTTATGCTCTTTATTGCGATTGCCATCTATTGGGTAACCGTAGCGCTACTCGCCACAATAGGGCTTCCGCCAAGCGTGGTTGTTGTTCTTGATATATTATTCCGTCTTTTTGCTGTATTGGCCTTTATGGCAGCTTGTGTAGTTATTTGTTATAAGGGAGTAGTTTTTAGCTGCACATCCCAGCCAGGATTAAAACAAGCACGTTGGCTTACGTGCTGGGTGGCAAGTGACGCCCTTACTATCGGAATGGGCCTATTGATTGTGCTCTCATTTGTCTTAGGCCAAGTAGCCCCCATTGAAGCGCTTGTAATTCCCTTTATCGTCTTAATTGTATTTCGTTGCTTTACCTATGCCTTGGTATGGATGAATATTCACGAACGTGCTTCGCTGATGTACTCGAGAGGCGTTCTTGCTTTAAACGCTTGTATTGTTTACGGCGTTGCAGGTATCTGCTCTATAGCCGCATGCTTTTTCGGTCCTTTAGGAATTGTCGGCGCAGGAGCAATTTGTCTCCTTGCAGGAATCTGGGAGCGCTATTGGATCATCTACGTAGCACATCCCCACTGATAAAAAGAAATAGCGGCGCTCATTCAAGCGCCGCTATCAAGCTAAGTATATCTTCTTTTAGCACTTCTTTTTTAGCGCTTCTTTTTATCCAACCCGAGAGCCAGACGATCAAAGAAGGTTTGGATAATCTGAACTAAGATAACCAAGATGATAATAGTAGCAATCATGACTTCTGCGTTATAGCGTTGATAGCCATAGCGAACTGCAATGTCGCCCAAACCGCCAGCGCCAACCATGCCTGCCATAGCTGAGTATCCAAGCAAGGTAATCAAAACAATTGCACCACCACGAATAAGTGAAGGTAGGCATTCTGAGAGATATACCTTGGTGACAATTTGCCAAGTATTAGCACCAAAAGACTGAGCAGCTTCTACTAAAGAACCATCCACTTCAAGAATGGATTGTTCGACCATACGGGCAACAAACGGAGCGGCTGAAACCACCAACGGCACAATAGCACCAGGAATACCTAATGACGTGCCTACCAAAAAACGAGTAAACGGAATGATAGCCACAAGCAAAATGATGAAAGGAATGGAACGACCAATATTGACAATCCAACCCAAAATCATATTGATTACTTTATGAGGATGCAATCCATCAGGGCGCGTTAAAACCACCGCAATACCAAGCGGAATGCCTAATATATAAGCAAATAACGTTGAGATTAAACTCATAACGATGGTGTCCCACGTACCTTGCGCGAGAAGAGCACCATACGTATCAAAAAAAGCTGACAAGAATTCCATTACTACAACCTCTTTTCTAGCAGCTGTTTAGCTACTTCTGATTGAGGGTTAGTAAAGATGTCCTGCGTGAGTCCCTCTTCAACAATCTGACCTTCTTCAATAACAGCCACACGGTCACAAATCAACTCCGCCACCGTCAATGAGTGAGTAATCATTACCATAGTTACACCCATCTGCTGATTAATTTCTTTCAGCAAAGCCAAAATTGCATGAGTCGTCACGGTGTCGAGTGCGCTTGTTGCCTCATCACAAAGCATGATAGAAGGTTTATTAGCAAGCGCACGAGCAATAGCAACACGCTGTTGTTGACCACCTGAAAGTTGAGAAGGATACTTTCCTGCCTTATCAGCGATATGTACCATCTCTAATAGTTCTTGAGCGCGTGCTTCACTCTGCTCTTTGTCTGCGTGACGCAGTTCCAAAGGAAACGTAACATTTTTCAATACCGTTCGCTGCTGGAACAGTGAAAAGTTTTGGAAAATCATACCAATCGACGCACGAAATTCGAGTAGTTCTTTTCCACTCAAATCAGTCACGTCGCGTCCATCAATAATAATCTTTCCTGATGTTGGACGCTCCAACAAATTAATGCAACGTACAAGCGTTGACTTACCTGCACCAGATTGCCCAATAATGCCAAAGATAGAACCATCTGGAATGGTAAGGTTAATATCTTTGAGCGCTGCGTGATCAGGTTCTCCATTTTTTCCCTGATACGTTTTATAAATATGTTCCAATTGGATCATGAAAAATGATCCCCGCCTTTTCTTTTCCCCAATAAATCTTCTTATCGTGCACATTCTCTTGATGAGAGACGCAAGCTTTAAGTTTATCGCTAACTTTGGTTACTAAGAAGCAAAACAAGCAATTCCTCTTTAAAAATGATCCTATGTGCACCTGTGCAAGCCTTACGGTAAAAGTCTCTCACACTCACGTCAATACAGAGACGCTTTCAAACACGACAATAGCCATAGCGATAATCGATGACCAGCTATCAGAACGCTGCTCCGCTTATCACTCAGCCACGCTCTACTGAGACGAAAGTTGAAAGTAAAGCGAGGTTTGATCAAGACAAGCACTGAGATAAGGATCTCCATCCACAAACCATTGTGGCCATCGGTAATGGAGATAAGCCCGCTCACGTTCAAGACGCAATCGCTGTTCACGCGTCAACAAATGCCCCTGGGTCGCATTTTCGTAATGATAAAGCATAACATCAGGGTTACAAGCGATGTGATAGCCTGCACCAAGCACTTTTAAGCAAAAATCAACATCATAGTAGCCCACCTGAAAGCGCTCATCGTACCCGCCTACTTCCTGAAAGACAGCACGATCAACCATCTGACACGACGAAGTGACAGCTGACACATTAGAGGCGCACACCATACGTTTCATATATCCTGGATATGATCCTGGTAAATTAACACCCAAATTACCCGCAGCATCAAACGGACCGATCGCCATACCAGCATGCTGAATGGTATCGTCTGAGAATACCAGTTTGGCACCAACAATACCTATATCAGCACGTATTGCATGAGCAAGTAGTTGAACAAGCCCGTCATCGGAAATAAATTCCGTGTCATTATCAAGAAATAAAAGATACTCAGCATCAGTTCTTTTTGCAGCATAATTTGCCATCGCTGAAAACGTATAAGTGCCCGAAAACACTTCAATTCTCACCTGCGTACTACGCTCAGTAAGTGCCCTGTACACCTCCTGAGTCTTAGGATCTGTTGAACCGTTTTCTATCACGATCACTTCAAGAGAATCTTTGGGCAATCCCTTTTGACCAAGCACTGACGCTACACATGCTTCAAGCAAATCAGCTTGATCCCTGTTCGGAATAATGACCGCCAAACGCGGCACATCAGAAGGTAGCCGATATTTAATCTGATAACGTTCATAAAGCGAATCTGAGACGACAACAGCATCAACACCAAGTCGCCTTAAGTGGTTAGCGACAACTCGTCGTCCACCTCTAAAGTCCGTTTGTTTACGGGCGATGAGGTTTTCGTGATCACACTCTGATTCGAGTGGGATGTCTTGTACGTGATATAAAACTCTATCCACACGCTCTACCACACCAGCATGTTCAGAAACCTTGAGAATAAGATCATACAAAAAAGCTTCATCAACAAAACCTAGCTCGGCTGCTACTTGATTAATTACTTTCTCGTCAACCAAAACAAAAGGACCGAGATAGTTATACGAACTTAAAAGATCAGGCGAATAAACAGGCTTCAATACAGGTGAGGTCAAATCTCCTGAAATTGTTTGTGTGTCATGATTTGAGAAAAGAAGACCAGGACGTTTGTATGACTGTGTTTTTAATTCTGAATACTTACTCGTCGTTTCCTTTTTTTGCTGAGCATCGTCAGGCTCGAGGCACTCATTAATATGACGCACGAATTCAAAAAGAGCTTCGGGGGCTAAAACCACCGAAGGAAACAACAATGCTTTGTATTCACCCGTAGACTGCATCAACCCAGTAAGTGCTGCTGTAGCCTCCTGCATCAAAGGATCTGCTGCAATATGAACAAAACGCTCATCGTGGGCCCACTCATCTAAAAGCGCATCATAAGACTGCTCTTCTGAGCAAGCATCAACTAAAACAACTTCAAAATTGGAATACGTTTGAAGTTCCAAAGCATGTAAACAAGCATGAGCGTGCACGCGATCAAATCCGTAAAGAGGAATTACTAAAGATATCTTAGGTTCATACGGAAGCACTGTTTGGCGCTGAAGTGCAAGGGAAGCAAGCGTTGCACAATGATAGTGATACCATTGCTCATAAAGCGGATCTTGACTTGCATCAAGGGTTGCCTGTGCAAAAAGGGCAGCAAGCGGCTCGTAAGTCTCATCACAAAAACGAGCAAATCCACCCGCTATGATGCCATTCGCATCATAGGCATGTGCTGTAAATTCAATCCTGTCTCGTGGCACACGTACTGAAAACCCTACTTGCAACCGATCAAAATCACCCAATTCCGAAGCTGGTACCACCTCATCAATCAAGGGATAAACTGGCAAATTGCAGGATTGAGCCTCATCGTCAAGAAAATCCACACGCACATCGCAATCAGGATCTTGCGGCATATCCACCAACATTTTAACAATGACTTCTGCACCCTCATCAATTGCCTCAGTAAAGTAAATATTCATACGATCGGCGCAGTACTCGCGCTCAATATCAAGCATACGCTGCGTAAGCTCAGTGCGGACAAGCGCATTAATACGCGTCTTCCACTTTATAAGATTGATTTCTGCTGTCAGGCGTGTATGACCAATAAGTTTGTCTCCCAGTCCAATTTCAGAAAAATCAAGATCAACTTCACGCACATCAAAATGAGGTAACACCACAACAAAATTTGCTTCTGAATGTTCATCAAGTGGCCTAAACGGAAACAGGTGTGCCGGAATTTCTGTTCCATCTTTCAAGAAAACCTGTAAGGCAACAAACGCCTCGGGCATAAGACGATCAATAATGAGCTGCAAAAATACTTTGCCATCACCATGGCAAACACTTTCAAGACGAACATTCATCTAGGGAAAACCCTTCTCTATACAGTCTTTTGAGACCTACCATTTCAAAGCAAAATAGGGACTGGTAGGATCAAGATTAGGATTCGAATAAGGATCACCTTCAGCAAAGATGCGTGGCCACAGATATTGGAAATACGCTGCTTCACGTCTGAGCTGTAAGGATAACTCCTCTGAATACGTATGAGTCTGTGAAATTGACTTAAAGTGCGACAAAATCACCTGTGGAGTAAACACTACGTAATAACCAGCCTGTTGTGCTTTCAAACAAAAGTCAAGATGGGAATAAAATGTTGCAAATTCCGAGGTGAATCCACCAACTTCGTCAAACATAGAACGTCGCACCATCATGCAATCACCTGACACGGCACTAACGTTTTGAGCAAGCTGCGCTCGATGCTGGTAACCCTCCCAATCATTGGGCATAAATTTGAAAAGAGGTGTGGATATGCGATCCTGCATATCTCCACCAACAAGCAATCCCGCATGCTCTACCGTGTTATCAATAAAGAGACGCTTAGCGCCCACCACACCCACATCGTCGAGCTGGAAATAACCAAGCATCGCTTCAAGAGCGTCTTCGGTTAACACACGCACATCATCATTCAAAAATAGTAGAAACTCACCTTTTGCTTGCGCAACAGCCTGATTCAAGAAATCCGCTCGGTTTGACGTATCCTCAATCGTAACAACCTGTACCCGCGAAAAGCGTTCAGTGATTTCTTTGTAGGTCTTCCACGTATTAGGGTTGGTCGACCCGCCATCTAAAACAAGTACCTCAAAATTGGTGTAGTGGATCTTAGCTTTAATAGAGAGCAAACACCGAAGCACCTCTTGCGCATTGTCCTGCGTGGGAATAATAATTGACACAAGCGGAGTAGAGGTGAGCACATGCCGTACGTAATAACATTTATGGCGATTGGTTGAAAGCACTTCTGCCTTAATGCCAACGCGCTGACAATGGTTAACCAACGCACGTCTTCCCGCTTCTTGCGCACGATCAACATCATAATCAGCAGGAAGATTTGTAGTTGCATAACGTTTATGACAAAGAACACGGGGTACATGACATACTTGACGTGCCGCTTCTGTTGAACGCAAAACCAAATCATAGAAAAATGCCCCATCGACAAACTGGGACAAGTCTCCAATAGCATGCATGACCCCAGAACGGATCATGATGAAGTCACGAATATAGTTAGTTGAACGCAGCAGCTCAGGAGAAAAATCAGGACGCAAAGTGGGGCTCGAATGCACACCTTGCGTGTCATAGATATCCGCATCGCAATAAATCATATCGCACAATTCGTTATCGTTAGCTTTGCGCACGAATTCGAACAACGCATCTGGTGCAAGCTTGTTTGATGGACGGATAAATCCAATAAACTCGCCTTCTGCCGCATCAATACCTGCTTGGATATATTCACCAAAACTCGCTTCAGGCGTAGAACGAACTGCAAAAATACGATCATCTTGCAACGAATTCATAAGATCATTTAAAACAGTATCTTGACTTCCATCATTAACCAAGATAAGTTCCCATTTTCCATATGATTGCGCAAGAAGCGATTGGGCTAACTCAAAAAGATGATGCATAGGACTTTGAGCTACATAGATCACCAAACTTAAAAGCGGCGTGTAATCCAAATGGGCAGCAACCTGCTCAAGCAAGGTTGGCAAGTCAACACGATGATATGTGTCAAACCAATAGTCATAATCAGGATCTTCATCAGCATCAATGGTCAAGTTGTATGTTGAACCAATAAGCTCATAGAGACAATGGGTGCCAAGCATGGCAAAACCAGGTGCAATTTGGCCAGCTGTGTCCGTAATGCAAACACACGTTGAAGGCTCTTCTTTATCAACCAAAAACGTGACCATCGTATAACGACGATCAAGCGTACCATAGCCAACCGCACGATCAATGCTATCTTCGATAATGTGATAATCAACGTGCTTTGGTTGACCAGCCCCATCGAGAAAATCAAATTCAATAACTGATTCTTTGTGGTAAGGCATCTCTGCTAAAGCAGTAACTAAGACACCTTCATCTTCTTCAACCGCACGCAAAAAATGAACATGAATGCGATCATGAATGTAGCTTCCATCAAGACCTTCGATAGCATTGCCTCGATGTTGATTAGTGAAATCATTGAGCTTGTCGAGCCAAATTGCGGAACTTGTATCGATGCGTTTTATGCAGCTTGAGACAACCTCGCCCGTTGCATCAACTGCTTGAAACTCCAACACCCATTTGCGAATATCCAGCCAAGGAAGAACAACAACAAAAAACCGTACATCGGCCGTATTCTTTGTATGGGGACGTGCAACAGAACCCCCTCGTGTAGCAAGAGCGGCATCCGAGAGTACCTCAAACAATTCCCTATCGTCATCACTATTCCAATAAGGAAATGAATCTGAAGGAATGCGTACACCCGCTTCTGTTGAAGCAGTAAGTACCACGGGAAGACGTTTATCATATCCAGTTATTTCAGAGAGAATATAGGCTTTATCACCACTTCGTCTCATAACTCTGAAAGAAACGTTCATGCCTTTGTGCTCCCCCATTTTAGTAGTACTTCTTTTTGCACTCTCTCTATTGTAACGGGAAGTTATGAAAGTAATGGCTTGACCACCAAATCAATGCATTTGATTTTATTAACTGGCATCCAAAAAAATCTTACGTGTTATAAAGTTATAAACCATGACGATCGCTGTTACCACAATCTTGGAGATACGATAGTCAATGAAGGCAAAATCAACCAAAATCCACATCAATACATCATTAAGGCCAAGGCCAATCACTGAGAGCACGATAAAAATTACAAACTCTTTGCGGCGCGAAAGCCCTTCTTTATGCACAAAGACATAACGCATAGAAGCGAGGTAATTAAAGATAACCGAAATGATGAAGCCAGCTGTAGTAGAGATCAAATACGATACACCAAACACTTCGGTCAAAAAGATCATGGTGCCGTAATCAATAAAGAAGGCGATAAAACCAACAATGCCGAATTTCATGAATTGTTTTATAAGGTACCCAATACCATTCATGGTTGTACGTATCAGCCCCTGGTGATATCCACGCAGTAGAGCTTCAGTAATTCACTACTGCGTCTTATAACAAAAAAGGTTCCCAAACGGAAACCTCAATAATGCTTCATGGTGCCCCCAACGGGAATCGAACCCGTGTTTCGGCCTTGAAAGGGCCGCGTCCTAACCGCTAGACGATGGGGACTTTTGCTGTTTGCAGCCCCGTTATTATCACAAAGCACACCAAATAATGCAAGATCTATTTTAAAAAGTTCTGGTCGATGGTAGAGAGGACACACAACAAGAAACCTCAAGCAGTCACAACTACACCGTTTGCCAAAACATACAAAGTGAGACAAACGCGTCAAAGTATCGTTTAACCAAACGCTTTTTGCGCTGCTCGTGTTACCTACAACACGCTATCCTGCAACGGGAGTCTTATAGGAAAACACCGCCCATCGGCGTTACCTTTATAGAGAAGCCCGACTGGTAAGAGAAAGGAGGAATGCGTGCGTATTGCTGTTGCAAGCCAAGGACTTGATGTTAGTCCTCATTTTGGTAGCTGCACCAATTTCAACTATTACAAAGTTGAAAACAATCAATTAGTTGACTCGCGTAACCTCCCCAGTTCTGGCCATCTTTGCGGCTCGCAAGCAAATTTTCTCCGCCAAATTGAAGTAAAGGTATTACTCTGTGGCGCAATTTCTCCTCATGATAAAGAGCAAATGGAACGCGCAGGGATTACGGTAATTTCTGGTGTTTCTGGTAGAGCAACTGAGGCCGCTATGGCTTATCTTGCCAACAAGAGTTCAGCGCCTACTGCAGTTTAGATCGCGCCTTCCCATTATCATGCCTTCACACTAAAGTGATCAATTCTTATTGTTCTTAATCGCTTACGGTTCTATCCTTAATCCCAAACACTTCTTCAAAGTCCTTCTCAGTTGCCACGCGAATTCCCGCCTGTTGCATCATCTGGCTCGCTATGCCATCACCCGCAACGAGTGTTCCTGTGAACGTTCCATCATATACTTCCCCCACCCCACAAGACGGCGATTTGGATTTTAAGATGGCATGCGTGCAGCCGGCTTTGAGCGCCTTTTCACAAGCGTTTAAGGCTCCTTTAATAAAAGCAGCCGTTGCATCATGACCCATCTTATCAACCACATGAAGTTCTCCTTTTGCATCTCTTCTAATCTCATGTGGCGGATGCGGAATGGTAAGACCTGCCATAACTTCAGGACAGATAGAACACGTAGAGACTGGCAGCCCCTTAAAACTACCAGTCTCTACAAAGGATTGAACACGAGGATCTTGCTTAGATCGACCATCATAACGACAAGGAACACCCAATAAACAGGCACTGACAGCCACCTTCATGCATTCTCCCCTGTTCTTCTCTTGGATTTTACTTACTTACAAACAATAACCTCATCACCTGCTACATCATAATCATTAATGCAACATTGATTAATAGTAAAGTCGTCATAGCTTTTGTAATAATACGTACCCGTCGCCATGGAATAGCAATCGGAATAAAGTGTGTATTCGAACTGATTGTTGCTCATGCGAGAACCACCCTCACACATGGCCACGCCCCCAAGTGTATGGAAAAGACGCATCACGTTAGCAGTTTCACCACTCTTGGTAGGATAATGGGCGTTCAGATAAGCTGCGCGAACAAAACGCGATATTGGATCAAAAGCCCCAGGAAGACCTAGCATCATCGAACCTGAGCTAAAAGGAACCAAATCAGCACGTGACCACGTGAGGGGCTTGTCAGGATACGAGTTAGAAAGCGCTAGATAGTTGCGTACATTCTCACGATGCCAAGGATATCCCGGTTGATTAGTGAGCACATCGAGCTCATCGTCATACACTTCAATACCATCCTTGGTAGCCTCTACAACAAGTGACCCTTCTTTGTCGCAAACTAACCAGTGCAACATAGCGACTGGATAGGTATCGTTGATGGGTTTAGCAACGAGCGTTACGTCTTTAAGCGCTTCTTTTACCTCGGCGATCGATCCAAAATTCGCACATAACCACAACGGGAATTCGTAGACCGCAATGTTGGTAGTATCATCAATGGGTTCATCAGCAAAATGAGCATATCCAGGGAAATTGAGACCCGCCACTCCAAGTCCTGCATTGTTGGCACAGTCAAGATACAAAGGCGTATTGTCAACCACAATAGCCACACCAATGACAGGATGCTTCAAAGGCATTGAACCTAAGTAAGGCGATGGGATTTTTGCCCCTGTAGGCGTAATAACAAATCCTTGACCATATTCTTCACACCAATCAAGATTACGACCAAAGTAAAAATTACCTTTGTCGTCAGTAAATCGAACTCCTGTACACATAAATACGCACCCACCTTTTGAGAGGCCTTATAGCAAATTCATACTGATCAGTGTATTGGTTGAGTATGAAGGTTAAGCAACAACTCTGTTTCACCAAACGAAACATTGAGCAACAATACAGGAGATCATCATGGATCTGTTGCACCCTCACGAGATTCTGCGATCTCCATACAAATTTGCTTTTTGACGAGATTGGACTTTGAGTGAGCCCCTAATTTTTCGGATGTTGCATAACCCCAGTGATGTTTCCCAGACACACATTTTGTCCTTTAAACAAAAAAACGGCTACCAACCGTAATTGATAGCCGTGGAATATATGGTGGAGCATAGGGGGATCGAACCCCTGACCTCATGGCTGCCAGCCATGCGCTCTCCCAGCTGAGCTAATGCCCCAAAAGCGTTTATCCACTATACCACACTCGACGCAACAGGCAAGGTCGCGCGCCTTATTTTTCTCGATGATAGGAAATTTAGATAATAGGAACAGGAGTGCCCTGACCGTCAATCTTTACTGAGCCATAAAACGTCGCCCGATCAAACATATCACGGATAGATTTTCCCTCCCTAAAAGGAAGATCAACGAAATCAGTGAGCACAGGAACAAGATCAGAACAATCAATAAAGTGATCTTTCTCATTCAATACATTGGTGTCTCTGTCTCTTATACACATCTGACGCTGCCGACGAACTCTAGGGTGTAGAT
>UQML01000038.1 GCA_900542265.1 uncultured Eggerthella sp. | reverse complement strand
GTGGGGTGTGGGGAGGGGGAAACCCGGAAAACGCCCTGGTTGCAACATATGCTGGATCAGGGCGCACGTCCCCCTTGGCCTGTCGGTGGGCCTCAGCGCTCGCGGGCGCGCTTCCTCTCGTGGCGCTCTAAGAGCTCGAGCGCCTTGACTATGCGGGCCTCCACGGTCTCCCTGCTCGTGCCGGGCTTGAAGAAACGCTCTATCTTCTCGCGGGGGATGCGGAACTGTTCCACCTGGTTGGGTTTGCGCTCGCCCATGATGGACGCCATGGCTTCTCGCGACAGCGCGCCCTGCTCCGAGAGCCTGCGCATCCTGATCGCCTGGGCGTGGGACGGCGTGCACGCCTCCATCCCCATGGCGTCGAGCAGGTCGTCCTGCTCCCTTTCGGACAGATAGCTGATCTCCACGGCGGGGCGCATGGCCATCGACCCGCCGTCCACCATGTCGAGCAGATCGGGGTTGAGGTGCGTGAGGCGGACGTAGCGCTGTACTTGGCTTTTGCTCTCCCCCGATTGTTCCGCCACAATGTCGCGCGAGCGTACGTTGGCCAACTTGTGCCCCACTGGGGCACAAGTCAAGTCGGAGCGGTACCCCTGCCGGCTCAGAGCGTCGATTTTCATCTTGTAGGCGAACGCTTTCTCGCTCGGCAACACGTTCTCGCGCTGGATGTTCGCGTCCACCATCGCGATGACCGCCTCGTCGTAGGTCATCTCCCGAACCACGGCGGGAAGGGCCTCCAGCCCCGCCATCTCGGCGGCGCGCTTGCGTCTGTGGCCGCTCACCATCTCGTAGCGCCCGTTCTCCTTCGGCCTCACGAGCGCGGGCACGAGCACGCCGAATCTGGAAACGCTCTCGGCCATGTCGCGCAAGGCGTCGTCATCGACGCGGAAGGGATGGTCCGGGAAGGGATCTATCATGTAGAGGGGGATGACCCCCACTTTCTCGCAGCCCACCTCGTCGCGCTCGGCCTGCGTGGTGAACAGGTCATCGAGCGACGGCAGGTCGATGGGTATCGCGCTTTCTCTGGGCATCTTCGAGCACCTCCTCCGCCAGCTTCGCGTAGGCCGCCGCGACGGGGCTTTTCGCGTCGTGTTGGAAGATGCTCTTTCCGTAGGCGCTCGTCTCCGCAGCCCTCACCGCCAAGGGCACGGTGGCGCCGAACACGCGCAGCGTCTTCCCGTAGCCTTCGCGCAGCGAGGCCTCGATCTGCTTGGCGAGGTTCGTCCTGCCGTCAACGAGCGTCAGCAGCACGCCCTCGATTTCCAAGTGTGGGTTGATCTGCCGCTTCACGCGCCCTATCGTCTTGACGAGCTGGGTCATGCCCTTCGCGGGAAGATACTGCGCCTGCACGGGCACGATGACGGAATCGGCGGCGGCCAACGCGTTGACGGCGAGCATGCCGAGGGACGGCATGCAGTCTATGAGGGCGTAGTCGTAGCCGTGCTTGGCCTCGTCGAGCCATGCTTTGAGCGTTCGCTCGCGGTTCATGGCGGTGACGAGCGCCACCTCTGTGCCCGACAGCTCGATGTTCGCGGGCATCAGGTCAACGCCCTCGGGGTGCTTCAATATCCCGGCATCGGGTTCCAGCGGCTCGTCGCGGGCGACCGCCTCCAAATGGGTCGCCAACGTGGTTTCCAGCGCGTCGGGATTGCGCCAGCCGAGCGATGCGGTGAGGTCGCCCTGCGGGTCGGCATCTATTAGCAGAACGCGCTTCCCGCTCATGGCGAGCGCCACGCCGAGGCTTGCGGCGGTGGTCGTCTTGCCCGTGCCGCCTTTCTGATTTGCTATCGCTACGACTTTGCACCTGCTCATAGGCGGTCTCCAATGGTTCGCAGGGCAGGTAGCGACGATGCGGCCACGAAACGAACACAAACGAAGCCCCTGTTGCATGGTCCGGCGGGGTCGAGAATGCGCACGTTCGTCAAAAGTTCGTCAAAAACGCGCGTTTCTCCTGTTTCCCGAACGGATGGAAAAACAAAGGCGTGTCGAAAAGTACGCCTTTGAACTGGTTTTTTGTGATTGTCTGTTTTGTGAGTTTCCTGAAAAATCGGGCGTGAAATTGATTGGGAAGCTTATGGATTATTATTTGCCAACTACGGTACGCTTGCTTTCTGCTTACGATGACCTTGAAGATCAACCCATCCAGGGAGAAACTATTTCTCAGTCGCGCTTGGAAATTGAGCGTACGCTTGATGTTCTTATCAGTGCGTATGAGAAACTATTAGATGCAACCTTTCAGGATCTTTCGCTTGATGTCTCAGCTGATATTGATGTGCTTCATGCCATGTTGGCTCAAGAAGGGCTTACCCCCAGTCCTTTTGATATGAAGACGCAGAAATAAACCCTTTTTGAGAGAGGAAATCTATCATGGCAGATAATCAAACTCCAAATTTTGAAGAAATTCCAACGCCAAAACTCACTCTTGACCCTATGCCGGGTGATAATACGCAAATTGTTGAAGCGGTGACGCTTGAAGCAAATTTAGCAAACGCAGAGAAGAATGAAACGCTTCCAGCATTGGATGATTCATTGACTGAAGAAGAAAAGCTTCAAGTCGAGCAGTTCTCTCAGCAGATTGATCTGTCTAATTCGCAGCAGATCTTGATGTATGGTGCGGGAGCACAACAAAAGATGGCAAGTTTTTCTGAGACAGCTTTGGAAAAAGTGCGAACACAAGATTTGGGCGAGGCCGGAGAGCTTATTGCAGGCGTAGTAGTTGAGCTCAGGAATTTTGATGCAGAGGATGAAAAGGGTTTTTTGGGCTTCTTTAAACGAGGCGCTAACAAACTTGCTTCACTTAAAGCGCGTTATGATAAAGCGGAAGCTAATGTTAATCAGATCGTGAAAGCGCTTGAAGGTCATCAAGTAACACTTATGCGTGATGCCGCAATGCTTGATAAGCTCTATGATCTAAATTTGTCGTACTTTAAAGAACTCACCATGTATTTGATTGCGGGTAAAAAGCGTCTTGAAGAGGTTCGCGCAGGGCAGTTAAGCGAATTGCGCGCTAAAGCGCAAGCGTCGGGTAAAACCGAAGACGCTGAGGCGGTGCAGAAGCTGGAGGCTGCATGCAATCGGTTTGAGAAAAAGCTTTCTGATTTGGATCTAACACGCACGATTGCTATGCAAACGGCACCTCAAATTAGACTGGTGCAAAACAATGAAATGCTCATGATTGAAAAGATTCAAACAACGCTCGTAAATACTATTCCCCTTTGGAAAAGCCAAATGGTGCTTGCGCTTGGTCTTGCCAATAATGAAGCTGCCTTAAAGGCGCAAAGCGCAGTGACTGATATGACTAATGAACTTCTTAGAAAGAATGCAGAAAAGCTTAAGCAATCTACGACCGAGGTTGCACGTGAGTCTGAGCGCGGCATTGTTGATATTGAGACGCTGCGTGCAGTCAATGATGATCTTATTCAGACGTTCGATGAGGTTATGCAGATTCAAGAGGAAGGTCGTTTGAAGCGAGCTGAAGCTGAAGCGAAAATGCGCAAAATGGAAGCTGAACTTAAAGAAAAGCTCTTAGAGGTTGCTACTAAATAACTAAATGTGTATAAAAAGTAACGGCTGATAACCGGAGTCTAACGTAAGGTTATCAGTCACGGTTTCCCGAGGTAAACATACAAAAAAGATGGTGTATTAGTACTTGTCAATAGAAATATTGACAGCGCATAGCCGCGCCGAGAGAATGCACTTTAACTACACAACCTCGGCGGACTATACGCCTTTGATTTTTTGATTTTCTGTCAAGGGTAATTAGGAAGGGTGCACGCTTGTTTCGTGCGCCCTTTTGATTATGCGTGCAATTACACCAATAAGCATAATTGCTACTGAGGCGGCTATACCAATAAACAAAGGATCAAAAGGAAGACCTCCTGCGTTGCCACCTAGTACTGCAAGAGGACCAGCGAATACAGCGATGTTTGCCCAAAAACCTGAGACTTTTCCTGCTGCATAGAGCGCAAAGGTGAAGGGGATAAAGATAACGGCGCCGCGTAACCCCATCGACAAGAAGCCAAGATCGTTAATCATGGTGTTTGGTAGTGCAAGCGAGCATAATACGGCAGCAAAAAGCAGAAGCGCGATAACGATACGAATAAGGGCAAGTTTGACTTTTGCCCATTGGATTTTTGTTGTGAGACGACCTAAAAGATCTTGCACAACGACGGTTGCTGCACCTAGTGCGAGTCCTGCACCACCACCTACGATGGTAACAAAAAGTGTTCCGAGTGCTACGCCTGAGAAAAGAGGAGGGAGACAGTGGATGATAAATTGCGGGAATACTTGTGCGGTATTTTCAAGGATGAGCATACCATCAGGAAGGGTGTTTCCCAGTGAAATAAGCGCAGCAGCTTCATCGGCGGTAAGACAGGTACCGCGCATGTAAAGTCCAATTACAATGCATGCTGCACCAATAGGTGGAATAAGAAATGCGGAAAGAAGAGCACCTCGTTTGGCGCAGACGTTACTTTTGGCTGACCATACGGCACTCGCATAAGATTGAGTTGAAATAACTCCCAAAACGAGAGCAAGAGCACTTCCAAGATCATGTAAAGGGCCGCGCGCCACGAGGGAAAGAAAGGTTGCATCAATTGTTTCTGGTTGTGTAAGGGTATGCAGTGAACCAACTTCAGTTGAGTAAAAGAGGGTAGAGATCGAACCCATAATGCCGCTTGGTCCGTTGCCCAGCCAAAGAGCTACGCTTCCTCCTACTATGCAGGCAGCATAGAGCAAAATCAGTTTGGCAATACCTGCAATTCCTGTGCCCCATACGCCGCCAAAGATGACATAGCAGGCCATCAAGCAAGCCGAAAGAAGCGTGGCGGCTAAGAGGGGAAGAGGGGTAAGAGCGGTGATCAAGGCGCTTGCCGCAATCATTTGTGCCACCATAGAGATAAAGATGCCAATGGTAGAAAAGATTGACGCTGCATAATCAATGGTTGTGCCATATTCTTCCACGATGACACCAACCAAGGTTGTTTTATGGGTGGCGCGCATCCGGGTGACATAGAGAAAAGCTAAGACTAAGCAGCCGATGCCTGATCCAAGGGTAAACCACCAGGCGGAGATGCCAAAACTAAAGGCGAGTTGAGCGGTACCCAAGGTAGCTTGTCCGCTGACTAGAGTACCCATGATAGTGCCAGTCACGATAAGTGTGCCTGCTTTGCCTGAGCCGGCTGCAAAATCTTCTTCGGTTTTTACCTTCCTGCCTGACCACCAACCGATGGTAGCAATTACAACAAGGACGGCGACAAATCCTATAAGCATTGCCAGCCAAGAGTTCATGCGCTTCATCTCCTAGTATTTCTTCTCAAAGAAATACTAGGACAAGTTATGCATGCGTGGGCAGGCAATGCTTTGGACGGTGCAAACTATGATTTCCTGAATGCTTTAATAAGAAGTGCGGCAACAGCGCAAAGAAGACCCCCAATAGCCCACGCAAGCCAGAAGTAAGGTGTTTGATAAGGGGGAACAAAAAGCATAATGAGTCCTGCTATGGTAGCAATAATCATAATAATGCCGCAGACGGCACTTATGCGTTCATCGGTCTTGTGGGTTTTCATGAGCGCGCGTTTTTGGTCTTCCGGTAGATCGAGCGATTCGATTTCATGAGCTTCGAGCACGCTTTTACAAACTCAGAATGCTTCATGCCGGTCGGGATAATAAGGGCAAGACAGGCAATAACGCCAGCAAACATAAAGGTAGTACCAAATCCTGCTGATAGATTTTCTGGTAGCAGGGGAACTACGGTGTACTCGGGGTCTCCGAGAGCAAAGAGCGGCATGGCGCACGCGAGACCAAGAAGAGGGGAGACGACACCAAGGGCAATACGCCACGCAAAGGTAGTCATGTGTTCGTCGTATCCAAATAAATCTGTTGGTTGATGGTTTTCTTGATTAAAGACAACTGCCTCAGTAATTGTTTCTGTAAGGTCTCCCTGTACTAAATCATCAAGAGTGCAGCCAAAGATTTGACACATCTTCAATAACTTATCCATTTCAGGATAAGACTTTTCGCTCTCCCATTTTGTTACGGACTGCCTGCTGACGCCAAGAAGCATAGCAAGTTGCTCTTGAGTCATATTGTTAACCGCGCGAAGGTGGATCAGGTTATCTCTAAAACTCATGATGGATCAAAACCTTTCATAGGGTAAGAAGATACGGAGGGGCTAAGGTGAGTGATAGCTAACACATGATTAGTTAACCAAGAATGCGTGCGATTTGCTACCAATCAGAAGCAGCAATTTGTGATATTTATAAGGCACCTGCTGGTTGCTTTCCCCAGGTCAGGAGTATGACAACCGCAAAAATAAAAGGGATGCTTATTGATTATCATGAGCGGTTAATGAATGCTGTGCTACCCAAGCAATACGGGGAAGCTGAGTGTAATAGTAGGTACGCTCATCTCCCATAAGCTCACACGAAACTCCTTCTTCAGTGTGAGAATAAACAAAGTCAAGCTTTTCCATTACACGTTTTGATTTTTCGTTTGTATCATCACAGATGCACCATACACCTTCAAGTTTCAAGTCTTCAAACGCATGACGCAGCATTTCATGGGCTGCTTCAGGGATATAACCGTGTCCCCAATGAGGGACACCAATCCAATATCCAAGTTCTGCTTCCGAATCTAGTGCGATGGGATCAGCCGCATCGCCTAACAAAAGACCCACCGATCCAATAGGTTCAAGTGTTTCGCGCAACACTACAGCATAAGTTTCAGGCATGCTTAACACCGTGCGGATGATCTCGCGGCTCTCCTCAATGCTTTGGTGTGGTGGCCAACCAGCGATAGGCCCCACTTTGGGGTCACGCGCATAGGCATAGAGCGCTTCTGCATCCGCTTCATTCCAGGGGCGTAAAATTAAACGATCCGTGAGCAAGATTTGCTCATCACCCAAAAGACGGCGCGCTTCCATATATGTATTGATGCGCCTGATGTCTTTAGGGGTTAAATGCGGCAGGCGTCCCGGGTCAGAATTGTGACGAAGATCGGCAAGCTTGACCTTTTTGGCTATTGCGTTATCGGCAAGAGCGGCCACATACTCAAGGTAGGGTACCTGAGGAGTGTGCGTTAAAAGAGCAATAGCATCAAGTGATGCTTCTGGGATTTCGTGTGCACGCAACTCATCAAGAGTCCAGGTGGTATCTTCAATCACGTCATGAAGCAATGCGGTACAGATTTCTTCTTCAGTATCCATTTGCTCAGCAAGATGGAGAGGATGATGTACGTAATCAATACCTGCTTTATCAACCTGTCCTTGATGTGCATCAAAAGCAATGCGGAGTGCTTCTTTGGTATGGGACGTGTAAATCATGAGAGATCCTTGTCGAAGGTCGTGTAATGGTTTACGTATTGTTAGTATAAGTCATGGCAATTCGTGCCACGATAAGGTGGCAAAAGTGATAAGTTTTCTCCACTTTGACGTGGTAGAACTCGCATAAGATCACCCCTAGTATGGGATGAGGAGGTATGAAAGGTATGATTCATCAGAATATCTTACGACTTCGTAGTATCACCGGTATGACTCAAGAAGAACTTGCGGAAAAGCTTGGTGTGGCCAGGCAGACTGTTGCCAAATGGGAGGCAGGAGAGTCGGCGCCTGACTTAGGCAATGCGCAAGCCATTGCCGCTGTTTTTGATGTTACGCTTGATGATCTGGTTAATCATGATGAGTCCCATCGCGGATATCCCATTCCTCCTCGGGGTAAGCATATCTTTGGCATGGTGCGCGTTGGCGAGCGCGGGCAAATTGTCATTCCCAAAAAAGCGCGCGAGGTGTTTGATTTGAAGCCGGGTAGCGAGCTTTTAATGTTGGGCGATGAGGAACAGGGTATCGCGCTACAAAAGGCGGAAGACGCGCTCGCAATAATGCAAGCCTATGGCAAAGCGATGGGCAAACCTCAATAAGGTTAAACATGCTTTTGAAAGAAGGTTTCTCATGGGCGCATCTCTCATGAGCGAAAAAGCTGTTGATTCTTCAGCAGCTTTCTTATTGCAGATAGAAGGACTCACGAAGTACTATCCTGGATTTGATCTGCGTGATGTTTCGTTTTCTCTTAAGCCTGGTTCAATTACGGGCTTCATTGGGCGCAATGGTGCGGGTAAATCTACAACGCTAAAATGTTTGGAAGGGTCTGTCCATCCCGATGCCGGCACCATTACCTATTTTGGTCTTCCATTTGCAGGGCATGAAGAAAAGGTTAAGCGCTTTATTGGTTTTGAACTGGGTGGAGCGGAGTTTTATCGCTCCAAAAAAGTGGGAGACATTGCTCGGGTGACTGCACGCTTTTACCCCGAATGGGATGAGGCGACATACCTCTCGTATTGCAAACAGTTTGACCTTGACCAAGCAAAACGCATTCGAGATCTCTCTCAGGGAATGCGCGTTAAGTTTACCCTGGCGCTTGCTCTTTCGCATGCGTCGAAACTGCTTATCTTAGATGAGCCTACTTCCGGTCTTGATCCGGCATCGCGCGAAGAGGTTCTTGATATCTTTTTACGAATAAGCCGTACGCAAAACACCGGTATTCTCTTTTCAACTCACATTACCTCTGATCTTGATAAATGTGCAGATCATATTATTTATCTTGACGATGGGGTGATCAAAGGGAAAGGATTTTTGCCTGATTTTAAAGAACAGTATTGTGTGACAACGCTTGAAGAAGCACAGGCTCATCATGCACTAATTTTGGGAACTCGTCTAACTGCAACACAGACTACCGCACTTATACCGGCGAGCACCCATATTGGTAGACCTGCCACGCTTGATGACATCATGATTCATATCAGCAAGGAGGACTAGACAATGAAAGAATTGATACTCAAAGAAATCGCTCTCGTTGTGCATCCTTCAACCTACTGCTTGATGGTGTTAGGCGCTCTTGTTCTTATTCCGCAATGGCCCTATATGATTGTTCTGCTTTATGGGATTTTGATTGCATTTTTCAATGGCATGAATGCTCGCGAAATGCGTGATTTTGCCTATAGCTTCTCTCTTCCTATATCGCGTGCAGGGATGGTACGTGCGCGTATTTTTGTCATGATAGGAATTGAGACTATCATGCTCGTTATCATGCTTATTTGTGTATGCTTGCGTATTCCGCTTGGCATCAATGGGATAGACCAGCCCCTTGTTGGTATGCCGGCAAACCTTGCTCTGATTGGGTTTTCACTCGTAACATTTGCGCTTTTTAATGCGGTGTTCTTTCCGTTGTATTATCGTGATCCAAGCAAAGTTGGCATCCCATTTTTGATTGCCTGTGTGGTGGCGATGGTTTTTGGCATCCTTTTTGAGGCGATTCCTTTCCTGCCCTTTACGCTTTGCGGTCAGATTGCAGGCACAGGGTTTGCTTATCTTGATGTCCAACTTGTTGTATTGGGCATAGGTATCGTTGCCTTTATTTTTGGCAATATTATTGCAACCAAGCGATCCATCGCCACCTTTAAAACCTTTGATGCATAAAGGATTGCGGTTGAACTTTTATGCCTACAGTTCACGCTTTTCGTAGAGTTTGGCAGACGCAAGAGCACTCAAGGCATACAGTACCACGAGACATACGGTAATGCAGGCTAAAATAAGCGTGATGTTTCCGTTGACAAGAACATCGTCCACCAAAGAGAGGCCGGTGTTATTTCCAGTAAACGCGATGCCAAAGCTCAGCGCGAGAACAATCACAACGGGCACGATACGGGATCCTTTTGTCATACCAAAGCGCATGATGAGGGGTAGCGTGAAAATGCACGCAATAAGCATGATAAGTTGTGTAGCGAGCGCAGTTCCTACAATGAAGTCAAAACCAAAGGTGGCAAGTTTGAGTCCTTCGGGCACGCTTGTGGTGGGAAGTGTAGAGCAGATTGCACCCATTACCAGGCCTACGATACAGGCAAGAACAAGTGAACACACCATTATGAGGAAAGTACTTGCATAACGGCCATAAGCAACTTGCTTTCTTGAGAGAGGCAACGTGAGTCTAAAGCGTTCCCAACCATTTTGTTCGTCATAGGCTGAGATACTGAAGAGATACATAAAGGGCACCATAGCAGCAATTGCAGCCACGCCTGCGACAAGAGTTTCTGTTGCAATACTAATAAATACGCCAACAAACACGGTGATGCCAAACAGGGCGAAAAGGGAATTTTTTACCGTGATCAAATCGGAGAAAATCATTGCTTTCATAGTTTGTCTCCTGTCAGCATGATGGTCATATAGTCTTCAATGGTGGCACGCTCGGTAGGTATTGCAGGAAATGCTTGGGCAAATGCAAACCGATCGGGTACCAAAAGGTCAATGCTTAAACCGCGGGAGAGCGCATGCAAGGTGTAGGCTTGTGCGTAAGGGCTTGCTGCAATAGCTTCAACATCAGCCGTGCGGCAGTGAGCAATGCCCGCCTCATCACAGAGTGCTTCTTTAGGAAGTGAGAACACAAAGGATCCGTGGTTAATGCAAATAATCTCATCGGAAATTTTTTCTAAATCCGTCGTAATGTGAGAAGACATCAAGATGCCGTGTCCTTCTTCTTCCATAAATGCACGCAACATATCAAGAATTTCATCACGGGCGATGGGGTCAAGCCCTGCTGTTGCTTCATCTAAGATGAGAAGCTCAGGATGGTGAGCAAGGGCAAACACGAGGGAGAGCTTCATGCTCATGCCACGTGAGAGATCTTTGACAAGCTTTTTGGGAGCAAGGTCAAAGCGCTCGCAAAGGCTTCTAAAGTAGGGGCGATCCCAATTAGGATAGGATGCCATGCCCAGGCTATCGACATCGTTTACTTTCATAGTTACGGGAAAGGCGCAGGTATCGAGTACGACACCTATGCGTTGCTTTAAGGTATCTACATTGGTAGTAGGATCAAGGATGTCGACGCCTAAAAGGGTTATGGAGCCTGAATCGGGGCGGATCATGCCAAGGAGGAGTTTAAAGAGTGTTGTTTTGCCGGCACCGTTAGAGC
The DNA here is from genome assembly GCA_900542265.1 of uncultured Eggerthella sp. GTDB lineage: Bacteria > Actinomycetota > Coriobacteriia > Coriobacteriales > Eggerthellaceae > Anaerotardibacter. The sequence continues at coordinate 4,415 of UQML01000038.1, read as the reverse complement.
CAATAAGTCCAACAATGCGATCATCACTTACGGTGATATCACATGGTCCTAAGCAAAAATCTCCATATGATTTTGTAAGATCGGTTGCTTGTATCAAAGTAGTCATGGTACAGCTTTCTATTGGTTATGAGTTATCCATGAGCACGTCAATCATTTCATGCAACTCTTCTGGCGTGATATTTGCCGCTCGCGCATCAGTAATAACGTGCGTGAGTGCTGCTTCAACCGCGCGAAGCCGCTCTTCTCGAAGAAGCTCGAGGTTGCCGCCTGCAACAAACGTGCCCTTACCTTGTACGGTGACAATAAAGCCAGCAGCTTCCAATTCAGCATAGGCGCGCTTGGTGGTGATGACGCTTACGTGAAGGTCATTTGCCAACGAGCGAATACTGGGCAAAGGAGAACCCTCAGTGAGGTCGCCAGATAAAATGGCATCTTTAATCTGAGAGGCAATTTGCTCATAGATTGGCGACGTGCTGGTATTTGAAATAAGTATTTCCAAAGTCCTTCTTTTCTAAAGAGAGTGCCGATGCCATGGCGTCCCATGAATCGACGGTAGTGTATATACGCTATATACACACTATATACACCTATATACACGGTGTCAAGTGTGTGGTTCTGACGCGTTGGAGATAAGCGTCAATATGGGTAGGACGTGCGAGCAAACAAACTCGGTATAATAGAACGCATGTAAAACTATGTAAACCATGCAAACTATGCAAAACCACGCAGTAAGATGCGGGCGGATGCAGCGTTATAAGCGCGTGAGCACAGGAGGGGTCAAGCGGTGGACGAGCAGCCATCACAAGCAAACTTAGCGGATCTTTTTACCGAATCAAGCTTCGCTCAATTTCTTGCCGATGGGGTTGGTGAGACCAGTGATCAAATGATTACACGGTTGGCTTCAGTTGTTGACGCTAACTTTTTCTCAATGATGGAAGATAACGTTGCTGCTTTTAAGCGGCTTATGACTTACTACCGGTGTGCGATGATGGAAGTCGAGACCAAGTTTAGAGTACTTGATGCTGAGTTTAAGTTGCGGCATGACCGCAACCCCATCGACTCAATACAAACACGCTTGAAAAGCGTAGAGAGTCTTGCAGATAAAATGATCCGTCGCAATTATCCGCTTACCATGGAATCAATGGAGAAAAATATTAACGATATTGCAGGCGTGCGTGTAGTGTGTGCATTTCCAGAAGATATTTTTTCTTTGGCAGAATCACTCCTTGCGCAAGATGACGTGCGTCTTATTAAGCGCAGTGATTATGTGTGCAATCCTAAGCCTAATGGGTATCGGAGTTTGCATTTAATTGTTGAAACACCTATCTTTTTGGAGCACGAAAAGCGCTTGATGAAAGTTGAAGTGCAACTGCGCACCATTTCGATGAACTTTTGGGCAGCGCTCGAGCATCAGCTGCGGTATAAAAAGGATTTTGATCCTAAGGAAACTAAAGAGATTGGTGCAGAGTTGGCTGAGTTGGCTGAAGCTGCGGCTCATTTGGATAACAGGATGCAGGCAATCCGCAATCAACTTGAGGGAAAAGAGTAGTTTTATGATGCAGAATAAATGGCGTTCTTGAAAGAGTTGAAGCTTGAGTAACAGGCCTTAATAGCTGTAATAGCTTACATATCAGCGTGCTTTTACATTGACTACAACGTTTGATAACTATACTATCTAGACAAATTACATAGTCTGATCTGCCGCCGGGTAGATATATCCGAACACTCGGAACGGTTTCCTTCATTAGGCCATAAGAAGAGGGGAACACGTTTCGAGTGTTTTTTTGTTTATGGGTCTTGTGTAGGGGTACGAGGTTAGGAATACAGAATCATGATGTCAGAAGGGAATAAGACGATGGCGTGGATGATACTTGTAGCTGCTGGATTGATGGAAGCGGTATGGGTTGGCATAGGGGCGGCAACCACCGTTATATATGGGATGGTAAGCGGAAGTGAGCCAGTGAACATAGTGCGAATCTTGCTTATTGCAGGTCTGATTGGTTGCGTGATGGGGCTTAAGCTTGCGGGTGGAGTTGAAGGATAGGGTTAAAGTCCTCACTAGAGTTCACCATCAAACTCCATCCACGCCATTACTTGTTTACTCTTCAGGAATCGAAGTCTGCAATGGCTCTATCGGTTGGTTGCAAGTTGAAAATGAAGCACATAGTTCATGTAATCAAGGCTGGGAACTTACCGGATTATTTTTGAACAAGAAGAACTACGTGTGAAGTATTTTTGGAGGATGCAACAGACTGGTTCCAATTTACTTACGGGAAGAATGAATCCCATCGCCCACTCCTTATAAGACTATGCAAGTGATATACGATGGTCTCGCAAAAAAAGGAATGTATGCAAAAGTCGTACACAAAAAACAAGGAGCATGGTATGGAAGTCAAGAATGTTACCGTTGCAGGTGGTGGAGTTTTAGGTAGTCAAATTGCACTGCAGAGTGCGTATAAAGGTTTTAAGGTGAAAATGTGGCTTCGCCGCGAAGATTCAATTGGTCGCGCAAAGCCAAAACTGGAGCGTCTCCATAAGATTTATAAGCAGACCTTGGAAGCTATGAAGACTGATCCATTGGCTTACTGCAGAGGCTTGGCGGATTCTCCTGATGTACCGGCGGCAACTATTGATGAGTTGATCAAACGTGTCGATGAGGCGTATGAGAGCTTGGTGCTCACCACGGACTTGCATGAAGCATTTGCTGATGCTGACTTGGCTATTGAGGCAATTGCTGAGGTTATTGATGAGAAAGATGCATTCTATTCTTCCCTTAAAGATATCTTGCCTGGGCACACCATTTTGTGTACTAATTCCTCAACCTTGCTACCCAGTGAGATGATGGGATTTACTGGCCGTCCTGATAAGTTTTTGGCACTTCATTTTGCAAATAATATCTGGAAGAACAACACGGCTGAAATTATGGGATCGCCCAAGACGAGCCCTGAGTCATATGAGACCGTTGTTGAGTTTGCTCGCGCTATTGGCATGATTCCACTTGAGCTCAAAAAAGAGCAGCCTGGATATTTGCTCAACAGCATGCTTGTGCCTTTCTTGAATTCTGCTGAAGCACTGCTCGCTAACGATGTTGCTGACGTTGAGACTATCGACAAAGCATGGATGCTTGGCACGGGTGCGCCACTCGGTCCATTCCGTATCCTCGATATTGTTGGCCTGACCACAGCCTATAACATTGTTGCTGCAAGTCCCGCTGCAAAAGAACCGGGAAGCACAGCTGCGCGCATTGCTGCTATCTTGAAGCAACACATCGACGAGGGCAAAACCGGCGTCAATGCAGGAGAGGGCTTCTACAAATATACTAAGTAGTCATACAGTTGCAGCTACATACAATGAGCCGCATAACGTTCATCTCACAAGAACCTCTGCCATGTCAGGGGTTCTTTTGTTTACCATTAGGAAGTGATATATAGGCTTGATAAAAGATACAGGATGCAAAGGGGAGGAATGAGTGGGCGATGAGTGCTTTTGCACTTATATTAGCAATAACGGCGGGTATTGCACTTGCTGTCCAGGGTACTGCCAATGCTGCACTCGCGCATCATGTTGGTCGTCTTGAAGCTGCGGTTATTTCCTTTTTAGGTGGCACGCTTGTTCTCTTGGGAGTAAGTGCTTGTATAGGCGAACTTCCTCAGTTGTCTTCTCTTGGGGAAGTGCCTTTATGGCAGTGTATGGGTGGTATATATGGAGCACTTTTAGTCACTGCTATTATCTATGGAACACCCGTATTGGGTGCAGCACTTACCTTTGCTGCATTTATGTTTGGCCAGCTCTTTTTTGGCATGATGGTTGATGGATTGGGGCTTTTCGACGTATCCGTGCGAGTGCTCACTGTGGGTAGAATTATTGGGTGTGTGTTGCTTGCTGTAGGTATTATTGCAGTCTGTTATGGGCGTATGCTGGAAAAGGCACCTGCACCTAAAACCCCATCGTCAAAAGAAGCATTAGTAACTCGATCATATGATGTTGTTCTTTTGGTTATTATGTTTTTAGCAGGTGGTTGCTCAGCAGCTCAAGCTCCCACGAATACTGCTCTTGCGTTAACCGTTGGATCAGTCAACGCAAGCTTGATCAATATGTTTGTAGGTTTGGTGGTCACCTTCGTTGCTGTTTTAGTGCGCTATCGCGGTCATCTAGCTTCTTTGCGTTATTCATTTGGTGCGTGGAAGTATTTGGGTGGTGTATTTGGGGCTGTCTATGTCATGTTGGTTGTGTTTGCTACTCCGTCGCTCGGTGTTGGTATTGTGATGGGTGCGTTGATGCTTGGCCAACTTGGTGGTGGCGTGGTGCTTGATGCATACGGTCTTATGGGTTGTGCCAAACAAACTATTACACGCTGGCACGGAGTTGGCATCTGTCTCTTATACACATCTGACGCTGCCGACGAACTCTAGGGT
>UQML01000037.1 GCA_900542265.1 uncultured Eggerthella sp. | reverse complement strand
TACACCCTAGAGTTCGTCGGCAGCGTCAGATGTGTATAAGAGACAGCTATGAAAGCGGACTATCATAGGCAGCATACGTAATGGCTGCAGCTAATGCATCTGCAGCATGGTCGGGGGAAGGTTCCTTTTTTAGTCCTAAAATCCGTGCCACCATAAACTGGACTTGTTTTTTGTCTGCATTACCATTTCCGACTACCGCTTGTTTAATGCGAGCTGGTGGAAATTCACTGAAATGCAATCCTGCACGCGCACAAGCCACCAAGGCCGCTCCGCGTGCTTGACCCGTAGCAAAAGCACTTTGCGTATTTTGTCCAAACAATACTGTTTCTACCCCAACACACGTTGGCTCAAAGCGGGCTACTACTGCCACCATTTGATCATGGATTTTTTCAAGACGAAGTGGTAGCGAAACATCCTTGTCTGTTGAAATACATCCATAAGCCAAGCATCGTAAGCGTGGACCGTCTTGTTCGATAATTCCCCATCCCGTATTGGCAAGGCCAGGATCAATTCCTAATATAATTCGCACAGATACGCTGCCTCCAAGCCTTATTCAAACATTTGTTCGATTATGACATGATTACAAACACTTGGCAAGCACATGGATATCCCAAGAAACAATGCTCACTTTGTTACAATTCAGGAATCCAAAAACGCCATGAGCAACAACAGCTCTCATCGGTAATCTCAGGATAGCAACTCAAACACTCCGTTTGAATGCGGCCGTCAATAGCACTCGCAAAACATGCATGCTCATAAATAGCGGCATATTTGCAGGGATGAAAAGGCATATTCTTTCGCTTGCGCGCATCTTGAATACGACACGTCACAATCTTATAAATAAGTTCATGATCATTCACACGTTCCATAGACACACGAGGGTTTGCAAGCGTGCCACTACGATATTTCATAGCTTGTTCAAGCCCCTCAATACCAGGATGCTCCCCTAATCCCAACCAACGCTTTAAACGTTTTGCTTCAGCAGGAGAATAGTTTTTCCACGCATCTTTATCGCATTCCATCGCGCGATCCATGTCGTCAAACTTCTCACATGCCTGGAACCACACACCATCCATCGCCACAATATTCTTACTCATCATCTCAAGCAGCTCGATGAGCTCTTCTTTACGGTGGTGCTGAAGCGCCTTGTGTGCATCAAACATCAAGTTATCCTCCTAAAGGCCAATCTTTGCAAAATAAGCAAGCCATTTATCAAACGACTCATCGCTTATAGCATGCTCCATTTGACACGCCTCTTTTTCTGCTATATCAGGGTCAAGCCCTATCTTTTTGGTAAGAAAACTTGTAAGCATATCATGGCGTCGTAAAACCGATCTGCCATATTCATATCCCTCTTCAGTAAGCGTGATATCACCATAGAACGGTTGGTCAAGCATGCCAGCAGCTTTAAGCGATGAGACTGCCTTTGAGACAGATGCCTTAGAAACCCCCATCTTGCTTGCAACATCAACCGATCGCACCGGGACGAGAGGCGTGCCACCCAACATAACAATCGCCTCTAAATAATCTTCATGCGACATGGATACTTTATTCATAGCGCCACAATCTCTCCATTAACAAGTTTATATATCAACCCTCCGAATAACCCGAAGCGTATACGGGATTTATCCTCGGCAGGTTATTTGAGGAGCTTATACTTTTCAACAAATGGTACCTCACAAAGGGAGATCTATGTCAACTAATCGTTATATCGACACAAGAGGTTATGGTAAAACGCCCGTAACATTTACCCAAGCTGTGGTAGAAGGTCTCGCCCCCGGTGGCGGACTCTTTGTCCCTGAAACCCTCCCTCACCTTTCCTTAGATGAAATTATTGCCCTTGCTGATAAGCCTTATGCTGAACGTGCAGCGACAATCTATAAAGCTTTTTCAATTGATTTGCCCGCTTCAACCATTGATGCGCTCATGAAAAAAACCTACGGCGATCAATTTGATTCAGCTGATATCTGTCCTATTACTTCTCTTGATGACAATACACACATTTTAGAGCTTTGGCACGGTCCAACCAGTGCGTTTAAAGATATGGCGCTCCAGTGCCTCCCTAATTTCTTTAGTGCAAGTGTCAAGCAACTCACCGAACAAGGAGAACTTGACCATACTTTCCTTATCCTTGTCGCCACTTCAGGTGATACCGGCAAAGCCGCCCTTGAAGGTTTTAAAGATGTTGATGCAGTTCAAATTGCTGTCATGTATCCTGATGGCGGTGTGAGTGACATCCAATACAAGCAGATGGCTACCCAAGATGGTTCAAACACCATGGTATGGGCAGTTAAAGGCAACTTCGATGATTGCCAAAGTGGTGCAAAATCCGTTTTTAACGATGAGGCTTTTGCTAAAGAACTCCAAAATGATCATCACCTTGCACTCTCAAGTGCAAACTCTATTAACTGGGGACGCTTGTTACCTCAGATCGTCTATTACATTTCAAGCTACGCTATGCTGGTTAAAGCCGGTAAGCTCGAAGCGGGAGATCTGCTTGATGTTTGTGTTCCCACCGGCAACTTTGGCAATATCTTAGCTGCTTGGTATGCAAAGCAGATGGGCACTCCTATCAATATGCTTTTCTGCGCCAGCAACGAAAACCGCGTATTAACCGACTTCATCAATACGGGTACTTACGACATTTCACATCGTGATTTTGTCTTAACCCCATCGCCTTCTATGGACATCTTGATTTCATCCAATATGGAACGCCAGCTTTTTGAACTAACAAATCGCAATGATAAAGCTATTGCAACCTGGATGGATGAACTCAAAAAGAACAACTGCTTTTCCGTTGATCAAGAAACCTTTGAAAAGCTTCGAGCGGATTTTGCCTCTGATTCAGTGGACAACCAAACATGCCTCTCTACCATTAAAGAAGTATTTGATGAGTACAGCTATCTCATGGATCCTCACACCGCCGTTGCATATAAAGTTGCAAGCAACCTGCGTTCTGATCATCCCGTACTAATTGCATCCACCGCGCATTGGGCCAAATTTGGCGAAAATGTTTATCGTGCCCTCCACAATCTTCTACCGGGCACTCCCCTTCCAGCAGAAGTTGCCAGTCTTTCAGGATGCGCTCTCAACACCTTGATTGCTGATGAAACCAACGTGCATAACATTCCTCAAAACTTAGCAGTACTTGATAGTCTTCCCATCCGCTTTAGCGAGGTAATTGATAAAGATACCCAAGATATCGAAGCGGCTGTTCGCTCCTTTATTGGCTAGCAGTTTTTCCTTCATCTCTCAGAGTTTAGGTTATGTCATAGACAGGTAGTATCTTAACGTGCTACCTGTCTATTTGTATTTCGAGAGCTAATGCTAAGGATTTATCATCATAAGAACGAAGCTGCAAGGTCGCCGGAATCTTTGCCTTAGAAAATCCGCGACGTTGCAATTCCTCAATAAGTTCAGCTAACAGCAATTCTTGCGCTTCAAAAGGTAATTTCTGCGTCTTGCTCTTTTTCTTGCCTTTCTTTTTTGGCACCACTTCTTGACCGTCAGCCTCATCGCCAAAATGATGCAAACAGCCATAACAGGTATCCATGTCAGCAAAACAGCGCGATCCACATTGAGGACAAACTTTAGTCGCATATTGTGGGATTATTTTTGTGTTCGCTTTTGCAATTGTCTTTACCATTCATTGTTCCTTTCATCGAGTACCGATGCGCTTCTTAGGCCAGCTCCGCAGATTTCACACCTATAACAAGCTCATCTCCTTCTTCAAACCAAGCATCAGGACAACTCAATCGTTCGTACACTGCACACGCCCCTCGACACGAAATGCGCGAGCGCGGTGGCACCGCTTTAACAACTTTGATTACTTCTCCATCTCGATCAACAAAAGCAACATCGATTGCATGCTTCATACCAAACGTATGGATAGATCGACAAGGGGCTAACATAAGCGTCTTATCAGTATGCTTCCACGCAAACAACCCACGAACCCGCGCTGTAAAGCTAAACGCTCCAAGCAGAGTGCCTATTCCTTTTTGCTGCATTCATTAGTTCCTTTCTCGTACAAGTTGCCCTGATATTTTTAAGCCTACCGGCGCAATCTTAATGCGTATTGAAGAAAGTCTTAAACCAATCTAATTTTGATAGAGTTCCGCCCAGACATACTCCATCGCGGTGTTAGTCAGAACGTCAAAGTTCTATTGAAAAGAGTAGAGAGCAAGATGGCTGTCTCCTATCGTGAGTAATTCCACTAAAAGCCACGAATAGTGTGTCTCTTGAGACATTCCATTAGCCCTGCTTTGTTCTTTTACTAACGAAAGCGTCGTTTCTGAGTTGCTTGCAAGAGGCATCCAGCCTTGTTTTTCGAGATAAGAGCTATGAGTAGCAAGCGATGAGGTTAATGAACTATCGGGCTGGATTATCCACCCCAACAATCCCATCGCCTCCTTATTAGTTTGCTGATTCCAAAGGAAACGTGAAACATGAGCACGTGCTTCAAGGTGATCAGGTGGCACACCAAAGAGTTCTTGTGTGATGGAAGAATCGATCTCTTGCGGAGAAACCCAAGCGGCGCCAAAATAATTAAGTAAATCGTGCTCATAAGTAGCAAACGCATGAGTTAACGCATCAGAATCTTGAGCAAACAAATCCGCTACGCTTGCATACAACGCACCTCCTTGAGAGGTGGTAAGAGCAAATTCCGGAAGCTCTTTTGCATCTGCATTGGAAAGTGAAGGTATCGGAGACGTTCTTTCTACTACCTTATCAATAAGTATTATGCAAATTATGAACACAAGGATAATAAGAAGGGCTCGTTTAACATGGAAGGGAATATTTTTTAAAAATTCGTGAGGATTGTGATTCATAGAAAGACTCCAGGATTATACGGATCAACAACAAGACTAATCTGGTGGGTTAAACGAGGAAGTGAAACCTCAAAGACTGAATTAATAGCACCATTTCCAAAAAACGTCGGAATAAATTCAAGCGTTGCCTCATAACGCACAAGCTGTGTGCTTATTGGTTCATATGCGAGATGCCATTCGAGATAATCATGAGCAAAGTTTGCTTGAAGCACAGAGTCAATCGAGCCAAGCGTGTCTTCATAAGCAACATGAGGACTGACCGCTTGCACTACAGTAGTTTGCCTAAACACCCGGTCAAAAGCAGCGCATTCTGAAAAGAACAAAAGCGCGTTGTAAGTGATAAAAGCAATCATGAGTAAAACAGGAAACATTGCCATAAATTCAACGGTCATTTGTCCTGATTCTCTACACTTAAACTTCATCATCACCGTCATTCCCATCTTCTATCAGGAATAATGGTTTGGCTTAACCCACGCAGGTAGTCAAATCCTTGCCCCACAAGCGATGAAGCGTATTCAATCACTTCAGCAGGAAGCGCTATAGTTATAGGAATCGAAACGGCACCATCAAATAATTCAAGTGATGCGATAGTGATCTCCTGGCCAAGACTCGACACACTCGCAAGGGCAGATTGTTCTGCAGAACTGATCATCTCATCGACAAATTCCTCAGTTGCCCCTCCATAGGTAAGGGCACGCATCTTAACCCCATGGAGCGTTTGTGCAAAAGAATCATCACCAGCAGCAAGCACGTGGGCAGAATTAAGCAATACCGGTTTCGGTGCCGCTAGCTCACAGGGTGCGAGATTTATTTTTTCAAAGGTTTGAGTAAGTCCCTGCGCAGCCCATGTTCCAAGACCACTCTGCGAAGCAAAAGGGAGTGAGTTGAGCGTATCTTCAACACCGGTTATAAAACCTTCTTGCCCTTTGATATAGGCATTCAGCATCGACGACCACAAATCAAGAACAACGCGCAATGAACCAGTAGCACTTCCGCCATCGAGCGCAGCATACCCGTCAAGTACGGTATTAAGAACCGTCACCACCTCATCTGAGTCATCAGGTAAAAGCGTGGCAGAGGAAAGCGCCATACGCGGTCCAAGTGTCGCATTGTCTTCAACAAAGGATGAGGCAAAAGAACCACTGCTTGGCCGTGCTGAAAGATCAATAACAATCGCCACGACTCCCAAACGCCCCGGAGGTTTTGTGGCAATACGATAACTCGATGCCTCATCGAGTGCTTTCTTGGCTTGATTGAAAAGCGATCCGAGCGTTCCTTTAATCCCTTTGGTATAAGGATCGAGCTCCTCGCGCGCCTTTTGATACTGCGCTGCCTGCTCAGCTACAATATTGTAATGATACTCAAATCCGTTTTCGATAACACTTGATGCAGCAGCTACCTTGCCTAAACTTGCTGCACTCATCTCGCAGATGCCACATTCGACACGCGGCTGCGTTGCTTCATAGGCTGCAAGTGAATAAGAGCCCAATGACACGCCTTGTTGTATGCCTGCACACTCCGATGAGACGTGAATTACAACTGTCCCATCGCCATTTTGTGTGGCAGGATAGACCGCATCCGTATACAAAGTTGTCGCGCGCATCTCGTCCGTATTTTTTGGCAAAAGCGGAAAGAACGCCTCAAATGAATCTGCGGTTTCATGCACGTATCCTTTATTGACCTCGCGCGATGCATATCCATAAAACTGCTTGCGCAAATGAGATTTATTGCGTTCTGTCACCGTTTGATTTGTCGGTGTTTCTTTTTCATAGCGATGGGCGTAATATGCCTGCGCCCGCCTAAGCGCTACCGAAAAATCCCACAATTCTGCAGAGGTATAATATGGATTAACCTCGGGAGCAAGATTTGCAAGCTTGTTTGCCCGTTCATACATACAAAAAGTCGTTTCTGATCCGCTGTCATGTTGATAAGCAAGCGCTTTACTTTCAGCTGCTTTTTGCGCGAGACGCTCAGCCTCTTGTGCTAGTTGCGCTATTGAATCCTTGTTATCCTGCGCTGCCTCATCAAACGCTTCTGACTGATCAAACGCAAACGAAGCAAGCGGCTCTCCCTCATGGGGATTTAATAGCGTCAAGCCCACATAGTGTGATCCACCGCTTTCTTGTGAATTAGCTACCAAAACCGATGAAGCGCTGCACAATGACAAGAAAGGCAACACCGTTTGCAATCGCTCGAGGCCACGCTTTGCTTGATCGGAAAATGAGTTGCGCACATCACGTAATTTCTTGCTGTATTCCAAACAGGTCATACCTTGCGATTGAAGCGATGGGACGCATAATGCTACAAGCCCCACGCCCGCTAGCGCAACTGTCCCCAATGACATACTTAGTAAAAGTGCGTCACACACATACGCAACGGTATAGTATTGTGCAATCACATTTTCAGCAGAAAGCGCTGCCACATCAGCAACTTCTTGAATTGCCGCACTTTGCGTATTGATTTCATAAATACGTGCTGCACTAAATAAAAGCGAAAGACTAATCAAAAGCGCCAACACCACGCCTAGCGTTGAAAAGCCCTCATTATCCCAAAAAATGGAGCGCTTAGTTATTTCCATTGTTCAACCCACCCCCTTGGATTCATGCCGAGTTCTTGATTACTAACCCAATCAGGTTGGGTAGGCATTTCCACAGTTACTGACAAAAGAAACGCTCCCGATTCATCAAGCAATCCTGCAACCTGTGCTCCAAAATCAAACAAGGGTAAAAGATGAAGCTTGTTGGTGATAGTGACGGATACCGATAAAGTAGTTTCAGAACCGTTTAGTTTGATATCCCACGCACAAGCAGGATCGTGAATATGAAAGCTTTCGTGCTCCGGAATAGAACCAAGACGATGGCGTACGAAGTTCTCATAGTAAGCATCATCTGTCTGCTGGCTTGTCGTGCGCGTCGCCAAAATGCGGCACCCTTCTGCAGCAGCAGATTCCATAACCATGCGATCATACAAAAGAATACCGGGCTGAATAACAAGCAATAAGCACACCATGATAATGGGAATTAAAAATGCTGCCTCAAGTGTTGCTTGTCCATTAGAGAAAAGAGAGCGTCTTGTGTTGTTATACCAAAAACACATCGCGCAACACCCCATCAGACACATTAGTGATAACATGCGAGGCACTCATGAGAGCATGCTCGACAAACAAGCCACTATTGATTGCATGATGCATAAGCCCCATCGCCAAAAAGACCACAAGAAAGCCGCTCACAACAAGGGCGTATTCAACCGTTGATTGCCCGCTTGTCTGTAACCAACGTCGGTACATTAGCTTTACAGCGTGCTTCAAAAGCTGTTTACCTTGTTGGTATTTTGAAGCCTTCATAAGCCTACAGCCCATTGATGCCTGTTGCGATAGCATCCCAGAGTTCTTGAATCTTTGGACGGAAAATAGTGATAGCAAGGATAGCGATGACCACAAGTACACCGACTAAGATAGCGTACTCTGTTGTTCCTTGACCACGACAATCTTTGATGCCCCGTTTGAGTACAAGATGCGTTTTTATATAAGTTGTCATGGCTTTTTCCTGCATCGCATGCTGCACTGATCCTGCTTTGGTTTTAAGTGTTGCTAAAATCATGATGTATCGTTTCCTTTCTTGATGAGGCATTTTTCCTGCTAAAATCCCGTAACGAGATCAAGCAAAATTGGCCCCATGATATAAATCAACATTGCAGGCAGGATTAAAATTCCCACCGGGAAGAGCATCTTGACCGGCGCCTTAGAGATGCGTTCTTCCATTTTTGCCTTTCTGATTGCGCGTGATTCTTGCACCTCAGCATCAAGCACATCCACAAGCGAAGTTCCAAATTTAAGTGAGCGCTCCATTGAATCCGTTACGCGTTTTAAAAGTGATGAGTCATAGGAACGCGCAATAAAGTCGAGCCCTTCACTGCGCGAAATCAATCCATGCCTCCATTGCGCTTGTGCCAAAGCACACGTCTCAGCAAGCGAGCTTGAAAAGTAATGGGGATAGAGTGAAAACGCTTTGTCAAACGAAAGCCCTGAACGCAAACCTAAAATCACAATCTCGATAAGATTGCCCAACTCCTGCTCCATCGTGTAGCCGCGTTCCTGCTGCACCCGTTTAAGCACCCACACGGGCGCATTCCAGCCCAGAATGCCACCTATCACACACCCCATTCCCGTCATGAAGCCAGATAAGCTCATGCCTATCACAAGTCCCATCGCCATACCAAGCATCGCACTTTGCAAGCGACACAGACTCACGCCGTCAACAGTAATTGAAAGATGAAAACCCGCTTGATCAATGAGCGTTTGCAAGTTCTCGCGCTTCTCGTTGCGCAGCAGAGTCTTCATGATTACCTGCTTAACTGCCTCAAGTCGTATGGTTGACACTCCTTTTGTCACAAGATAAGGTGATGATCCATCCCTTTGCGCAAGATGCCTCCTCCCCACCTGCATACTCAAAAGCACCATGCGCTCAAGTATGATTCGCTCGATGCCGTGAATATTTAGAGGTAACGAGGTGGCAATAGGGTTAACCGCTACGGTTTGTTTGTAGGACTTTTTTAGCTGGATCTGCGCATAAATAGTTTTAATTTTCATCCATAGACAAAACCCCATAATGGCTGCAGCACTTGTTCCCAAAACAATGAATACCATTTTCATAACTTCGTCTCCCTCACCCTTCGTAATTAAGCATGCGTCGCACCAATACAACACCGGCAACCTGCATCACTACAGCAGCACCAAAAAGTGCAATGCCGCCAAAAGATTCAAAAAAGGGATCAAGAAATCCAGGAGATACCAATGAAAAGATAGCAAGCAGACCAAAGGGCATGAGCGTAATTACTTGCGCTGAAAGTTTTGCTTGGGCAGTTTGTGTCTTCAAAGATCGTTTGAGTGCTAAATCGCTTTTAATGGCATGAGCGCTTGATTCCAAGATCCTTGTCATACTCGCGCCTGTTTTGTGCTGAATCTCTAAAGCACTCGCAATAAAAATGAGGGAATCTTCTTGTGTTGCTCTTTTTATAGTCGCAAGCGCTTCTTCAACAGAACCTCCCGCAACAATAACTGCAGAAGCCTCACGAAATACCTCTCCCAAAGGATTGGGTATTTCTCGAACAAGATAATCAAACGTTTGCGGAAGTGAATATCCCACATTAAAGCAAGCTTGCATACTTTGTATGGCCACAGGGATTTGCTCACGTAAACGAGCGCGTTGCTCATCTTGATAACGATTCACCGCCATCCCAATTCCTAACAAGACACAAATTACGAGCATAATTCCAAAAAGCGGAGAGGCACCTATCAAGCTTCCTGCCGCAAAGACCATAAACGATCCGGCCAACAATACCGTAGCGAGTGCTTCTGGAGACGTTACCAAATGACGTTTGCGACAAACTTCATTCCACGTTTGAAGCAAAAGATCGATGCTTTTCACCCGCAGTAAGGCACGGGCAACTCCTAAAAGAGGCGGAATGCCCTGCAAGAGCAAACGGTGCAGACTTGAAGAACTTGATCCAACAGCTTGACTCATCTCTGTAGCACGTTTTTGCTTCTCTACAACATAAGAGAAAAGCTTATAGCCGCTATACCCTACGCTAAGAGCCCCAAGCCAAGCGCCTAATGTCAAGAAAGTTGTGATGCCCATCTATCCACCTCCTCTTGACTCACCACACCACGCTCAACACACATCTGCATAAGTGCCGGCACGCCATTCCATCGTCCCGCTTGTTCATATGAAGTGCGTTTGTAGAGCGTTGTAGTTGCACAACGTGCTGTCTCATCGTCATACCAATAAGCAACGAGCTCACTCAAATAGCGACATCCCTTCATATCGCGCGTTGTTTGAACAACCAAATCGATAGCCTGAGCGATGTGAGCCTCAATAACTTCAACAGGTAAATCAACCGCATAACGAACCATAGTGATCAAGCGAGCAATAGCATCTTTAGGAGAGTTGGCGTGCAATGTAGTCATAGACCCATCATGACCTGTGTTCATGGCTTGCAGCATATCGAGCGCCTCAGCTCCACGGCACTCACCTACCACAATGCGATCAGGACGCATACGTAAGGCATTGATTACCAAATCTTTAATAGTGATCTGGCCAACACCTTCAGCATTTTGAAGACGTGATTCGAGTCGTACGACATGAGGATGGCGCAGAAATTTAAGCTCTGCGTTATCTTCGATAGTAACAATGCGCTCTGAAACCGGAATTTCAACGGACAATGCATTGAGCAAGGTCGTTTTTCCACTCCCCGTCCCTCCCGAGACGGCAATGTTGAGCTTTGCAGTAACCGCCCACGTCAAGAACTGCGAAACCGCATCGTCAAGAGAACCCTTTAAACGGAGCTCTTCCAATGTATAGATCTCCGAGCGAAACTTTCTAATGGTAAGCAATGGTCCATCAAGCGCAAGTGGTGGGATGATAGCATTTACACGATGCCCTTGAGGCAAGCGCGCATTAACCATAGGAGAAGATTCATCAATACGTCTTCCTAACGGTGCAATAATGCGATCAATCAACGCATAAACCTGATCATCATGAACAAAATGATACGGCAGTGCGAAAAGCTTTCCTTCCCGCTCGTAATAAATCGCCTGCGTCCCATTCAC
The DNA here is from genome assembly GCA_900542265.1 of uncultured Eggerthella sp. Lineage (GTDB taxonomy): Bacteria > Actinomycetota > Coriobacteriia > Coriobacteriales > Eggerthellaceae > Anaerotardibacter. The sequence continues at coordinate 4,026 of UQML01000037.1, read as the reverse complement.
CATAATTTCAGTGATCGTGTCATCATCCAACAATTTTTCGAGAGGACCTAGTCCAAAAACACTATCAAGATAGCGCTCAATCAGGTGATGACGCAGTTCTTCATTCTTTGCCAACCATGGACGTGCTTCGAGTACTTGTAAGCATGCCTGAATCAACTCGTTGCGCGCCTGTTGGGGATTGCGCTTAATTAATTCGACCGTGCGTATTGCAGGAATAATCTCTGAAACCGCCTCTTTCAATTCTGATAACGCTTGATTTTGCGATGAGCCTACTTGATCAGTAGGCGTCTTTTGACTAATTGTAGAAATCGGCATACTCAAGAGTGCCATGCTTAACCTCTTTTCCTGTTAAGCAGATTTCTTGAGAAATCGACGACGACGTTTTTTAGGAACTATCGGGACAGGTGCCGGCTCAAGCCCCGGCACCAATTCCAGCATGAGGCTTTTAAGGCTTTCACTAAAGGGATTCCCGTTTGCAATAAGCTCTTCACTTCTTCCTGCACTTAACAATTCACGAACTTCATTGCCCCCATCGGCAAGTTCGTATACCTGAGCCCCTTGTAAGGCACACGAGACATCCATAGGAGTGATGAGTGCTTGTTTTTGAGAAAAATTAAGAGCATAAGCAAAATTTTGCATAGGTACCCCAGCGCGCGTACAAAACTCTAAAGCATGATTGCAGGCATGAATAGATACAGGGCGTTGGTCTACAACAAAAAGCGTACGGTTTGAAATCTTGAAAAGTCCCACATGCTCATCACTCCAACAATTGCCTGTATTGACAACAATCACATCAAACTGATCTTTCATATGCTCAATAGTTTGAGGAAGCGAAGCAAAAAACAACTCTGACTGCTCAAGCTTAGGAGGTGCAGCAATATAGGCCGGCATTACCCCCTGAGATTCAAGCGATTGAATGCGCTCGGGATGCTCCATCAGATCAAGCAAAGTGAGAGGGGATTCTTGTCCTACTAAGAATGCAAGATCACCAAACTGCAAATCACCATCAAGCAATAGTGTGCGTTTACCGCGCATTTGCAACAGCATTGCAGAAAGAAGCGCGATGGAGGATTTTCCTGTTCCTCCTGACCCGCTTACCACGCTCATAACAAACGATTTATGATTTTGAGATACGTACGTGACATCCTGTATAAACGGTTGTGTATAAGGAGTTGTTAGTGCATAGTCTTCATACACGTCGCTATGAATTGAGGGCTCAAGTCCATAGTATGCGTCATAACCAAAATAGGGATCATTAAGCTCTTCTGTACTCGATGAAGTAAACCAAGCATCATCGTTTAACTCCTCCCCACAATACATCTCACCATCAAACGATTTCTCACATGGCGATACCTCATCTTGCCTAGCCAGATTATTCTGTGTAATCGATGCTTGTTGTAAGGCGTTTTGCGCGCTCAATAATTCTTGGTTGACATAATCATCAAGCACATAGTTATCGTACAATGGCTGGTGGCTATCTTCTGTCGTCGCATCTGTTATCTCATCAGCCCCTATTACAAGACCCTCTTCAGGCGACTTGAGCGCCCCAAAGCCTAAATGGGAGAGATTTGCATAACGCGTGTTGTCAACAAGTTGCTCAAAAGCTTCTTGTCCGAATACTGGTTCTACTCCTGCATTCTTACAACGACTAAAAAGTGATCCTGATCCTTCGCTACAACATAAGCATACCGTGCGTGTTGGCACGTCTTTTTTGAGAGCCGCTGCCAAATTGAGCCCATCGGAAGGAGATTCGCTAACAATCCATGCCGCCTGATCACTTGCAGTTTCACTGAGCACTTTACGCAAATTAGCAGGGTCATAATATGTAGTTAACCAGCTATATTCAGTAACGCCAGTAGCATCTATTCCAAATAATGCAGATTCCTTGTTATTCAAAACTTGCGGGTCTATAAAAAGTGCAACATAAACAGCTGTTCCATCAACACTCTTTTGCCCTTTTTTCCAACCGGTCTCTATCACCCCTTTCGTCATCTCCACCTCTCGTTTACCGTCTACAACCGAAGCGCTCTCTGAGATACCAGGACACGTATCAATCAACCGCTCTGTCTGCGTTGTCATCATATGATTTCCTCCTTATCACGAGCGCCCTTTACACACTCGGTTTTACTTCTTTTATGCCGATGGGATTATGCTTAGTGCATCCGCATAGAGCGTTTCGCGCGTTGATGCTTCTTTACTTTCATCATTTGCAGCATGCTGATCGTCGGCTTTTTTAGATCCTGGTAATGTGAAGTAGATTTCAAGGTTCTCTGCAGCACTTACAAACTCCTGAACCTTCGCCGGATCAATTGCAAGCGTAATCCAATTCATTTTTTGTCCCGCAGACGCCTCGTCAGCATTACTCGTTGCCAGAACCCCAATGCTTCTACCAAGACATGTAGTTGAGGTTCCGACAGCATAAACATCTACGTAAGATCCTTTTGTGATTGCACCGCCAACCGCATTAATGTCTTGCGCTGGAACAGATAGAGCAACAAGTCCTTCTGGAACTTCTATGCCAAGTGTGGATGTCTCAAATCTCTTTGTCAGAAGGACTTCCCCAGTTGCAACAAACGAGGCAACTTTTTTTCCATATGCATCACTAGCGTTGGTAATACTTCCTTCTGGCAACAGATCAGAAATCCAGAGTTTCTTTAAGGTGTTCGATCCATCAATCATTTCACCTGGATTTATATCGCGCTTAGCAACAAGTACCTCAACTTGCTCGCCTCCATATCGCGCGATAACATCATTGCGTGCACTATCTGCCTCTTGCTGCACTATACCCATATATGTCAAGACGCATAATCCACAAACAAACGCGCTAATTAATCCAGCTATCATGCTTTTTGACTTTTTCACCATTCCTCCTTTCAGGCAATTACTATTCTGAAGGGAGGATCTTACGGTGATTTGAAGGGAATCTAATATAAGTCTGATCTCTTACTTATAGAGATTCAAAGAGACTGTACTTCAGCGATTCGCTAATATGATTGTGTTAAAAGATAGTCAGGCAATTGAAATAAATACCAAAAAAGAAAAAGCCGGATGAAACATCCGGCTAAGAATAGATGGTGGGCGATACAAGATTCGAACTTGTGACCTTGTGCTTGTAAGGCACCTGCGCTCCCGCTGCGCCAATCGCCCTTAGTGCTCAGATATTGTCCCATAAAAAAGGAGAAATAGCAAAGCATTTTAGTGAATTTTTAAAGATAATTCTTTAAGTGGTATTCTTACTCATTTTCTGACTTTGATCATGAAGATAACCTGATCAAAGCAATATTCCTATATCATTCTCAGGTAGGAATAAAATGGTGGACGCTACTGGGTTTGAACCAGCGACCCCCGCCGTGTGAAGGCGATGCTCTCCCGCTGAGCTAAGCGTCCATTTTCAAAATACACAAGCTTAGAGAATTAATCCGATATTATCTTTGTAAATTCACTAACAATAAATGCCCTGCATGAGTAGAACGACCTATCCTCCCACGGACTACACCGCAGTACTTTCGGCGATGAGAGGCTTAACTACCGAGTTCGGAATGGGATCGGGTGATCCCTCTCTCTATGGTTCCACTCATGCAAGGCATTCATTAACCTTTGAGCATGTGTGATAGCTATTACGTTATCAAGTGCTCTTATAACAGGCACCCTGAAGGTTGTATAGCGCACATATATATCAGATTCGTAAATGAAAAACACAAATTAGATAAAGAGCTCGACCAATTAGTACTGCTCGCCTGAGTGCCTCACAACACTTACAGCTGCAGCCTATCAACCTCGTAGTCTACAAGGGGTCTTACCAAAAAGAGAACTCATCTTGAAGTCGGCTTCCCACTTAGATGCTTTCAGCGGTTATCCGTTCCGAACGTAGCTAAGCAGCTGTGCCGTTGGTCGACAACTGCGACACCAGAGGTTCGTCCACCCCGGTCCTCTCGTACTAGGGGCAGCTCTTCTCAATTCTCTTACGCCCGCGGAGGATAGGGACCGAACTGTCTCACGACGTTCTGAACCCAGCTCGCGTACCGC
>UQML01000036.1 GCA_900542265.1 uncultured Eggerthella sp. | reverse complement strand
GGGTTATGGCTATCATCAAAAAGGCAGTGTCTGTTCTTTTGACCTGTTGTCTTGCATTGGCATTTTTGCCAACTTTGAGTCAATCTGCCTATGCTGCCGGAAGTGCTTCTAAGGCGCTTGATGATTCAATTCCAATTGAATATTTTTCGGCTCAAGACACGGATTATGATCCGCCGTACGAAGAAGGCAAAATCAATCTCACGGGTAAAGTCTCTCTTGCTGACGATAAGCAGCTCGTGCAGGACTTGCGCTGGAGTTTTCCTTTTGAAAATCCACAACGTCCTGGTGAGGGAATAGCAGACCCCGGTAGGCCTTACAAATATGTAATTTGGCAATCCAAGAAGAGTACAGGTAGTGACTCGTGGAGTAATTGGGAGTCACGTTCAGGTTTTGGAGCAGAAAATAAAGTTCGCGTTTTAAATGTGTATCCCACTGCAGCTGCTGAGCCCTATTTAAGAGACTGGATGAACAAGCAGGTTGTTGACCCAGCAACGGGTCAAACGGTACCTATTAGCCGTAATATTTTACAGGTTGAAACAGCATATATAGATTCTTTCAATTCTAATCCTGATGCCTATTTGTTTGAGACGGTTAAGGACAGTCAGGGCAAGGATGTTCAACAGTATAAATATGATGTATTGATGTTTGGCACGTACGATTGGAACGCTCATAAGGATCTTTCAGCAACATCAGCTGCTGCAGTAAGAAAATTTGCCGAGCATGGTGGCGGACTCATGTTTGGCCACGATACGCTGACAGGCAATAATGATAGTTCTTTGGGTAGAACCCATACGTATTTTAATTCTTTCGCTCCTGATTTAGGGTTGATGCTTGATGCAACATCAAAGAACAGCACGACCAATGCCAAGGTTGTTGATACAGGCTTTTTGACATCGCGCCCTTGGAATCTGGAAGGGAAGACGCTTTCGATTCCTTCAACACATAACTATGGACAAAATGTTGCTCTTGATTCAGGTGCCCGTATTTGGATGCAGATGAGCAATGCTAGTGGAACAGTATTGAACTCTGGTAGTGCTCCTGCTGGTTATACTGACAACTTCTATTTGATGACTAAAGGCTCCTTTGCCATGATCATGACGGGTCATTCAAACGGTCAAGCTACAGACGATGAGTCTAAAGTGTTTGCAAATACGTTACTGTATATTGCGCAAGGCTCTCGCTACACCTCTGGTAGTGACCTTTCTTTTGCTGACGAGGATGCTCCTAACCAAGCAAACGCTGCGCTTTCACGGGTCGACCTTAACGCTAACGCGAATCCACCGGTTTATTCAGCGAGCTTATCTCTAAAGGGCGCAAGCGACAATGGCACTGATTTTGCTTATAAGATTCAAGGAATTCCTCAAGCAACCATTGAAGGAGATAGTGCTTATAGAGAGATCTGGTCAACACCCGACGACTCTTTAACAACAGCGCCGGATGGTTCATCAATTACACAAACTGCTCTTTCGGGATTACGCGGTTATTACGTCAATCTGCTTGAAGGAGATAGCAATAAAGATGAAATACCTTTAGCTAAGTTACCAGCAGGTGCTACGATTATCCCTGCTTCCAATGCTGGTGACCAGGTTACCTATACTTCTCCGCAAAGTTTGCGTCTAGATACGCAATATTATGCTCATGTATATGCGGTAGATTGGGCGGGCAATGTAAGTCAAGACACGGTTGTTCCCATCCTGGTTAATAAACGTACTGGCTTTTTCCATATGAATGAGGAAACTGATTCCACCTCAGACACCCAAGATGTGTATGCAACTTCTTTGTTTACTAAAGATGGGCATCTAACAACCTATCCTTCAGATCCAACACGAGAGGGCTATCGTTTTGATGGCTGGTATTACGACAATAAGGCAGAAGGCAAAAAAGTCGAGCCGTTCGAATATATTCCGCTGGGAGAAAATGATCCCGCAGAGCGTCCCGAGCACTTTTATGCCAAGTGGGTCAAAACATATGATGTCGTTGTATCTCAGCGCGGAAAAGGGGTTAGCAATTTAACCGTACAAGGCGATGAGGCGGAATCCGTAGAGAATCAAGTTCATACGTTTGATATTGGAACCAATCTTGAGTTGTCATTTAGACCGTCTCATGGCTATCATCTTGCTTCAGTTTGGCATGGTGATCAACTGCTTGATCCGTCTGAGTATGAGAATAACCTCATCGGCATACCTAATTTAAATGAGGACCAATACTTTGTCATCGAATTCGAGCCGGATGACGCTGTTCATAATGACGCGTACAACACGGTAAGCACCAAGATTTCGGGCGATAACGGCAAATCGACCATTACAAAGACATCGATTGTAGAGGCGGGATCTAAAGAATCTGCCAACTATCAGGTTAGCTGGAATGTTGATCCAAACTATGAGCCGCGCATGATCATTGTTGATGGTATTGAGCGTCCTGATTTGGTGAAGAAGGGTATTACGTCAATTACTTTCCCGTCGGTAGAGAAGGATCACTCGGTTGAAGTTCAAGTGAAGCCTAAAGCAGGATCAGGTGAGCAGGCCTCTGAGTATCTGATTTCTACCGAGCTTAATGGCGGTCCTGGTTCTATTACACCAACGCGCGTTGTAGCTCAAGACGGTAGCCATACCGTGGTTGCGGGGGTTGATGACGAGTATGCCAATGATTATGAACTCCTGGCATCCAACATCAAAGTGTATGACGCTAATAACAATGAATTGACCCCAGCGCAACTTGCTGCAGCGGGTATCACGATAACCGAGCGTGATGACGGCAAGCTTGAAGTTGCTCTACCAAACGTCAACAGCGAATACCGCGTAGTAGCCACCGTGACACCTAAACAGCAAGCGGGTGTTGTAACAATTCCCTCGATTGATTTAATAAGGATTGACACGTCTGTTACGGGCGAAGGAATTATCGCTGATTCAAAAATCGTTAAGCGTGGTGACAAATATGTTGTCGATTGGAAAGCGGCCGACGGCTGGAAGTTTGAGTGCTTGACCGTTGACGGTATTCGTTCCTATTATCCAGAAGGCGACAATGAGGGTGAGATCACACTGCAGGCGCTTGCTGATGAAGTAGGGGGAAACGATGGCGGAAATGGTAACGGCGACAATATGAATGGCGATAACGCTGATGCGGATGACCCCATCGTCATTGATCAAGAAGGCAGATATCCGTTTAGTAATATCGTGCAGTATCACAAAGTGCATGCTTTGTTTGTAAAAGACAATGAGTCACTCAACACTGATCCTGATAGTGAAGAGGCTAAAAACGCTTCAAGCTACAAAGTTATTACGCGCATGATCAGTGAAGCAACAGGTAGTATTACCGCGAGTGGTTATGACCTTGCAAAAGGCTCTGATTATCCCGTTTCTTGGACAGTGCCTGAGGGGTATGAGGTAACACGTGTTTTGGTTAATGGGCAGCCGCGACCCGATCTCTTGAATAAGGGCTCTTTTGATGTGAAGAACATCCAGAGTGACAACTCGGTGTCGGTAATGGTTGAGAAGAAGCGTGCTGAGAAAAATGGTATTCAGATTAAGCAAACGCCTAACGTACTGAATTCGTTTTTGTATGAAGATGTGAAGGCGGGCGATAAGGTCTTACCAACGCTTGCAGACCATAATGCAAATGAAGCGACAACGTGGGCTCAAGCTCAAGCGGAAAAACAGGGTAAATCGTTTTTGGGATGGACTACGGACTGGGATTCCAAGAAGCTTGTTACGCTAAATGATGCGCTTGCCGCTGGGTACACAACTATCTATCCCGTGTTTGGCGTAAAGGGATCGCCCGGTAAGCCGACTAATCAACCAAGCAAGGATCCTGATGATCCATCTGATCCTGATAATCCGAACAATCCATCTGATCCCGATGACCCATCAAAGCCGGATCCTACTGGCAAAGACGATGAGCCTATCGACCCTAATGATCCTGCCAATGTTCCCGGCAACGATCCAACCGTTGATTATGAGCAAACGGGATATGCGTACCTTAACAAAACCGCGCGCAATTTGACGCATCCCTATGGCGAAAACCAAGTGCATGACACGGTGCGCTATTATCTTTCTGCGCAGAACAATAAGCTGAAGTCATGGACTGATGTGGTCTTGAAAGACACACTACCAACAGGTGTCGAGCTTAAGACCGACAGCGTTAAGCTTGTTAAGCGCGCGCTTGCAAACCCAACTCAGGCTCAAGTAGAGACAGTTGCGCCAGGATCTTATTCGTACGAGAATGGGGTGCTCTCTTATACGATTCCTGCTATTGATCCAGGTTGGTCATATTGCCTTATCTTCGATGTTGAATTAGCTTCTAGTGCTGTTATGGCGGAGAACTTTGGGAAGACGGTTGCCAATGCGGCTAGCGTCGTAGGGGATTCTGATGGCAAGCTTGTCGAGCCTGATGGAACAAACTCGGACGAGGAGATTCCTGCTGGTCCCGTTGGTGGTTTGACTGAGGCAGTTGTGTTACCTGACGATGGCACGGTTCATTGGCTTGATCCTAACATCGTGATTGAAAAGACAGCCAAGAATATCAGTGATCCTGATTCCAAGTTTATAAAAGCAAATGATCGCATCGCTTACACCATTACTTTGAAGACCGATGCCGAGGATTCTTGCATCGAGGACGGCGTGATCTTTGACACTTTGCCTGAAGGCGTTGTTGCTGATCCGGCAAGCATAAAGCTTGTTATAGATGGCGATGAGTTTGCGGTGGACCCATCGGCATATGATGCTGAGACCGGTGCAATCAAAGTGAGGGTTGGTAATTTGCTTCATGGTCAGCTTGCAACGCTTACATTTGAGGCGGTCGTGACGGGTAAAGCGGTTGGTAAATCTATCCCCAATACCGCTTATGCCTTTGAGAGCGAATCAACATCCAATCCTCCTGATGGTGGAGATGACGACAATGGTGGCAATGGAGACAATGGTGGTGACAAGGGCAAGCCAGGTGCACCTTGGGATGGCGATGAGCCAGCAGATGACGCGGTGCCTTCGGATCCCGCTTTCCCTAACGGTGTAGATAATCCCGTAAAGTATGCAGACGCAACACTTTCTATTGTGAAGACGGCGCAAAATGCAACACGCTCGCAGGGTTGGCGTTTGAATGACACCATTAACTATTCCATTGTGGTTACCAATACGGTTGAGAATAGTGTGAGCTTCAATACGGTTGTAGAAGACACGATGAGCGATGGTCTGCGTTTGGATAGAGGCTCAATTGAGCTGCTGAAACCTGATGGAACACGACAAACATTGAATGCTGATAGAGTCTTTGACGCAAATCGCAATATGATCACGGTTCCGCTTGATCAAGTTGCTGGTGGTGAGACGTATACCTTGACATATAAGGCGAGTATTCAAGAGCCATCAACCTTAACTACGCTTAAGAACTGGGTGACGGTTAAGGGCAACAATGACGCGACTGGTGGATTAGAAGGAACCATTCTTCTTGATTTTGGTGAAGCAGTAGCAACTATTCCTTATCCCGAGGACGGTAAGTACGGATCACTTGGTTCCTTGCTTGCTGACACAGGGGATAATCCTATCGCCCTTGCAATTATTGCTTTGGCTGCTGGATTAGCTGTTGTGCTTGTGATTAATAGGAAGCGCTGGGTGAAGAAGGCGAAGAACTAAGCTTTCGCAGGATGGTCACAATAGTCGAATCTGCGTGATGTAGTGATGCGGCTCAGTTAAGACCTGTTAAGACCCATTAAGACCCGTTAAGGCTTATTAATACTTGTTAAGGCTTGAAACTGAATACTAAGGTTATCGCACGTTATCGCACGTGGCTCAGGGGAAATATCTTGAGCCACGTGTTTTTGGTTGTGAAAAAAGAAATTAACAGCGTTTTAGTAAAACCAAGCATTTTAATTCAAGATCAAACTTTGATAAGAATCGTTTTTGTTTATGATCAGATTTTGTTGATAATTGATCGGCATACTCTAATGCATGAACATTTTCATTTCACATCAGAGTGCTTTGGCTGTTTTGCGCGCTGTAAGGCTGGGAACAGTTAGTGACAAGACGTTTCAAGCAATAGGGCTTGTTGAAAAATTTTTTAATGCTCCTTCGCATTATCATGCGGCAAGTTCGGTGTTGCCTAAGGCAAAAGAGAAAGTAACTAGAGAGCATGCTGATTATGCGGAGAAGGTGTTTACGAGTTTCCTTGGAGAAGAAAAGGGAAGCGACGTACTTCATCTTCTTGTATATCCGTACGAGAATCGTTTTCGCTCCAAAAATATATGCTGTCATGCTCTAAAGCTTCCCGATAGATCTTTTATAAAATTGGGTGATGGTGTATTTCTTAGTACACCCGAAGCGCTTTTCTTGCAAATGGCGTCCCAGTGTTCATTTTGGGAGTTAATTGAATTAGGCTATGAACTCTGCGGGACCTATAGCGTGAATACACATGAAGTTGCTACGTCAAATAAAGGTTTCGTTTCATGCAGTAGCGCAACAAAGGTGAAGCATCTCGAGTTTTATTTAGATAGATGTAAAAATATACCAGGGTACAGGAAAGCAAAAAGCGCACTACGCTTTATTGTAGATAATTCAGCTTCTCCTATGGAAAGCGCTGTAGCAATGATGTTGTTTGTATCACAACATCATGGTGGATATGGGCTACCCTTGGCGCAAATGAATTATCGAATTGATATTCCTACGCACTTAAAGACTTACGCAAAATATCGTATTTGTGATTTTTATTGGCCTGAATATAAAGTGGCTCTTGAGTATGATTCGAGCGCGTTTCATAAAAGCAATCAGCAAAAGATTAGTGATTCTATACGTCGCAATGATTTGTTTAATGCGGGTATAACAGTTTTGTCTCTCTCATCGAAGCAGTTTTGGCAGCTTCCCTTGTTCGATAAGCAGGTGAGTGTTTTGGAGAAATACTTAAAGCATCGGCGTCAAATTACTTCGACTGGATTAAAAAGAAAAGCCATGCTTCATAGATACCTAACACGTTACACTTCTACTTAATCGGTAGATAATTCAAAGCTACGACACAAGCTTGCTATTTTTTTCGTCATGAGGAGCGCGATTGAATGAAAGACGCTTTTGTGACTCTGGATAATTGGTCGCCATCCAATCATTTTTTGTTATGAAGCAAACAGCCAAAGAGACATTGAGTTGTTTTGTTGGCGGGACAGCCTATGAGTTGTGTCGTAGCTTGAAAAAAACTCCAAAAAGACGGATTTCCAGTTCAAAAATAGGTACGTAGTGTCGCAACTTTAAAAAACATGCAATTTGAGTTGATGATGTAAAAATACGTACGCATCCTAACCTAACCCAACCCAACCTTGCTTAGCTTTAAGCAGTTCGGTGATATAACGAGTCAAACCGAAACATAACGTAACGCGCAGTTAATTTTCCCGAAACATTGTCGCCGTAAGGTTTTAAACACCATGGGGGTGCAGACCCTCATCTGTGAGAGAACGAGCCTTGCTTGTATTCATGGGGAACGAATAGGTCCCCATTTATGAGCGAGCAAGCTCAACTCTCATTGTTGATAAGAGATGAAAGAGGTGAACAATGACCCTTCGCGAAGGAGACATCAGGATTCCTTCCGGATGCGCGATTTCGGGCATTATGGACCGCAGTGGTCAACGCCATGATGGGACGGACATCTTGCGTTCAATTGAACTCATGCATGATCGTTCCAATGGACTCGGTGGCGGTTTTGCGGCGTATGGCATTTATCCCGACTATAAGGATTTATATGCATTCCATATGCTGTATGAAACCCATGAAGCGCGCATTGAAACGCAGGCGTATCTTGATGAATGGTTTCTCTGTGAGAAACAGGAAAAAATCCCAACAGACAATGTGCGTACTATTCAAAATCCGCCGCACATTTGGCGTTATTTCTTAACACCAAATCCTATCAAGTTGGCTGAGAGTGAACTTGATGAAGCAGAATACACCATGGAGCGTGTATTTTATATCAATGCCTCAATCGATGGAGCATTTGTTGCATCGTCAGGCAAAAATATGGGTGCTTTCAAAGGCGTTGGCTATCCTGAAGAAATTGGCGAGTTTTATCGTATTCAAGACTACAAAGCATGGTTATGGACTGCACATGGTCGATTTCCAACCAACACTCCCGGTTGGTGGGGTGGCGCCCATCCGTTCACGTTGCTGAATTGGTCGGTTGTTCACAATGGTGAGATTTCAAGTTATGACGCAAATAGGCGCTATGTCGAGCAGTTTGGTTATGACTGCCAGCTTCAAACGGATACTGAAGTAATTACCTATCTCTTTGACTTACTGTCACGTCGTCATGGTTATTCTCAAGAGATGGCAGCACATATTATGACGGCACCTACGTGGGATGACATCGACCGGATGGATCCGCATGACGCAAAATTCGAAACCGCTTTGCGTATTGCGTATTCTAGTGCTCTTATCAATGGTCCTATGTCGGTAATCTTGGGTTCCTCTGAAGGCTTGTTGGCACTCAATGATCGTCTCAAATTACGTGCGCTCATGGTTGCGGAAAAGGGCAGCATGGTGTATCTCGCATCTGAACAGGCGGCAATTGAGGTTATTTGTCCCGATGCGGAAAACATGCGCTCTATTGAGGGCGGCGTTCCGTTTGTTGTTCAGCTCGATGAAGTTGCGGCTGCTAAGGCGCAAGAAGGCGGTGTAAATGAGCCGCTGCATGAAAAACCAGCAGCAAATCTCACTTCAGCAGCACCAACTCGTACGCGTCAGAGGGGAGTCTAATATGCTTGACTATATGCTTCCTCGCTATAAAGTTCTGCGCGATCCTGATCTTTGTATACAATGCGGCGTTTGCGAACGCTCTTGCGCTAATGAAGTGCATCATGTCGATGAAGAACTCGGTCGTGTTACGGCAGATAATGCAAAATGCGTGAATTGTCAGCGTTGCGTATGCATGTGTCCCACGGGTGCGCTTGCTATCACTAAGTGGCCACAAGTTGGCAATGGTTCCAACAACTGGACGCTTGGCTATATGCAAGATATTGCAAAGCAAGCTCAAACCGGAGCGGTATTACTTTCTTCTATGGGCAATCCTAAGCCTTACCCTATTTATTGGGACCATATGCTCCTAAACGCGTCGCAGGTTACCAATCCTTCTATTGACCCGCTGCGTGAACCCATGGAGACACGCGTATTCTTAGGCTCTCGTCCTCATGTAGTTAAGGTGAACGAGCGCACTAAAGAAGTGGAGACTCCTATGCCTCCGCAAATCAGACTTGATGTGCCCCTTATGTTTTCGGCGATGAGTTTTGGATCAATTTCGCTCAATGCCCAGATGTCTCTAGCGATGGCGGCAAAAGAACTCGGCACCTTCTTCAATACTGGTGAAGGTGGCCTCCATCGTGATCTTGAGCAGTTTGGTGATCACGCTATTGTGCAAGTGGCTTCGGGTCGTTTTGGCGTAGATCCGCACTATCTCAACGCAGGTTCAATGATTGAGATCAAGATTGGACAAGGCGCAAAGCCGGGTATTGGTGGACACTTGCCGGGTGAAAAGATCAACGCAGAGGTTTCACGTACCCGCATGATTCCGCAAGGTACCGACGCAATTTCGCCTGCTCCTCATCATGATATCTACTCAATTGAGGATCTGCGTCAGCTTATCTTTTCGCTTAAGGAAGCAACCCGTTATAGCAAGCCAGTTGCCGTAAAAATTGCAGCAGTTCATAATGTTGCAGCTATCGCATCAGGTATTGCTCGCGCAGGTGCTGATGTTATTGTGGTTGATGGCTTCCGCGGCGGTACGGGTGCAGCACCTACACGTATCAGGGATAACGTTGGTATCCCTATCGAGCTTGCGCTTGCAGCAGTCGATCAACGTCTGCGTGATGAAGGCATTCGCTCTACGGTCTCACTGGTAGCTGCAGGCTCTATCCGCTCATCGGCAGACATCGTACGAGCCATCGCTCTTGGTGCTGATGCATGCTATTCCGCAACAGCAGCACTTATTGCGCTTGGTTGTCATCAATGTCAAGCATGCTCTTCCGGTAAGTGTAACTGGGGTATCGCAACCCAGCGTCCTGAACTTACTAAGCGCTTAAATCCCGAGATTGGTGCTGAGCGTGTAGTCAATCTTGTTCATGCGTGGAATCATGAGATTCAAGAAATGATTGGCGGCATGGGTCTTAATTCCATTGATTCTTTGCGCGGTAATCGCTTGATGTTGCGTGGCGTGGGTCTCAATGAGAAAGAGCTTGAGATCCTGGGTATTAAGTATGCGGGGGAGTGATGAGCGATGAAACGAATTTATGCTATTGACGCTTGGTGTGTCGATTGCGGTCGTTGTGAAGTTGCCTGCAAAGCGTTTCACTCGCCCAGTCAAGATGCGGTTAAAGCGTACAAGATAGAACAAACCTATGAGCCACGTGTGCATGTTGAGGGCAACGCGACGCGCTCGATGGCAGTCAATTGCCGTCATTGTGCAAAGCCGCTTTGTGTCGAAGGTTGCATTTCAGGCGCTATGCAAAAGGATCCCGTGACCGGCGTGGTTACCTCAGATCCTGAAAAATGCGTTGGTTGCGGGACATGTGTATCAATGTGTCCTTTTGGTGCGGTTCATCTTGAGGGGATCGCCATTAAGTGTGATTTGTGTGGCGATGGGTGCGGTCAGCCTGGAGAGCCTAGTTGTGTGGCGACGTGCCCCAATCGTGCCCTTATTTATGTAGAAAGTGAGGTGTAAGATCATGGCGCACTATGATTACCTCATCTTAGGTAACTCCGCTGCAGCAGTAACGGCGGTCGAATCAATTCGCATAGTTGACGCTTCTAGTTCAATTCGCATGGTTTCGCCTGAACCCTACGCTGCTTATGGCACGCCTCTGATTTCGTATCTTTTAGAAGGTAAGACCTCCCAAGAAGCTATGGCATATAAAGCGCCAACCTTCTATGAGGACAACGCTGTCGAGACCACCTTTGGTGAAGGTTTTGGCGCATCAGCGCTTGATGCTGCCGCGCATACGGTTACGCTCGACAACGGTGAAGTAATTTCGTATGGCAAGGTGCTTGTGGCGACAGGATCTGTTCCGTTTACACCGCCCATTAAGGGGCTGATTGGTGCAAGCAATATGTCAACGTTCCTCACGCTTGACCAGGCGCTTTTTTGTGCCGACCAAGTTGGTCGCGCAACGCAAGCTGCTCACGATGAGGGTCGATTCTCTCGCTTAGTTGTGGTAGGTGCTGGGCTCATTGGTCTTAAAGCAGCAGAAGCGCTTCATGATTATGCCGATGAGATTATCGTGCTTGAGATGGCGCCGCGTATCTTGCCTGCTGTTCTTGATGCAGAAGGAGCAGCGCTCATGGCTGATCTTCTTGTTGAGCGCGGTATTACCTGTTTACCGGGTATTACGGCAGATGAATTTATCGTAAACGACAATAATGAGATCGTCGAAGCCCATCTGACTAATGGTGCGACGCTCGAGTGTGACTTTGTTGTTGCAGCGGTCGGTGTTCGTCCTAATGTCGCACTCCTTGAAATGGCAGGAGCAGAAATAGGACGTGGTGTCATTGTTGGGGATGATCTCCAAACTAGCTTGCTAGATGTGTATGCCGCTGGTGATGTAACCCAAACCCATGATCTTTTAGATGGCTCTAATAAGTGTTTGGCGCTCTGGCCTAATGCAGTACGCCAGGGCCGTCTGGCGGGTCTCCATATGGCAGGCTTTGCTCAAGCTGATGACTTCAAAGGTAATTTTGCCGTGAATTCAGTCGACTTCTTTGATGAGATTTATTTGCTCACAGCAGGCGTTATTAATCCAGATCCTGACCAAGATTTCGAAGAAATTATCACACTTGAAGGTGACACCTATACCAAGTTCGTCACCAAGAACAACCGCCTTTATGGCTACATTACTTTGAATCGTCCAGAGGCCGCGGGAATTTACACCAGCATTATCGCAGATGAAGTCCCGCTCGATATGGTCGGTGGAGAAGCATTCTTGCGCGAACCAGAGAACTTTGATATTGAGGAACCCCTTCGTTGGGCACGCCTGCATAAAGGTTACCCAGCATCATTAGATGCACGAGGATGGTCAGTCAAAAATCCGCAAGATGATCTCGCAGCTGACACGCTTGCTGCAAAAGTTGATTTTGATCAAGCGAACGCAAATCCCTTATCTGAGGGTCTTGTTGAAAGGGAGTGTTTGTAAATGACTCAAGAACAGCAAACAGCAACGCTTGTGCTTGGTACTGAACATTTCCGCCCTGCTAATGAGCGTGTCCACCAAGCACTTGCAGATCACGACACGGTAGTCTTAGAAGAAGTTTTTGCGCAACGCTATTTAGGGTGCGCTATGCCAGCAGACAAAAAACTCTTTATCCACGGCATTCCTGGCAACGATATGGCCTCCTACATGGATGGTGGCTACATTGAGGTCTTCGGAAATGCGCAGGATCAGATCGGCAACACCATGAATGATGGCATGGTTGTCGTTCACGGTCGATGCGGAGACGCAGCGGGATATGCTATGCGTGGCGGCACCATCCTTGTTCGCGATGATTGTGGTTGGCGCGTTGGCATTCATATGAAGCAATTCGAAAACAAATGTCCCTGTATTGTGATTGGCGGAAACGCTGGGAACTTTTTGGGTGAGTACCTTGCAGGTGGCATTATCGTTTTATTAGGACACCCCGGTGAGTACCTCGCAACAGGCATGCATGGGGGCGTAATTTATCTCAAGCATAAGCTTGAAGAGGATCAAATTATGCCCGGTCTTGTGCAAGAGCCTGTCGATGAGACTGATCGTGCGGTGCTAGCTAAGCTGCTCGGGGAGTACAACGACTTTTTCGCAGAGGATCTTGGATCCCCGATCGATGCAAGTGGGGAAGGCTTCTATAAGCTGCGTCCTGCTTCATCGCGCCCCTATGCAGCAATGTATGCGAATTAAGGCGATGAGGTAAAAGCAACCTATAACGTTTGTCGCGGTTTTGGTTATAGCGTTTGCGTTTGATTATCTCAGGTGAGCCTTGTTCGACACCTCTTGCGTTCTTGTAACGATCTCCTTGTTGCGAGAACAGAATAGCCACGTTGGCCTTATGTGCTAGCGTGGCTATTTGTTTATCGGATGCTTTATTTCTGTTCAGTCTCAAAAGTTGGTTGGTGACATATTATTGTTACAAACGAAATATATATTGCGTAAAACAATGAAATCATGTCATAAAGCGGATAATGTTTATTGACGGATGTGTGCGAAATTTGTTACGTTTCTGTTAACTGCATGATGGCGAACTAGATTCTCATTCTCATGCTTGTGTGATCAAATTCGGGCAAAGGAGCACACAATGGAAACAAAAAGTTTTGCGCGACGGGGCTACATGTCTTCTTGGCAATAGTCTTAAGTCTAGGGCTAATGCTTCCCATTATTCCGGCGCAACCAAAATCTGCGTATGCTGCAGACGAGAACTACATTGATCTAAAAGAAGTATTTAACGAGTGGATTGGATATCCAAATTCTTCATTAGGCTCAGGCTATCAGGCTGGGTGGTCTTATAACGCTAGTGGCGGATACTTGAACACGACAGCTAATGTTGGGTTTACTGGTTATTACAACCCAAATTTGATGAGCTTTACAACAGGAACTTTTAGTTGCGATTTTAATAGTAGCGACACTGATCCATGGGGTTTTGCTTGGGGGATCAAGACTTGGAAGAATAGCAGCAATCAAGATGTCTATTCTTTCTATGTTTATGAAGAATGTGGCGATAACCAGTGGTGTGTTGCCTATATTGAGGAATGGACACCAGCCCTCAATACAGGATCTCATCAGGGGCCTGTATATCATGGCACTATTAATGGAAATGACAGCACAAAGCATAAGGGGACGACAGGTGGTGCTCTTAATTTTGCAAAAGGAAAAATCCTTGCAAATGGATCAGCAACTGTTAAAGGTTTCCAGCATCGTGTTTCTATTCAGGTGACAAAAACCACGGTAACAATTACCTCGAATGGAACACAGCTTACAAAGATCGAGACTCCTGTTCAGGCTGGTAGTTTTGGACCTTGCTCGTGCAGTAATGCTGGTGCATATTATTACAATCTCTCCATGGAAGCTGCTGAAGATAATGGTGCTATCAAGGCGGATTTCCAACTTTATGACAACGGTGAACCTTCCTATGCAGGTCTTCCTGGCGACACTATAACAATGGAAGATAAAACCTGGTTGGATCCTGCTACTAAGGCAACTATCAAAAATGAAACATGGACTGTTTTTGACCCATCGGGTAAACAGATCTATACCGGTAACACGCCCTATAGTGGCGTGGTAGCCGAAGAAGGCGAGTATCGCGTTGTTCTTGATGTGCTAACTTCACAGGGCTTAAAGGCAAAGAAGACCAAGTACTTCTATGTTTCAGAAGCAAGCGTAGTAACCGCTAATTATGTAACAGAGAGTGGCGAGAAACTCACCGATACCATCATCTACAAAGGTCGAGAAGGCAAGCCTTATCAGACTTCAGACTTAAGCTTTAACGGATACGTACTTTCAGGTGTTGAGGGCGAGGAGTCAGGTGTATTCCAAAAAGGACCTATTTCGGTAACCTACACCTATAAAAAGCTTGATGAGGACGCGGGCGGAACTGAGACAGAATCTGCCCAACCGGTAACGGCGCGCTATGTTGATGTGGACACTGGTCAAGCATTGTGCGATCCCGTTGTTTATCGCGGTTCAGTTGGCGATGAATATTCTGTTTCTGCACTAACGTTCCCGGGCTATACGTACTCTCATGTCACCGAAGTTATTGATAGTGTTACCACCCAATCGGTAGAAATGCTAAGCACACAAGCTGCAAGCGTATTGTCTGAAAGCATAGAAACGCTTGCTAGCGGAGATGCGCGCGCCAATGATACCAGCACGGTAAAGACGGGTAATTTTGGCTTCCAGGCAAAAACTTTGACGTTCTACTACAAGCAAGATGCAGCTGCACAGGACTCTACAGTGCTCTTTAGGTTTGTGGACGAAAAGGGTGCAACGTTACTTCCTGACCAGCTTATGACGGGCAAAGTAGGGGATCCTGCAACGCTGACGATTCCTCGTATCACTAAATACAATATCAGTACCGTTGGTGGGGCAAAGGTAGATTCATATTCCTATAGCACCACCTTTGATGCTGAGTCCAAGGTGGTAGAGGTAGTGTATTCGCCTATTACCTATACTGCTTCAAGTGTGATGGTTTTGTATCGTGATCCTGATGGCAATACCATCAAGTCCATCGTTATTGATGGCAATGCAGGCGAGAGCTATACAACAGAACCTTTGAATCTTCCAGGCTATGAGTTAGTGGAGACACCCACTAATCAAAACGGCACATTTGTTGCGGGAAGCGTTACTTTGGTGATCTATCAATACAAATCCACACTCAATAAGCCAACTGAAGATGGTGGCAAGATCAACATTGATACCGATGACGATGGATTGCCTGATGTAAATGTCGATACCGACGGCGATGGTAAACCCGATGTGAACATTGATACCGACGGCGACGGCATACCAGATAAGAATGTCGTAACGGATGAAGAGGGTAAGCCTAAGCCAATCGATCCAGAAGAGCCTGAGGCTCCCACTATTAATATTGATACCGACGGTGACGGCGTTCCTGATGTCAATATTGATACCGACGGCGATGGCAAGCCTGATGTCAACGTTATCGTTGATGATGAAGGCAAACCGAAGCCCGTTGATCCTTCTCAGATTGATCCTACAGATCCACCAAAACCAACTGTAAATATTGATACTGACGGTGACGGCAAACCAGACACCAATATTGATACTGATGGTAATGGCGTTCCTGATGTCAACGTTGACACTGATGGCGACGGCAAACCTGACGTCAATATTGTTGATAAGGATGGCGACGGTACGCCTGACAACATTGATCCAGAAGTCATCAAGAATGATCCTGGCTCTATTACGCCTGATGTAAATGTGGTAGTGGATGATGAAGGTAATCCTAAACCTAACATTGTTCCTGATCCTGAGAATCCTGTAAAACCTGACGTCAACGTTGATACTGACGGTGACGGTAAGCCCGACACTAACATTGATACTACAGGCGACGGAAAACCTGACACCAATATTGATATTGATGGCAACGGAGTGCCTGATGTTAATGTCGACACCGACGGTGACGGCAAACCTGATGTCAACATTGTTGATAAAGACGGTGACGGCAAGCCTGACCCCATCGATCCCAATGTTATTAAAAATGATCCTGATTCAGTAACGCCTGATGTAAACGTAGTGACTGATCCTGATGGCGACATTATTATCAACATCGAGCCGACTGACCCAGAAAATCCTAATCCATCAAAGCCAACTCCTCCAGCTCCTACGGTGAATGTGGACACTGACGGTGACGGCAAGCCTGATGTGAATGTGGATACTGACGGAGACGGAAAGCCTGATGTTAACATTGTCGACAAAGATGGCGATGACAAGCCTGACCCAGTCGATCCTGGCAAAGAGGATCCCAAGAATCCGACCAAGCCAAACGTAAATATCGACACGAATGGCGACGGCAAGCCTGATGTCAATATTGACACAGATGGTGATGGCCGTCCTGATGTGAATGTTGATACGGATGGCGATGGGGTTCCCGACACCAACATCGACACGACTGGTGATGGCAAGCCTAATGTAAACATCGACACTAATAATGATGGCAAGCCGGATGTTAATGTTGATACCAATGGCGACGGTACGCCCGATGTTAATATCGACACTAATGATGATGGTATTCCAGACAAGAACATTGTTGAGGAGCCGGTAATCACCTATACCGTGACTACACAACTTAAAGGCATGACAGCAGGTGCAACTATTACGCCAAGTGCAAACATTGTGAAGGGTGAAACTGCTCAGGTTTCTTGGGCGCCTGGTGAAGATACCTATGTGGCGAGTGTTGAAGTTGATGGTAAGCGCATCGATACCAATGCACGTGATTTCAGCTTTGCCAATATGTCCAACAATCATGTTGTGGTGGTAACGCTTGCTGAAATTCCTGTTATTAAAGCTCAGACGACAGCGGGCTATTATACCGTGACGGTTAACAAATACGGTGCAACAGCAGGCCTTGAAGCTTCTGATTCGTTGGTAACCATGAAAGGTGATTCTCCAACGGTAACCTGGAGCGTAAAACCAGGATATGTAATCAAGAGCGTTGCAATTGATGGTGCAAAGATCAGTCAAGAGCAGATAGATGCTGGTTTCTATACTTTTGCATCTATTAGTAAAAACCATGCTGTTGATATTGTGGTTGAATCTCAAACAGCAGGTGCATCGCTGAGTCCTGACGACTTGCAGGTAACTACCAAGATTGAAGGTGGTCCTGGCACCATTACGGGTGGTTCTACTATTGCTCGTGGTGAGAACTATCAAGTTGCCTGGCAGCCCGTTATTCAAACAACCACCGATCGCAGTGATCCCAATTATGCGGTATATGAAGTAGAAAGCGTTACTGTTAATGGTTCTCAAGTAACAGGAACGGATAACGGCTTAGAACTTTCTAACATTAAAGAAAACAAAAATGTGGTCGTGACTTTGAAGCCCGTTACTTACGATGTAACCATTTTGAAGTACGGTGAAGGAAGCGCAGTACCTTCAAAGACGGTTTACAAGGGTAATCATTACACTGAAATTAATGCCATTGCGCAAGCTGATTCACGCATTACCTATATCGAAGTTGATGGTGTGGAGAAGTTCCGTGAGGCCTCAAGTTCTTCCGGTGCAGGAACTTCGAGTGTCCAAGGTTTAGCGGCTCAAACAATTGAGGCGCTTGCACAGCAAGCGACTAACCAAAGTGTCGCTACTGTAGTAGAAGCGGGCAACAAGGTCGTTATTGATTCCAAGAAGGAAGAGACTAAGCCTGAGACGTCTACTCCTTCTGAATCAAAAGAACCTGCAGTTTCTGCTGATGAAGTAACTAATACTGATTCAAGCTCGTCAACTGATCAAGGATCGCATGAAGCGCCCGCTCAGAACAATCCATCGACAAATACATCTGATACTGCAGATACTGCAACTACTGATGATTCGGAGTCTGAGACTGCTGTAGTAACCGATGCAGCAGATGAGGTCGCGCAGCAGGCGGAGGTAGAAGCACTTCAGCTTGTTGAACATAACGCCTTTGCTCTTGTTGCCGGTGATCCTCAGTTTGGTGCTGAAAATGTGGTTGATCCGGTAGTTGCTTCGGGACAGAAGCGTATGGATATGGGCATTACCGACATCGATAAAGACCACGTCATTAAGGTTTATTTTGCTAAAGATGGTGAACCTGCTGTAACGCCTGAGACCTTGCCCAACCCAGTTGATATTTCTACTAAGGTAGAAGGCGGTCCTGGTGAGATTACGGGTGGCGGCGTCTTTAATCCTGATGAGCTTGACCCAACTAATCCTCCTAAGATTGAATGGGAAGTACCTGACGGATATGAGCCACAGGAAGTAGTAATTTATCCTAAGGATGACCCTGATAATCCTATTGTAATTAAAGTTAATCCTGGTGATACTTCGCTTGATCTTCCTCAAGAGGTGATCGAAAAGATCAAGGACGCTACCAATCCTGAGGAGTATGTTGTAACGCTCATTACGCAGAAGAAAGAAGAGGGCGACACCGTTCAACCACTCCAGCGTGAGACGCGAGTAGGCGCTGACATCTTTGAGATTACATCCAAGCTTACGGGTGGTCCTGGCAACATTACCGCGACAACTGATGTCGTAGAGGGTGATAGTCATACGGTTACCTGGACAGCAGGCACTAAGGACGGCGTTCAGTATCGTGTAGCTAAAGTGATCATTGATGGTGTTGAGCATCCTGAGTTACTTGAAACGGGTTCGTATACCTTTGCTGATGTAGCAG
>UQML01000035.1 GCA_900542265.1 uncultured Eggerthella sp. | reverse complement strand
TACACCCTAGAGTTCGTCGGCAGCGTCAGATGTGTATAAGAGACAGGTAATAACCGTTTTCCCATCAATAGTGAGGATAAAGTCTGAATGCTGAGGAGTCGGATTGGCGGCTGCTGCTTGAAAATACGCCATAGGGCCAAGGAGTCGTTTGTTAGCTGATGCTTCCTGCATGATAATGTGGTCGTATCCACATCCTGCCATTAAATCGAATCCAAAAGAGCCCTTGCGTGTTTCTAATTCCCCTAAATCAAAACTCATGGTGAGAGCTTCATTAGCAATTTTTGCAATTGCATGAGGCTCTTCTGGCATGAGGAGGTTTAGGGCAAGAAGGTTTGCCGTACCAGCAGGGAAGGGGAGAATGGGGATATTGGTGTAGCGTAATTCATATGCAATAGATGCAATAGTCCCATCGCCACCACAAGCAACTACGAAATCAAAGTTGTTAGCGTCAGAGAGCAGCTCTGGCATAGAAATGTTTCCCGCAAACGTACGGATGGTAATAGAGTCACCTTCTTGGGCATAGGCGCGCATAAAATCATAAATTGAGCTATCGCCAAACCCCGATGAGGTGTTATGTATTACCAATACATTCACTTAAAAACCCTTTTCCGTTAGTGTGCAGAGCTTATTTGATAGTATTAATACACTATATACCCATACGATTTTAGTTCTATTCAAGGATCTGCTTTTATGCTAATTGACACGGATCAACAGTTTATTGCTTTTTTGGAACGATGCAAAAAGAGTCCCTATATTGCTATAGATACTGAGTTTCTTCGTGAAAAGACGTACTATCCTAAACTCTGTTTATTGCAAATGGGAATTGAGAATGAAATAGCTATTGTAGACCCTTTCAAGATCAGAAACTTGACAGCGCTTGCTGATGTTTTAGTGGATCCTAGCATCGTGAAAATATTTCATGCCTGTTCTCAAGATGTAGAGATTCTCTATCATGAGACAGGTGTTGTCCCATCGCCTATTTTTGATACGCAAATTGCAGCTGCGGTACTAGGTAAAACGCAGCAGGCATCGTATTCTTCACTTGTGAGTCAATATTGTGATGTCAATCTTCCGAAAAAGGATTCTTTTACTGATTGGTCACAGCGTCCTCTTAGTGATTCGCAAATTCACTATGCTGCTGATGATGTGAAATATCTGCCGCAGATCTATTACGAAATGCTTGCTCAGCTAAAAAGGAAAAATCGTTTGAGTTGGCTTGAAGAGACTTTTGCAGATCTTTCAAAAAAAGAAAAGTACGAGATTGATCCTCGGGTTCGCTACAAAAAACTCAAACGGGTCAATCAACTCAACGCTCGTCAACAAGCTGCGGCTCGTGAGTTTGCAGCGTGGCGTGAGTTACAAGCACAGCGTTTGAATATTCCTCGTAAATGGGTTGTATCTGATGAGCAAATTGTAGAAGCATGTAGACGAGAAGCGCGCACGTTAGATGAGCTCTATATGGTTCGTGGTATGAAAGAGTCACTTAAGACAAGTGATGCGCGAAAAGTGCTTGCAGCTCTTATTGCGGGGCTTGATTGTCCGCAAAGCGAGCTTCCTGATGTACGTCCAAAGTCAAAGAATGAAAGTAATGTCGATGTGATTCTTGATGTAATGAACGCTCTTGTTCGTATGCGTGCTCGAGAACATGAGATCGCGCCTCAGACTCTTGCACCTCAAGCAGAGTTACTAAAGCTTGCGCGAGGACATTATGATGATTCTGAGCTGATGCAAGGATGGCGTTATACTTTAGTTGGAAAAGATTTACGTACTCTTTTAGAAGGCGGCTTTGCCCTTCAAATTCATGATGGAAATTTGGAGATTATTGACCTTCATGAAGCGTAATAATATGAACGCATCATCTTACTTTATACTTAATTAAAAAATTAGAAGCCTATAAATTCATTTTGAGTTTATAAGGTGTTAGGAGAATGTATGGGACTTTATCTAGCGTTAGTCGTTGTTACGCTGGTTATAGGTTTAGGCGCACAAGGCTACGTTAATCATCAAATTAAAAAATATACCTACGTTCCTTCAGCAACCAGATTGACTGGTTATCAAATGGCAGTTGGAATGCTTAATTACTATGGGATCCAAAATGTTGCTGTGCAGGTAGGAGGAAAAGGACAAGATTTTTTTGACCCGCGCACTAATAGCATCACACTCGATCCCGATGCGTATTATGGAACCTCCATTACCGCTGCAGCAACAGCATGCCATGAAGTTGGGCATGCCTGCCAATATGCTCAAGGCTATGTGCCAATGAAGGTTCGTGGTGCAATGGTACCAGTAGTAAACTTTGCCTCTAATGCTTGGATTTTTATTCTTATTATTGGCGTTATGTTGAATATGGTTGGTCTTGTGCAGCTTGCTATTGCGTTCTATGCTGCAGCGGTATTATTCCAAATTGTGACCTTGCCTGTTGAATTTAATGCGTCATCACGCGCACTTACCTATTTGAAAGCATTTGGCCTGCCTGCTCAAGAACAAGCAGGGGCGGCAAATGTTTTGCGTGCATGTGCTCTAACCTACGTTGCAGCTGCGCTCGTTTCCGTTTTGCAGTTACTATACTTGCTTGCAGTTAATCGTGATGAGTAAACAGGTGCGCAAAAATTCCTCGTACCTATATTGTGGTGGTCAATTTTATGAGTGGTGGAGAAAAAGAAGCGCTTTCCGTAAGTGCCGCTATTACCATTGCTAAATCGCTTCTTCAACAGCATGCGTTTCGTATCACGGGAGAAGTGAGCGAGCTTTCTGATAAACCTGGTTATAAAGCGGTCTATTTCACTATTAAAGATAATGATGCAACACTTTCATGCCTTATGTGGAAAAACCGCTATGCACAAGCTGGAGTGCCGCTTCGTATTGGTGCCAAAGTTGTCGTAACGGGTAAATTTACAATCTTTGCGCCTAAAGGACGTATGAATTTCGAGGTGAGCAGTCTTTCCTTAGCAGGCGATGGGGATTTGCGTGCTCAAGTTGCTGCTTTGGCGGAAAAGCTTCGTCAAGAAGGACTGATGGATACAGCGCGTAAACGCCCGCTTGTAATCTATCCTCAAAGGATTGGTCTTGTCACAAGTCCCCGTGGTGCAGCGGTTCATGATGTATTGCGCACACTGCGCCGTCGTTTTCCCGCGGCAAAAATCCTTTTAGCGGGTGTTCCCGTTGAAGGCAAGCAAGCTTCTCTCAATATGATTGAGGCATTACATACGGTGGTTGCAGCAGGTGCTGAAGAGGTATTAGTAGTGCGGGGTGGGGGATCGTTTGAAGACTTGATGCCCTTTAATGATGAGGCGCTTGCGCGTGCTATAGCACAATGTCCAGTTCCCGTGATTACTGGTGTTGGCCATGAGCCAGATACTTCTATTGCAGATATGGTTGCTGACTATCGTGCTTCTACACCGACAGCTGCCGCAGAAGCAGTCAGCCCTCATCAAAGAGATGTTGCACTTTTATTGGATGAAGACGCGCGTCGCATGAAAAGTGTTATGATGGCACGCCTCAATCGTTCAGATGAGTATCTCAATCAGATTTCGGCACGTCCTGTATTTAGGGATCCGTTGTCGCTTTTTGCTACGGATTTTCAAATGCTTGATGTATTGCAGATGTCACTAGACCGATCGCTTGGGCGCTATCTTCCTGTTCAGATTCAAAATCTCAATCAATTGAGCCATGCGCTTAATCAGGCTGAACTTGCTTTATTACATCGTTATCGTGATAGTCTTGTATCACTTCAGACGGTGTTGGAGAAAGTGGGAACAAAGAGTCTGGATCCACGTGTTTCTGAAGTGGCTCTTATGGCAGCGAGGCTTCATGATCTCTCACCGCTTAAGACCCTAGCGCGTGGTTGGTCTATTGCTCACAATGAAGATGGTGTTGTCGTGCAAAGCATTACGCAAGTAAAGCCGGGTGATCGATTATCGGTGCGTGTTAAAGACGGATTGATCGATACGAATGTTATCAGTACTGATACGGCTGATATTGTGGATTTATAAACGATATATTCGAGAGAGAAAGATAGTGACCATGAGTGAATCAACGCCGACACCTTCAACTCCTGTTGAAGAGTTGACTTTTCGCGAAGCCATGAATGAATTGAATACAATTGTTGCAGAACTTGAATCCAACACGCTTGAACTTGAAGCGAGTTTGACCTCGTACGAGCGCGGAATTCAGTTGCTGCGCTATTTGCGTCAATCGTTATCAAGTGCTCAGCAAAAAGTTGAAGTTTTAATGGGGGAGCTCGAAACTCCTCAAGATGATGATGTGATTGATTCTAATCTTTCAAAGGCTTAAGGGTGCCCATGTGAGAGCATTGTTTTCACAAAACCGCTCAAAAACTACCACTCACCCGTACACCTGATAAAGGTTGCATACCCCCTATCCCTTGCGTAGTGAAAAGGACATATGCACTAAACTGGGTATATACCATGTTAGGGGGCAGTCATTGAACATCCTTGTTATTAATGCAGGTTCATCCTCGCTTAAATATCAATTAGTAGATGTTGTTGAGAATAAAATTCTTGCTAAAGGTTTGTGTGAACGCGTTGGCACTGCTGAATCATTTCACAAACATGGCATCGATGACAATGAGG
Organism: uncultured Eggerthella sp.; assembly: GCA_900542265.1. GTDB lineage: Bacteria > Actinomycetota > Coriobacteriia > Coriobacteriales > Eggerthellaceae > Anaerotardibacter. Next base: position 14,721 of record UQML01000035.1, on the reverse strand, counting down.
TTGTACATACGCAGCCTCTTCGTGATCATACAGAAGCAATGCAGGTCGTTCTTGCTTCTTTGACCGAGGGTGAGAATCCAATACTTGAGTCATTATCTGGCATTAACGCAGTTGGTCATCGCATTGTGCACGGCGGAGAATATTTTGATAAGTCGGCACTCATTGATGATGACGTAATTGCCAAAATTGATGAATTAGCTGAATTAGCTCCTCTTCATAACAAGGCAGCTTTAGCCGGGATTCAGGCTTGCAAAACGCTTATGCCTGATATTCCAATGGTTGCGGTATTTGATACCGCATTTTTTCAGTCAATGCCGCAAAAAGCATATATGTACCCCATTCCTTATGAGTACTATGAGAAATATGGAATTCGTAAATATGGTTTCCACGGCACCAGCCATCGTTATTTAGCAGAACGTGCTGCTGCAATTTTGGGTGAGCCTCTTAATGAACTTCGTATCATTACCTGTCATTTAGGCAATGGTTGTTCAATTACGGCTATTGATCATGGAGTGCCTATTGACACCACAATGGGTTTTACTCCTCTTGATGGTCTTATGATGGGTACTCGTTCAGGCGCTATTGATCCTGCTATTGTTACTTTCTTGATGGATCATGAGAATCTCACTCCTGAAGAGATGAATAATATTTTGAATAAGCAATCAGGTCTTTTAGGCGTTTCTGGTATTTCTAATGATCTGCGCTCAATTCGTTCTGCATCTGAGCAGGGAGATCCACGCGCTATTCTTGCCTATGAAATGTATTCTTCTATCTGTAAGAAGTATATTGGCCAATATTTTGGCCTTATGGCAGGTACTGATTGCATTGTTTTGTCTGCGGGTGTTGGTGAGAATTGCGATAAAATGCGTCGTATGATTTTTGCTGGTTGGCAACCATTGGGTGTCATACTCGACCAGGAGAAGAATAAGCAGCGTGGTTTTGAGCGCATTATTTCTTCAGATCAATCGCGTGTTCCTATTATCGTTATTCCTACTGATGAGGAATATATGATCGCTCGTGATACGTATGAAATTGTTCATGAGATGTCTCAGATTGTACCGGTGTCAGCAGTGGCAGACGAGTTTGGTGAATAACTTATTTATGTTGTAAGCTACCGCTTTTTAACAGTCTTTTTTATAAGCCTATAAAATTACCCTCACTCTCATAAAGAAAGTGAGGGTAATTTTATTACGGTTTAGGTTGAGGTGACTTGAAAGCGTCACTTCATTACATATTTTGAGCTTGAACAGCAGTAATAGCAATAACACCCACAATATCTTCTGCAGTGCAGCCACGAGAAAGATCATTAACGGGAGCTGCGAGTCCAGCTAAAACAGGACCATATGCTTCAGCGTTAGCCAGGCGTTGGACAAGTTTATAGCCAATATTAGCTGCATCAAGGTCAGGGAATACTAAAACATTTGCTTTGCCAGCAACAGGGGAGCCAGGTGCTTTTGACTCACCAATCTCAGGAACGATAGCAGCATCAAGTTGCAACTCGCCATCTGCGTTGAGATCAGGATAGATTTCTTTGATGATTTCCATGGCGTGCATAACTTTGTCAGAATCATCATTTTTAGCTGAACGATATGATGAATGAGAAAGTAAAGCAATGCGAGGCTCGCCACCAAAGAGACGGGTGTACCAATCACCAGCAGCGTTAGCGATGTGGGCAAGTTCCTCACTTGTTGGCTGAATGCATAAAGCGCAGTCAGCAAATAAGAAGGTGCCGTTATCACCCAAATCACAGTTAGGTACATTCATGATGAAGAAAGAGGTAACCATGGGAGCGCCAGGAGCGGTCTTTAAAATACGAAGAGATGGTGAGAGGATTTTAATGGTTGCGCAGCTTGCACCGCCAACCAATCCATCAGCTTTACCTGTCTTTACCATCATGACGGCATGATGAATAGGATCTTTAACTAACTCTTGCGCCTCTTCCAGTGTCATACCTTTTGCTTTGCGCAAGTCGTAAAGAAGATTGGCAAAGTCTTCAAGATCAGGTGAGGTGAGAGGATCAACAATTTGAGCTCCCGTAAGATCATGTCCTGAGGCTGCAATTTCATCAGGATTGCCAATAATAATAAGATCAGCAATATCTTGTTTGAGGACTTCTTCAGCAGCCGTCAAAACTCGTTCATCATTACCTTCAGGCAAAACAATAGTTTGCTTATCTTTTTTTGCCTGATCAATCAAGGTGTTAATAAAGGCGCTCACAGCAGTTCCTTTCATAAGTATTTGCTCATATGCACATCAATAATGATACCAATCACGTTAATTGAGGATTGCTAGTAATAGGCTAGGGCGCTTCGTGAGACGGCTCAACGGGCAACAGGTGGTAACAGGATCCTTTCGTGTGTTCGCCTACCTCAAACTTGTTTTACTTTGTCTTTGCGTTCAGTAGCCGATTAGCCCCATCGCCATCTCACTACATGAAAGATAATAGAGACGCTTATCGTGTTGAAATCTTGTTTGTTTCGCGCACCTGAAGAGGAAAGGTTTTTAAGTTCCTATGAAGACCATATCGTTTGCAGTGCCTTGTTACAATTCTTCTGAATATATGGAGCATTGTGTAGATTCGCTTTTGCCGCTTGGTGAAGATATTGAAATTATTTTAGTTAACGATGGGTCAACCAAAGACAACACAGCTGAAATTGCTGACCGTCTGGAAGCGGAGCATCCTGGTATTGTACGCGCTATTCATCAAGAGAATAAAGGTCATGGTGGTGCGGTCAACACAGGGTTGGCTCATGCGGAAGGCGTTTATTTTAAGGTAGTAGATTCTGATGACTGGCTTGATGATGAGGCAATGAGTCCCATTATGGCCTATCTGCGCAATCAAGTGCAGATGTTTGAGAAAAACGATGCTGCTCCTCTTGACTTGGTTATAGCAAATTATGTCTACGAGAAGGTATTTGAGAATTCTTCTACCACTATGCGCTATACCAATGTATTTCCTGTTAATACGGAATTCACCTGGGATGAAGTCGGGCATTTTCATAGCTCCCAATATTTGCTGATGCACTCAGTGGTTTATCGCACTGAGTTGTTGCGTGACGAAGTCAAGCTTTCCTTACCAGAACATTGTTTTTATGTCGATAATATTTTTGTGTATCTGCCGCTGCCGTACGTGAAATCAATGATTTATTTCAATGTTGATGCGTATCGCTACTTTATTGGACGTGAAGACCAATCTGTAAATGAGTCGGTGATGCTCTCTCGTATTGATCAGCAAGTGCGTGTTACTAAGACTATGATTGACTCAATTGATCTTGACACGGTGGAAAATGACAAGTTGTATCATTACATGCGCAATTACCTTTCAATGATGATGTGTATTTGTTCGATCTTTTTGCGTATGGAGCCAACGCCTGAAAATGAGGCTATGCGTAAAGAGATTTGGAATTACTTGAATGAACGCAACCCCAAGCTCTACCGTCGCTTGCGTCGTACCTTCCTAAATGCCGGATCTAATTTGCCTACAGAAGCAGGACGTCGTGCAAGCTTATATGCCTATCATGTGGCACAGCGCATCTTCAAATTCAACTAACTTTTACCTTTGCTGCTTCTTCGGGTGGATTTTAGCGATTAGTTCTTGAGATTAGTTCTGGTGATCAATCTTTGTGATTATGGCGTGTGGAGCTGCCGGTTACGTTGTTGTAGCTTCTTATCTCATGTCCAAAATGCAAGATGTCGTCACCAAATTTATCGGCAATAGCATCTCGTGCTTGTAAAAGCGACGTTTGTGATTTTTTGTCGAGCTGAGGAAGTGATGCTTGTTCTTTCGTGCTTACTTGGCTGGGAATCTCATCGCCAAATAGTGATTCTTGTACGGGATGGGTATCAAAACCTGACACACCTACACCAATGAGACGCACTTCTTGTCCTTCGCACCACACATCATCAAGCATGTGATGTAGGAGGGGAAGCCACGAAAGCTCATTGGAGTCAACTTCAGCGAGCGTGCGCTGGACTGTTTTAATATGTAGATCTTCGAATCTCACTTTGAGATGTAGAGTTGTTCCTTGAAGTCCTTTTTGTCTAAGACGCCGTCCAACTTTGTGCGCCGTTGTATTGATGAGTGCTTCAATGTCACCACGTTTTGTAATGCTTCTAGCTAAAGACATCTCGTTAGAGACTGACTTGACTGCATCGGGTTCATCTTGAATAGGCGTATCAATCCCATGGCATCGATTTCTCATCATGGTTGCATTTTTGCCAAACACGTGTCGCAAAATTGTATCATTTGCGCACGCTACATCGCCAAGCGTATGAATTCCAAATTTAGCAAGATTAGCTTGAGCAACTGGGCCAATACCTGACATTACACCTGCTTTAAGCGGGAAGAGAAAAGCCTCTTCATCTCCCGGGTATACTACTGTCAGCCCATGGGGTTTTTCTAAATCAGAGGCAATTTTGGCAACAGGTTTTGATGTTCCAAGACCAATAGAGCAGGTAATACCCAATTCATCGACAGCTTCTTGGATATATTTTGCTATGACGATGGGGTGAGTCTGGTTTGCACGTGTAGGCGTGATGTCAAGAAATGCCTCATCAATGCTTACTTGCATAAGATGAGGTGAGTAAGCATAAAGTATATCCATTACCTGGTGTGAAAGTTTGCGGTATCGGGCAAAATGACCATGCGTCCAGATAGCTTGGGGGCAAAGCTTTGCTGCCGTTGATGAAGGCATGGCTGAATGAACTCCAAAAGCGCGCGCTTCATACGAAGCAGTAGAAACAACACCACGCTTTGTAGGATCTCCGCCTACGATGACAGGCTTACCGCGCCAATCGGGATGATCATATTGTTCAACAGAAGCGAAAAAGGCATCAAGATCAACCAAGAGGATAGCGCGCCCAACCCACGGTTTAAAGCTTGCGGGATCAAGGGGAGATTTCATTTCACCAAAACTAGTGTAGGTGGTATGCTTACCTATGTTTTCCATAAAAAATAGTCTATCATGCTCTATTTGTGGAGTTTATATGGTAGGGTAGACCTCCACGTTTTTGTCGTATTTTGACACGAACAGGGTGGCAAACAACGCTGAGAGCATGGAGCGAATCGAGTAGTTCTTTGAATTCATTTACCAACATTATTGGAGAGGTTATCAACACAACACGTGATGATCTGACGATGCCCTATGAAATTAGAGCAGAGATCGATTGGGTTGATTTTTCTTGTACCGCTAATCCTTTAGGGACGCCTGAATGCGTGCGCCAAGCAATTGCGCATGCTATTGCTGAGGGGGATCTTTCATTTACTCCTAACCGCACAGGTGCTCATCTTGCAACTATGCTTGCTCGCTATAATGAGGTGGATCCAGGGTGCTTTCTGGTGGGCACCAGCCCATCGGCTATGATTAGTGCAGTGGCTCAAGCATATCGTCCCTGCAACGTGGCAATTCCTGCTCCTGCACCTGCTGATTATTTTCTAGCCGTTGCTAATGTTGGACACAATCCCTTAAAACTTATCAATCCTTTTTCACTTTCAGCTATGGATCCACAGGCTGCAAAAAATCAAGGAATGAGTTTTGATGGTGCGGTATTGGCTAACCCAAGCATGCCGTGCGCGCGCTTGCTTAATGAAAACACACTCAAGGAATATTTAGATGCATGCAACTGGGTCATTATTGATGAGAGTCACATTACGCTTGCACTCGGTGGAGAGTCGTTTACGCGGTTAACGCAGCGCTATAAGAATCTTCTTGTTGTGCGCTCACTTTCTGATGATTTTGGTCTTCCAGGGATTCCAATGGGCTATATTGTTGGTCACCCAAGCACAATTGAGCATATTAAGCAGTTTAGCGATGGGTCAACCATTGGAATGTTTCATGAAGTGCTTGCGAAAATATTACCTAGCTTGGAGGAGTTTACTGAGGCTACTCAAGCTATGCTTGAGACAGAAATTCCTTGGATGCAATGCATGCTATCGCTCACTCCTGGCGTAAAGGTGTATCCGTCAGAAGCAAATTATGTCATGTGCTGTTTAGAGGAGCGTGCCGCTCGAGATTTTGGTCTTGCTACTACGGGAGATTTGCTTGTGCGTCTCCAAAAAGCGGGCTTTACGGTAGGGGATTTAACGGGATTTCCAGGAATTGAAGGAAACCGCTTCTTTATGGTTTCTATCAGAAGTCATAAAGAAAACGAGCGTTTTATTAAAGCACTCCGATCAGTTATAACAACTGAAATTATGTAGAAGAAAAGGCTCCTGTAATGAGCCTTTTAAGGTAAAAATTGATTAAGATCAAGGAATTGATTTTACAACTCTTCAAGATTTAGCGTGGGTTACCTTCGAAGAATAAGGCTAACGTACCTGGACCTGAGTGAGCGCCTACGACAGGATCAATGTAGTTGATTAAAAAGCGCTCGCATCCAAAACGTTCCTTGATAAGATCACGCAGATATTCTGCATCCTCTAAACAGTCACCATGTGAGATATAAATTATCTGATCCTTAACAGGCTCAAAAGCGGTTTGTGCCATGCGATCAACAAGGGCTTTAATTGATTTTTTACGGGTGCGAACCTTTTCCATAGGAATAAGAGCTCCCTCATTATCAACATGTAATATTGGTTTAATGGATAAAATGTTTGCGGCATAAGCACTGGTCTTTGAAACGCGCCCACCGCGATAGAGATACATAAGGTCATCCACGGTAAACCAATGGCAGTAGTTGAGGCGATTGTTTTGCACCCAATCATGAAGCTCTTCAATGCTAGCTCCTTGATTTTTACGCTCAGCAGCTTTGACAACCATAAGTCCTTCACCCATTGAAGCAGCAAGCGTATCTACAGTCATGAGGGTACGCTCGGGATAGTCGTTTGCTAAATCATCGCATAAAATTTTGATTGCTTCATAGGTGGAAGAAAGAGCAGAGGAAAAACCGAGGTAGAGTACATCGGATCCTGCTTCAAGAAGCGATGCAATAGTTTTGCGTGCTTCCATTTGATTAGGAAGGGAAGTAGTGATCACCTTTCCTTCACGCATCATGGTGTAGAACTGCTTTAAGTCAGTGACCTCACCTTTAAGATAGCTTGTATATTCCTTTCCATCGACCATGAAAACCATAGGTAGAACAACAAGATCATATTCATCAATAATGCTTTCGGGTAAATTAGAGCATGAATCAGTAACAATGGTGTACGACATAATTTCTCCCGCGTGGCCGGTTAATACTGTTCCTCATAATACGGCATTTTGTGGAGATATCACCCCTTGAGGGGAGAAAATGTTACCGCAGCGTGGGGGAAACAGTGATCTGATTGACCCCATCGTATATACTTGTAAGGCTATAACACTATAAATTATTCCAGTGAGAAAGGTCTGAGGTCGTGGCAAACAGCTACAAAGAAACAATGAATCTGCCGCATACTGACTTTCCTATGCGTGCAAACCTCCCCACCAATGAACCAAAACGACTTGAATTTTGGAATGACATTGATATTTACCACAAAGTCTTAGAGAAGAATAAAGACGGTGAGCCCCATGTATTACATGATGGTCCTCCGTATGCAAATGGCCCCATTCATTTAGGTCATTCATTTAACAAGATCCTCAAGGACTTTGTTAATAAATCACATGCTCAGCGTGGGTTTTATACCCCTTATATCCCTGGTTGGGATTGTCATGGTCAACCAATCGAGCATATGGTTGAACAGACCTTAGGTCCAGACAAGATGGCGACCATTGACATTTCGGTATTGCGTCGTTTATGTCGTGAGTGGGCAGAAAAATATGTCAACATTCAGCGCGAAGGCTTTAAGCGTTTAGGCGTTAATGCTGATTGGGAGCATCCGTACCTTACCTTTACTCATGATTATGAGGCAGGTAACGTTGAGATCTTTAAAAAGATGTATCTTAATGGTTCTGTATATCGAGGCCGCAAACCTATCCATTGGTGTACCAACTGCCATACCGCACTTGCTGAAGCTGAAATTGAATATGGGGATGAAGTATCACCTTCAATCTTTGTGAACTTTAAGCTGATCACTATTCCTGCTCCTTTCCAAGCTGCCGGCATTACAGACCCAGCTTATATTCTTATTTGGACGACCACGCCTTGGACGCTTCCTGCAAATACTGCTGTGTCCCTAGCTCCTGATGCTGATTACGTTATGGTTGACGTAGATGGAATGCATACTATTCTTGCCTACGATCTCCTTGATGATGTCGCAAAGCGTGCTGGTTGGGAAAAGTACGACTTGGTGAAAGACGCCCACGGAGACGTTATCACTATGAAGGGTAAAGAGCTTGCGGGTACAACCTATATTTGTCCTATTCGTCAAGATTTAACGGGGACCGTAATCTATGGCAGTCATGTAACGCTTGATTCTGGTTCAGGCGCTGTTCATACTGCTCCTGGACATGGTCAAGATGACTACTTGGTAGCCTTGCAATTTGATATTCCTATGTTGATGCCTGTTGATGACAATGGTGTTCTGACTGATGAGGCAGCTCAGTTTGCTGGTTTAAATGTTGATGAGGCTAATCCTGTCATTATTGAGTGGCTTGAGTCGCAAGGTACCTTAGTCGCACAAGAAGATATTGAGCACTCTTATCCTCATTGTTGGCGCTGCCACAAACCGGTTATTTTCCGTGCTACTGATCAATGGTTTGTCTCTATGGACAAAAACGATTTACGCACTAAAGCTCTCAAGGCTATTGAGGAAGACGTTGAGTGGATTCCTGCATGGGCAAAGAATCGCATTGGATCAATGGTGGCTGATCGTCCGGATTGGTGTATTTCTCGCCAGCGTTCCTGGGGCGTTCCTATTCCTGTGTTTAAGTGCGAAAAGTGCGGCAATACGGTTGCAACGGAAGAAACTTTTGATGCGGTTATTAAGCTTTTTGAAGAAGAGGGATCAGACGCGTGGTTTACCAAAAACCCCTCTGAATACCTACCCGCTGATACGCATTGTGAAGTATGCGGTAGCAAAGACATTATCCCCGAGCGTGACATCTTAGATGTTTGGTGGGAGTCTGGTGTTTCCCATACATCGGTATGCCAAAAGCGTGATGAACTGCATTTTCCTGCTGAGATGTATCTTGAAGGTTCTGACCAGCATCGTGGATGGTTCCAATCATCGCTCTTGACCTCTATTGGTGCCTATGATCGTCCACCCTATAAGTCAGTCATGCATTGTGGTTTTACTGTTGATGCCGAGGGTCGCAAGATGTCAAAATCTTTGGGCAATGGCATTGATCCTGCTGACGTTATGAAAGATTATGGCGCTGATATTTTGCGTTTATGGGTTGCTTCTGTTGACTATTCGCAAGACGTTTCTATTTCTGATGAAATTTTGAAGCGAATTGCTGATGCGTATCGTCGTTTGCGTAATACCTTCCGCTTTTTGTTAGGTGTCTTAGATGATTACAGCGATGAGGTTGCCATTACTTCTTGGGATGAGCTTTCTGACCTTGATAAATGGGCGCTCGTGCGCTTGCAGCAATTGCTTGATGAGGTGAATGAGGCGTACGATAAGTATAAGTTCCACCAGGTTTATCGCCTTGTTTATGATTACGTGGTAGGGGACCTATCTGCTGTATATATGGACGCGCTTAAAGATCGTCTTTACTCAGAAGCTCCTGATTCTCCTTTACGTCGTTCTGCTCAGACGGTATTGATGGATATCTTAGAGGTTTTGGTTCGTATCTTAACTCCTATTATCTCTTTCACTACTGAAGAGGTATGGCAGAACTATCCTGTTGCTTTTATGAAGGATAATCATGCTGAGTCTGTTCAGCTTGCTGGTTGGCCAGCGGCTTCCGATCTGGTACCTCAAATTCCAGAAGGTGCAGCTCAAACTGTGATGACTCAATTTGAGCAAATTCTGGCACTCCGTGATGAAGTAACCAAAGCACTTGAGGAAAAACGTGTTGAGAAAGTCATTAACAAATCACAGGAGGCGTTTGTTGTTGCAACCGTTCCTGAAGATATGCATGCCGTACTCAACCAGTTTGACTCAGCATTTTATGAGGAGTTGCTCATCATTTCAGGTATTGAGTTTAACGTTGGCGATGAGCTATCTATCGAGGTAACCCCATCGACAAAAGATAAATGTCCTCGCTGCTGGAACTTCCGTGATTTGGGTACAGATTCTGCTTATCCTGATGTTTGTGAGCGTTGCGCTCATGCGTTGGCAGAGATTGGATACACTGAGGCTCAAGCATAGGCAACGATACATTGTTTGACGTGACAGATACTGCGACAAGCAAACATAAGCGAGCACGCAATGGGGCAATATTTGCTCTCTGCGTGCTTATATGGTTTTTTCTCGATCGCATTACCAAGGTTCTTGCTGAGTCGGTGTTTATTTACCCTAGACGTGGGGATGTGTGTGTTGATCATCTTATCCGTTTCGACTTGGTGCATAATACGGGTGCTGCATGGGGATCATTTTCTGATGCAACAAGCTTGATAGCTCTCTTTACAGCCATTCTTTGCGTGATCATTCTTATCTTTGCGCTCTATGAAGCAAAGCAAGCACCTTGTGTTGAGATGATTGCACTTGCGCTTATTTTTGCGGGTGGTATTGGCAATCTGTTTGATCGCGTTGTTTATGGTTATGTAGTTGATATGATTACACCCTTATTTATTTCATTTCCTACCTTTAATGTGGCAGATATTGGGGTTACTTGTGGCGTCATATTGTTTGGAGGAGTTGTTCTTTGGCAAATGATAACCACCCATTCCGATACGTCTGAATCATGTTAGGAGACTTTTATGGCGCTTCTTTCAAATACGGTCGATGAGTTACACGCAGGTATGCGCCTTGATTCGTATTTGTTTGAATCTGATCTCTATCCTTCACGCTCTTTTGCAGTAAAGCAAATTGAAGCAGGCAAGGTTTTTCTTAATGGAGATGCAGTTACAAAAAAGACTTTGGTATCAAACGGTGACTTTATCGTTTATGAGCTTGAAGAACAAACCGAGCGAATTCCTATGGAGCCACAAAATATTCCGCTTGATGTTGTATATGAAGACACTGATCTTATTGTGTTAAATAAGCAGGCAGGTCTTATTTGTCATCCGTCTCCAGGACATCCTGATAATACGCTTTCTAATGCGTTGATTTATCGTTATGGGCGAGAAGGTGTTGCACACATTCAAGGTGATGATAGGCCAGGTATTGTACATCGTCTTGATGGTGATACTTCAGGATTGATGCTCTGTGCTAAGACTGAAGATACGGGGTTTGCTCTTCAGGATGAGATTCGTTCACGCAATGTTAATCGTAAATACCTTTGTCTTGTGCATGGCAACATTGCAAAAGACACGGGTCTTATTGATGCCCCTATTTTTCGTTCTGATAAAAATCGCTTACGGATGGAAGTATCAGATAAGCCTCAAGCGCGCTCCTCGGTGACTACATTTAAAGTACTCGAACGGTTTGAAGCAGGACCTAAAGATAATGGATTTACGTTGGTGGAGTGCAAGTTGTATTCGGGGCGCACACATCAAATTCGTGTTCACATGGAATACATTAAGCATTGTGTGGTTGGAGATCCTGTATATGGCACAACAGGAAAAGCAGACAACTTGGGATTAACACGTCAGTTTCTTCACTCGTATTTTCTTGAATTCACTCACCCTGTTACGGGTAATAGTATGGCATTTCTTGCTCAATTGCCTGAAGACTTACGCCTCGCTCTCTCCACCCTTGCTTCACGCAGTCTAGGTTTAACTGAGGCAGGTAAAGAGGTACTAGCAACGTATGACGCTATGCAGATAAAAAGTTTTGCTGCCGTTGAAGAAGTAATGTCGTGGGAAATTATTACTGATCTTATTTAGTCCCTAAACGTAGTGGCGTGTGCTCAAATATGTTCTTGTGTTTTCATGCATTACGTGGGGAAGAGTGGCTGTGCTTCATCAGGTGATGATTGCTGAGTGCCTCCTCCTTTTTGATCAGAGAGATCAGCGCTTACGGTCATGTTTTGGAAGCGCTGTTGCATCCACCAATCAGGGAAGTGATCGTCAAGCATTTGATCAATGCTATTTGCAGGAGGGATTCCTTGTGTACGTTGCCCTTCTCGATGAAGTGCTAATATCGTCACGATAATATTTACTGTCATAAAAATCACAAGTACGAGATTGATGATGCGAAAAAGAGTCGACCGGACATTAACGCGTTCAATAATTGATTTGATAAGTGGCATAATCCAGCGTACCCAAAAAAGACCCAAGATGCCCCACATCACACCGAAGACAAAATTGGTACGTCCATCAATAGAACCAAATGTGCCGGTGTAGTCCCAGGCTATCGCATGCCAAAATGTCTCCATCATCCAACTTGTGCCATATTCAAGAGCTGAGCCTAATACCATGGCAATCAAAAAGATAATAAGATTATGGGTGTAATAAAAACGATTTAAAAACAACGTTAAGATAACAGCTCCAACACCATAAATGCTCGAAAAAGGACCCCATACCAATCCAGCACGAGACTCCATGTTGTGGTAGACCAAATAATGAAATACATCTTCAACAACAAGCCCTAAGATGGAACCAATAACAAAAATCCAAAAAAGAATTGTAAAGTTGAGCTTAATGTAGGGAGGAGCAATCTGGGCGCGTGCTTCTTTAATGAGTTGTGGTTCAGCTTTATCTACGCGCTCTTCTGCTTCTTGAATACGTTCTTCAATTTTGTCATTGATGCCGTCTTCGACTGCTTGAACCTTGTGATCAAGGTCTTCTATAGCACGTCCAGCATACTCAACATGATTAGCAACGGTTATACCCACTTTACCTAAAGAGGTTTTAGAAACCCGATCACCAACTGTGTTGGCGCGCTCGGAAACGTGAGCGCTTACTTCTTCAGCTTTTTTCGAAAGCGCTTGTGTAACTGTTTCAGTTGTTTGCTCGGCTTGGGCAATAACTGAATCGCGCACATCTTTTAATTCATCATGATGAATTTTTTGGGAGTTAGGTTGTGAGGCGCTTTTGTGAACTGTGTGGCTTACACGAGCATTTACACGCGTACCTTTTGGCTTGGAACCAGAAAAACGATTTGCATCGTTTGATAAAGATGACGGCGTATGTGGATCTGTCGATGGCATGGTGTGACGTTTTCTGTACCAATCAAATAAAATATACACTTACAAGCGTGAGTTTCGATTAATTTGTCACTAAACTATATCAGAACACGACTAATCAAAAGGGGCTTAGGATGACTTCTGATACGCAGAAAACCATTTTAGTAGGGGTTGCAGGATGTATTGCAGCCTATAAGTCTGCTGAATTGGTACGCGGACTTCAAAAGGCTGGTTTCCGGGTCAAAGTGGTTATGACCGATCATGCAACTCACTTTGTTGATCCGCTTACGTTTCGAGCACTTACGCATGAACCCGTTGGGCTTGGTCTTTTTGATGATCCATCTGATCCTATTCATCATATATCCCTTGCTCAAGAAGCAGACCTCTTTTTGATCGCACCTTGTACTGCTAACGTTGTTGCAAAACTTGCTGCAGGGATTGCTGATGATCTTTTGACAACTACTGCACTGGCAACTACGGCACCTATTATGGTTGCTCCTGCTATGAATGTTCACATGTATGAAAATGCCATAACGCAACGCAATTTAGAAACATTGCGCGCCTATGGTCTTACCGTTATTGATGCTGATGCAGGTTATCAAGCTTGTGGCGATATCGGCAGAGGTCGCCTTCCTGAGCCGGCAACACTTGTCCAAGTGGTGCAGGAATACTTTGATGTATTACCTGGCGATGGGGTTATCGCTCCTGAAGAGTCTGATGTGCACGCAACGCAACAAGAGCTTGATCCTTTTGATCCGTTATGTGGTCAAACTGAATGTGATTTAGCAGGCATAAAACTCATGGTGACAGCAGGCCCAACGGTAGAACCTATTGATCCGGTGCGTTATATCACGAATCGTTCAAGTGGAAAGTTTGGTTATGCTATTGCTGCAGCGGGAGCTAGAAGGGGCGCAGAGGTGACACTCATCTCAGGCCCAGTGGCACTTGGAGCTCCTGAGGGGGTAGAGGTTGTCTATGTTGAGACAGCGCGCGAGATGCTCTCTGCTGCTCAAGCAGTATTTCCAACATGTGATGCTGGGATATTTGCAGCTGCTGTTGCTGATGTTCGCCCTGAACGCATATCAGATAAAAAGCTGAAAAAGGGTATCAATGATATAGAGCTTGCCGCTATTGCACTTACGGAAAATCCTGATGTTTTAGCAACTATGGGTGCACAAAAAACGCGCGATCAAGTTGTTATTGGATTTGCTGCAGAGACTAATGATGTGCTTGAAAATGCGCGCAAGAAACTCATCAAAAAGCATGCCGATATGATTGTTGCTAACGATGTTTCAGAAGGGCGTGTTTTTGGTGAAGATGAGGATCAAGTTATTTTTGTGACCGAAGAAGAGATGGTGACACTTGAGCCTGCGACGAAGACTGAACTTGCCGAGCGCATTTTGGATGAGACCAAAAAGCTTTTGGCTACTCTATAAATGATGTATGTATCGGGGTGCACAAGGGCTTACGATGAGGCTGCCGTTAACAATAAAGTGAGTTCTTCTTAAAGATTTAGCCCAATCGCGCCTTGATTTTACGCACCAGGATTAGTACTATAGTCAAGCTGTGTTTGAGCAAGCAGCATCTACGGGACGTGGCGCAGTTTGGTAGCGCACTTGACTGGGGGTCAAGGGGTCGCAGGTTCAAATCCTGTCGTCCCGACCAGCTTATACAAGCAGGTTAGAAG
>UQML01000034.1 GCA_900542265.1 uncultured Eggerthella sp. | reverse complement strand
TACACCCTAGAGTTCGTCGGCAGCGTCAGATGTGTATAAGAGACAGCACTCTATGAATGCGACGGCCTGTCGCAAAAGCAATTAAGTGATCGTGCTTATATCCCCAAACAGACGGTCAGTTACACTGTTAAAAAACTACGAGAGGAGGGATTTATATCAGAAGAAGCATTCAGTGGACGCGAAAGTCGATTGCTGCTTACCCAACAAGGTCGTGAACAAGTTGAAGCAGATATCACTCCTGTCATTGAAGCCGAGCATCATGCCCTATCAACCTATGACGAAAAGCACCGTCGCACCGTTATTGCTGCTTTCGAAAGCTACGTTGCTCAACTTAAAGAGTCGTTTATTGCATCGGGCCTACTTGACGATAAATAAGTAACTTTCTTTCCTAATAACTCCATCGCTCGTTTATTCCCTTTAAAACCCACCATGCTAGGTAGGCTAGCGCAAGCTATGTCAAAAACCTTTAACTAAACCCTAAAAAACTCAAAGTAGAGGAGAAACCATGTCTGTTGATATGTCCCGCCATTTTACATGGCCTGAACTTCTTAAATACGTTTTTCCTTCCATTGCCATGATGATATTTACTTCAATTTATGGCATTGTCGATGGATTCTTCGTATCAAACTATGCAGGTAAAACAGCCCTGGCTGCCGTCAACTTCATCATGCCACTCGCAACAATCTTAGCTACTATCGGATTCATGATTGGCACAGGTGGATCGGCGCTCGTTGGCAAAATGCGAGGCGAAGGTGATCAACAGCGGGCAAATCGCACGTTTTCACTTTTGATATACACCGCAACTATTCTTGGCGTGATTCTTGCACTTTGTGGCTACTTCCTCACACCGTTTTTAGCAGCACTTCTCGGTGCTCAAGGACAAATGCTTCATGACAGCATTATCTACGGCCGAATGATAATGATAACCTTGCCCTTCTTTGTGCTTCAATATGTTTTCCAGAGCTTTTTCGTAACTGCAGGCAAACCTCAAATTGGCTTTTTTGTCATTCTCGCTGCTGGTCTTTCTAATATTTTCCTTGATGCTCTCCTTGTCGGCGCTATAGGTTGGGGACTAGAAGGTGCTGCTCTTGCAACAAATATTAGTCAAGTAATTGGCGGCGGTGCAGGTCTTGTATATTTTATGCATAAGAATACGAGTTATTTTCAGTTAGGACGTTGTACCTTTGAACCACATCTACTAAAACGAGCCTGCATTAACGGATCATCAGAAATGGTTTCCAACATTGCAGCATCTCTTGTAGCCACTCTCTATAACCTACAAATGATGCGCTACTTTGGCGAAGAGGGAATCGCGGCATATGGAGTAATCATGTATGTCGTCATGATTTTTGCTGCCGTGTTTATGGGGTATTCTATGGGTTCTGCCCCCTTGATGAGTTATCAGCTCGGTGCAAAAAACACCAGAGAAATGCGTTGTCTTCTCAAAAAAGGTCTTGTATTCATTGGTGTTTCGGGCATAGCAATGTTTGCTCTTGCACAAGCATTTGCCCAACCAATCGCCCAGGTGTTTGTTGGGTATGACCCCTATCTTGCTGATCTGACCACAGAAGGATTCAAGATTTATTCATTTGCATTCTTACTCATGGGTTTCTCTATTTTTGGTTCTTCTTTTTTTACTTCACTTAATAACGGTACAATATCGGCTACCATTTCATTTCTTCGTACGCTTGTGTTTGAGGTTGGAGCAATACTTATATTGCCCTTACTCTTAGGTGCGTTTGGTCTTTGGGCAGCAATTAGCTTAGCGGAACTGGCATCAGTAATTGTTACGGGAATCTTTATTGTTAAGCTCGGAAAATATTACGGCTACCTTCGTTCATCCCACGCGAAAGTACAGAGCACAATGCATCAGTGCATCTCCGACATGAATTAGTGCAACTCACACCAATTCGCTTTTCGCAGAAACAAGTTTTCATTACGTTAGAACCGTACCAACCAAAAAACTCGCTCAGTTACCGGTAAAGCAGTTTCACCAAAGTTATTGCGTAGCCTTTACGGAAAAGACACCTCTACATGAAAGAGACACCCTGTGAATCTGATCATAGAAACGGATAAAACCCTAAAGGATACTGAAATACGCATCCGTTGTGCTGCAGTAGACGAACAAATTACCGGACTCATTGCAAGCATTCGGATGCATGATCACCATCTTATCGGCAAACATAACGGCGAAACCGTTGTCATACCCATCGGCACCATTCTCTATATAGAAACGGTTGATCGTCACACCTTTGCGTATACACGCCAATCTGTGTTCGAGACCAATTCCACTATCTCCGAGCTTGAAAACAACTTAGCAAATACAAGTTTTGTGCGCACAGGCAAAAGTTGCCTTATCAATTTATATCGCGTCAAAAGTCTCCGTCCTTACGTAGGAGGACGGCTGCTTGCCCGGCTTGACAATAATGAAGAAGTCATCGTCTCACGCATGTACGCCAAAGAGCTCAAACGCCGTCTTGGCGTGTAATTTCCTGATTAGCAATTGATAGAGAGCGCAACGGTTATAGGAGCTTATCATGACTAGCAAAACCATCCTGAATACCACCCATAAGCAAGCCAGTAAAATCATTAATTCTGAAAAAGTTTCACCTCGCAAGGTACTCAAGGATCTTTTAGTCAATTTTTGTATTGGCTTTACCTTACTTATTCTTTTTAGCTGTATCTTTGGGCTAACCTTTGCCGATGAAGCTGCCAAGCCAGGTATTATCATGTGCTTAAGCATTGGCGCTGCCATGCTAATCTGCGCTGTTTTACAACTGATCTTTTTTACTCCCGTTCTCATTAAGCGTATGGGCTACGTTTGGCGCTTATCTTTTTTTGGTATCTGTCTCTATGCAATACTCGCACTCTGCGGTGCTGCGTTTAGTTGGTTTCCTGCTGACAACGTCGGAGCCTGGATTGCTTTTACCGTTACCTATCTGATTATTCTTGCTTTTATGAGTGTCGTATTCACTCTTATCAACAAGCGCAACATTAAAACCCTCAATGATAAACTCACAGAATTCAAAGCTGAACACAGTGAACAAGAAATCAATGGAAGCTAGCCCGTTTTTAAGGACTGCTTGATCTCAAGCTTCACAATGTCTGCCAGTGGAATTCGTGTCCCATCGACAAATTCAAGACGTTTATACACCTCATCAATAACGCGCAGTCTACCTTCATGCTCGTAGAAAGAACCACCTTCTTTAATCGCATCACAAACAAAACAATGGACTTTTATAAGAGGCCGCTCTCGTAAATGCTCATGTAATAAATCCAGCGACTGATTAAGTTCCATAAGGTCAGCATCACTCTGCCCCTGTCTTTTCTCAGTAATGCGCGCTACTTCAGCAAGCGCACTTCCATGCCCCGTAAGGGCCGCAAAAGGAGCAAACTGCGCTGCTCGATCATGTAAAGACATGGCAGGGTGCCTTGATTGAGGACGCGTGCAATCAATAATGTCAGAATAATCCTTATGCACTATGTCCCCCAATCTGAGCATTACGTTCACGCGCAGTACCCTCTTCTTTGAGGCTCACCGCATGCACTACTGCGTTTTTACCAAACTTCTCACGTACATCAAGAAGCGCACTTTGAAGCTGTCTATCTTTTTGTGCTGATTCGTTGTTTGGATTGTTTGTATCCCCATCGTCAAAAAGATCAAAGAGAGATTGCTGTGCATGACTTTGAAGTTCTTCAGCTTCGGACTCACTAATAACCTGATCTGCTGAAATAGTTACTCGTTTCACCAAAAGACTCGGATCAATAATATCTTCAAATAAGTGCACCGCCGCCTGTGTGAGATCATGCGAAAGCGACGAATAATGTTTCAAATTAATAGTTCCGTGCGCATGTTTAGGTACAAGGCGCCCATAATAGTCTTCTTTCATTTCACCCGAAAATTCAGCTAAGGCCATAGGATCATCTAAGCTCGTGCGATCATATCCAATAGTCAAGGTCAGTTTATTAGTGACTAAGCCCTCTGCCATTAGATCAAGAGCAAGCTGATCCGCCATCTCCCAAACTACTGTGCGCGTATTGGTCGCACTGTAAGGGCATTGCAATACCTGTCCTGATGCTTTGCAATTAACAGAGGGCTTATACGCTTTGATCTCTTGCATGGTTACTGGCTCATACCCCCAAGCATGATCAATCAGAAGCTCTGCATTTTTACCAAACAACTTAAACAATAGTTCTTCGTTTAACCTCTGACCAGGTTTACCGAGAGAGCATCGCGCCACATCACCCATCGTAAAAAGACCCTGTGCTTCAAGCCTTTTAGCATACCCTCTGCCTACACGCCAAAAATCTGTGATTGGCTCATGATCCCACAGTCGCTCTTTGTACGCACGTTCGTCAAGAAGCGCCATACGCACGCCATTTGCATCAGGTCTCTCATGTTTTGCAAGAATATCCATAGCAACTTTAGCAAGGTAGAGATTGGTGCCCACACCTGCTGTTGCCGTAATGCCCGTCTTTTGGTAAATCTCAGTAATTACCTGTGACGCAAGCGTAGCTGCATCAAGTCCGTACAAACTTGCATATTTTGAGATGTCAATAAACACCTCATCAATCGAGTAGACGTGAATATCCTCTGGTGAAAAATACGTTAAGTACACATCATAAATTTGAGCCGACACCTCAATATAGCGCGCCATACGAGGTTTGGCGATGAGGTAGTCGAGCGCGAGCGTTGGATCAGCTTTAACCTCACTGTCATAAAACGACACCCCTGCGAAAGCAGCATTATGCGTAATGCGATGATGATCAATATCATAGCCCGTGCAGTCTCTCTCAAAAGGTAAGCAGGGTCTGTAAAAGGAGTTTACCGTAACTGGATTTACCGGCGATGTAGCCCTCGTTTGCAAACGATACGAACGTCTCTCGTTTACCTCACGAACTTTTTGAATTACTTCAAAAAGGCGCGCTCTCCCACCAACCCCATATGCCTTAAGTGAGGGCGATACAGCCAAGCAAATAGTTTTCTCAGAACGTGAAACATCTGCCACGACCAAATTGGTAGCAAGCGGATCAAGCCCCCTGTCTTGACATTCAACTGAAGCGTAAAAAGACTTCAAATCTATTGCTATGTAGCGATAATACGAACACATGTTCCCATTATCGCGCATGAATCTTTTGATTTCAAGAAGAGCTTAGCCTGGTATAGATACGTCCTTAAAATCGCCAATCATGGCTAAAATCAGGACGTTTTAGAATCAACGATGATTTAATTGATGATATAAGCATCCACAATCTCGCCGTAAAAAGCAGTATGACAATCCCTGTTGCTACCATGATGGGTACCAGAAGCATCTTGCGGATAAAATTGTTCGCAGTATTCATCCTTCAAACGAGCTAGATCTTGCGTTTGCTGATAAACAACACGGCACTCGAGCGTTAAAGGTAATTCTTTAATTCCAGGAACAGAAATAATCTCAGGTTCTTCAAGCGTAACACCAAGTTCAGCAATCTTATCAATGTCATAACCGCTCTTACTTCCTGCAATACCCAAAATTTTTGAATCAAATTCACCCATCGGAATATTAATGGTAAATTCAGGATTCTTTTTCAGTTGCTGGTGGGTAAAGCGACTGGTACGTACAAAGGTGATAAATAAAGGCTTTCCCCACTCAATTCCTAATGAGCCCCATGAGATAGTCATGGCGTTGGTTTTATCCTCTGTTTTAGTAGTAAGAAGCACGCCCTTTTGCAGTGCTTCAAAAATTGTCTTGCTGTAATCAAACACTTCAATATGTTCTTTCATAGAACTTCCCTTCTTTCCATGGGCTTTTTATAAGCTTTATCTGAACAAACTCCACTTTCGTAATCTTATGTTCTTTTTACCACAAGCACGCATGCTCAATATAGTGCGCGTTTGATATGAGGAGTATTTGATAGAGCATCGATATGGTATCCGCTTGACAGATCATACATGCAATATATAATGTACATGTAATATATATGTTGCATTAACTTAGGATCCTATACGCGAAGCTAAAAGAAAGAAAACCACGTGCAAGACACAAAAAACGAACGGATGAAAACAGCACGTATCGAAGCTGGACTTTCTCAACAACAGCTTGCCGATGCGGTTGGCGCCACGCGTCAAACCATTGGTCTTATTGAAGCAGGACGCTACAATCCTAGCCTCAAGCTCTGCACTGCAATCTGCAAAACACTCGGCCAAACGCTTAATGATCTTTTCTGGGAATAGGAGTGGGAAATCATGTATCTCACACGAAAATGGAATGAAATAATGGGTCCTAAAGATGAACGACTTGAAAAGGAAGAAAATCGCGCTATTAAAGTAAGCGCGTATATCTTACTCATCGGATCACTACTAAGTCTCTATTACGCAATCCTTCTTGATCAAGTAGCCTACACAACTGATCACCCCATCATGACCGAACTAGGAAGCCACGTCATACACGTTCAATTTCCTCTCATGCTAACTATCCTTCTTGCAGGCGTTGTCTCAATCACCATGCAGACAAAATCAGGGTCTTTTTCTAGTTATAAGCGCTTTGCTGAAGTAGATACCATTCCTTGGGACTACGTATGCATCTTTGCCCTTGCCTGTGGCGTAATTGTTGGTGTTTTTACCTCATGCATGCGCATTATTGCTGAGATTCAAATCGTCGGCATTAGCAACGTAGCGTGGCTCGGAGACTTTGCTATTGGCATCGTATTTTTTGGTATAGGCTTTGTCGTTGGATTTTGCGCGATCGCACTTACTATCCATGATGCCATCAAACGTCGTCGTGAGATTGAACGCGAATTAGAGGATTAAAGCGAGTCAAAGGCTTAAGACAAATGAAAAGATTAAAGAAGATTAAATATGATGTGCGCGATATTCTTCAATCGCCTTCTTGGTCGCATTAGCAAATGCTTGCACTGCATCTGCTTGAACCCATCGCCCCTCTTCTCTATATCGCAGCGAACAGTTAAACTCACGAGGTCGATCAAGTCCGTTAATAGAAAGTTGGATAGTACCGCTAATCTCACGATGTTCTACGTCTACATAAGTCTGTTTTCCACCAAGCGCCCATGCAGCAAGACCGGCATCCTTTAGGCTTTGCGTCTCTTGATAAACTGCAAGTGCCGCCCATGCACCAAATCCATCGTCTTCTTCAGTTACCTTTGTGTGCGTCTCAGTATGACCCGGCGTAATAGCGCAAATTACTGATGATGTCGGAGTAAAACGCCAAAGATCGCCATCAACCTGAATGCCAGCACTGGTAACTTCCCAAAGTCCTGATCCATCACGCGCCATAAAGCGAGCATACACCTGCGCAGTCATCTCATCGCCTCCTCATCGCCCCTTCATTGCTCCTTTACAACAGACCAAGCCCTTATGGCCTCTCTGTATCAATCTATGATACCGTGATCTTGTCGACTCGAAGGCTTTGAAAGGCACACGCTATGATATTTGATGAGCTTACTCAAAAGACCTACTCCACCTCCCAGGGCACCATTACGTACTGGGTGAGTTCTCAACCGAACTCGCAATCAAACTCCCAATCAAGCCCGCAGTCGCAAGAATACACCCCGCACCCGTGGCTTGTCTTTTTACCAGGACTCACTGCAGATCATCGCCTCTTTGAAAAACAAGTTGAGTACTTTATCAATAAGGCAAATGTGCTTGTCTGGGATCCACCCTCACATGGTCTATCGTGCCCCTTTACCCTGACTTGGACAATGGATGATCTTGCCACCTGGTTGCATGCTATATGCCAACAAGAGCAGATTACCCACCCCATTCTTATTGGTCAGTCGATGGGTGGCTATACCGCGCAGGTCTTTATGGAGCTGTATCCTTCTTGTGCCAAAGGGTTCATCTCCATTGACTCATGCTCACTCCAGCGACACTATTACAGCAATTGGGAGCTTGCCGCGCTTAGTCACACCAAGCTTATGTATCTCTCAATCCCTTGGAAAACACTTGTCCGCCTTGGATCGCAGGGCAACGCTACGACCCCTTATGCGCAAAACCTTATGCGTGACATGATGCTTGACTATCAAAAGCGAGAATATTGTGAGCTTGCAGCGCATGGATTTACGGTGCTCGCTGATGCTGTTAAGGCTAATCGACCCTACGAAATCCCCTGTCCCTACCTCCTTATTTGCGGAGAAGAAGATAGGGCGGGAGCAGCAAAACGCTACAACCGCGCCTGGGAAAAGCATACCGGCACTCCTATCCATTGGATCGCGGATGCCGGACACAATTCCAATTGCGATAACCCCATCGCCATAAATACCTGCATTGAAGCATTTATTAATTCGCTCTGATCTGAATCCTCCCCTTACGCAAAAGATGCAGCACGGCAACGCGCGAGCAGGCACAATCAGCCTCTTGCTTGATACGCCATAACCGCCTGCACCAAGAATTCAGTTGCTCCCTCTCCCGCTGCGTTGTCGTAATAGGCCACAAACCGGGGATCAGCGAGGTATCCTTGCACAAGTCCCACATATGCCGCCTTGTCATCAGTGCTTCCCCAATGAATGCCAATCCAACGCTTATGCATACGTGCTAATTCGCGCGCGTCTTCACTCTCCGGATTCCCATCAGCCAACGCGAGGCGTAACTGAACTTTGATGCTCTCTTCCAAAAGCTCCTTAGCGTCCCATTCATCCTGCGAGAGATCCATCATGCGCTTATTGGAGGCGTCGATTGCCTCATCGCCGTAGCGCTCACGCGCTTCTTTCCCGTAAGTTTCCTCAAATTGTTGAATTCCTTGAGCTTTTAAAGCCTCAAAGGCATCGGTTGTACTCATATGCTCTAACCTTTCAATTGCTGCAAGCGATGCTTGCGTTCTTCGGATGGATGCGTCGAGCGATTCGCCTTGAGCGCGCAAAGCACATAAATGCGCGGTGAGTTCTCTATATATTTCAGCAGGCGATGGGGCTGCCTGAATCAACTGCTTAATTGTGGCAAGCGGCAACCCACACAACTTCATAGCTTGAATCTGTGCAAGCGTTTTGGCATCAGCTTCACTATAGGAGCGATACCCATTGTGCGTACGCTGAGGAGCCAGAAGTCCGAGGCTTTCATAATGACGCAAGGTACGTGTGCTCACACCTGCTAATTCTGCAAGCTCGCCAACGGTATAACGCTGATTACTCATAAGCTCATCTCTTCTATCATCCATCCCTAACGCAACCCATCATGCACCTTGACGTTACGACAAGGTCAAACGGTGTGCAATATATACCATTGCGCAGCACAAAACTAATTGAACTCACTTTCATAATTGAGTTTGCATTCGTAAACCTTCCCTTGCAGACAGAGCAAACCTTAGTTACAATCGGAGCCGATCTTTTTATTCGCTTCAGCGGAGCCTTTGGCAAGCGACGCTTAGAGTTAGGAAAGTTGGATGAAGAACTAGCAATGCCCTTTGTTGGGCACCCCACATCGACCGTTATGCATTTTGGTCGCGTGTTCTTGGGTGCTGCATTGTGTCTTGCTTCTCCGCTTTTGCTCGAATCCTTGCTTCTCTGCTTTTGCTCGAATTAGTCTTTGTTTGCTTTTTCACCCCAATCATCACGCGACCTCTCTTTTAGAAAAGCGAGGTATGCGCTATGCAATTACAACTCAATAACATCACTTATACCTATCCTGAAGCAACTTCTCCTGTGTTTAGTCCTATCACGGCGACCTTCCCACAAGGTTGGATCGGCATCATTGGAGACAACGGGTGCGGCAAGACTACCCTTGCAAGTATTGCCGCACGTATCCTCAAGCCCAATTCTGGAAATATTACACCTGCACTCTTCTCAGTTTACTGCCCACAAGATAGCGCTATTGTTCCTGACAACATGCTTGATCTTGCCTATGATTGGGGTCGCGAGGGACGGACAATCAAAGAGGCACTTATGCTCGAAGACGATTGGTTTTGGCGCTTCAACGAGCTTTCAGGCGGGCAACGAAAACGTATTCAAATCGCGTGCGCCCTTTATGCAAGACCTGATGTGCTTGCCATGGATGAGCCGACTAACAATCTTGATGCACCTACCAAAACCTGTGTTTATAATGCTCTTGCAAACTTTCGCGGTATTGGGATTCTAATCTCTCATGATCGCGCCCTGCTCGATTCACTCGTAGAACAAAGTCTTATTTTTGAGGATGGTTGCGCACGTATGCGTCCTGGAGGATATACCCAAGCAAGCACGCAGGCAGAACAAGACCGCACTCGGGCGCAAAAGGAACGCGCTAATGCAGCACGTGAGGTAAAGCGGCTCAAAAAAGAAGCAGATCGCAGACGAGAGGATGCTGCACGTCAAAAAGGAAAACGTAGCCGTGCACACCTTGATAAAAAAGATAGCGATGGGCGCGAACGTATTGGACGCGCTATCGTGTCAGGGAAAGACGGAGTAACGGGAAAGCTTTCTGCGACCATGGATAGAAGACTGGATCGCGCTCAAGCTCAACTCTCTGACCATCTTGTCTCAAAGCGCTACACCCCATCGCTCAAAGAATTTGGCAACACCGCACGCGTTAAAACACTTATTCATCTACCAGAAGGCATGCTTCATGCAGGAGAATTTAGCTTAGCCATCCCCGAGCTTTGGATTTCTCCTACTGACCACATTGCGCTTACTGGCCAGAACGGAACAGGAAAAAGCCTTTTGGTGCGAGAGATAGTGGCGCTCATTACCGAATCCGTTACTCTAGCCTACCTTCCGCAAGAAGTCGATGAGACTATGCGCGCGCACGCATTGACCGAGATTCGCAGCCTTGATCAAGCACAACGAGGACTTGTTTTGTCAATTGTGGCAAAGCTTAACTCTGACCCTGACCGCATTCTTGAGGGTGACGACATTAGTCCTGGCGAGTTGCGTAAACTCCTTTTGAGCATGCAACTTGTCCATGATCCGCACCTGATCGTACTTGATGAACCAACCAATCACCTTGACGTTGGCTCTATCACCGCTCTACAGGATCTTTTAGTCAACTTCCCAGGTGCCGTACTCGTAGTATCTCATGATGAAGCCCTTACTCAAGCAGTAGGAACTACCCAATGGAAAACTGAAAAAGAAGACAACGGGTCTGAAGAGACCAACGCAGGAAGACTCATCGTCACATAACCTATCGCTTCTTGTCGTTTAGCTGATCTTTTCTTCCTTTTTCATATTGATGTATTCCAGTAGTTCACCGCGTTTGTGGATACCAACCTTGTCATAAATATGACGGATATGCGTATTGACGGTGTGGGGAGAAATCACCAATTTAGAGGCAATGCTATTTACCGTATTACCACGCGCAATAAATTTGAGGATTTCTCCCTCGCGCTCAGAAAGCTTAAACTCCGCAATAATCTGATTGCAAATTGTGTCAATTTCAGAAGGAGCAACAGGCTCAGTAGTAAGAGCAACAAATCGAGATTCACATCTCACTATAGGAACCAAAACAAAAGCAAGAACACAAATAAAAATAAGCGTTGTAGGATCAACGGCAACCTGCGCTAAGTCAGGATTCATTTCATAAAACAGTCCGAGGCAATTTCCCAGTGCAATGCCAATACGAACAGAAGCAACTGACAATGCGACAGCAAACGCAGGAGCAAAGAACCCTCGTTGCATCAAAGTTCCAAAATACATAATAAGAGATACTTCTAAAAGAGAAGAAACGCTAAGCCCTACCACAAATGAGAGCGGCTCAAGGAGTAAACTCGACAAGAAAATCGACAATCCCACAATGGCAAACACCAAAAAATAGGGAAATAACTTAAACATAGAAGCTTTTGCTTTAAACAGTATGCTCAACCCCGATACGAGCAAGATCAGCAAGGCACCCGAAACTACGCCAACAACAAAAATGTATTCACCACTCACAAATTGTTCCCAAGGGACAATGGCTACTAAGTAATAACAAGCAATTCCCGTAACACACCCCACACTACACACCGCCATAACACTTGTAAATGCGGGCTTTACGGTATCGCGCGGCAGTAGGACTGGATATGAAATTGCAAGGTTTGTCTTTTGTCGATATAAGAAAAAGGCAGATAAGGTAATCAGAATCAGAATAAATATCGGCATGAGATCGGCAGGAATGATGAGCGCTATCAACATTGACACCAAAACGGTTGCACCAAACACAACTCCAATATGCACTACTGAAAACTTAGCACGTGCTTGCGTGAGCGTTTCACCCCACAAGATCCACATTAGTCCTTCAAAGCCACCTGCAAGAAAGCTTAATACATAGATGACTGCAGAATCCAAAATGAGGGGCGCCCCATAGAGTAACGCTGCCGTAATAAGAATCAAACAGAGCGCTGTTATCCCAATCATCCAAGGCTTATCTGAAAGATGTTTTTTGCGTCCTAGGAAGAGCGCAACACCAATAATAACAAGTGCTGTTCCCGCTAAATTAAAAAGCCATGATGTCGTGATATTGGCCGTCAACAAATCTGTTCTAAAAAAGCTACAAGGGTTAAACCACATAACATAGTGATAAGCCATCAAGAGTGAAAAACCCAGATATTTGAGTGCCGGATTCAGCGTTACCAGCCTATCCATTGCAGGCTGTTTAACATTAGTTTTTAGTGAGTCAGACTGCAAGGCTTCATCACAACCATGACGCGTTTTCTGATCCAGAACATCATCAAGAGTGTTTTCAGATTTTGACATAAAAACCCGCCTTTGTATCAATGACACTTTCCTTATATAACAAGAATTCGCTCAAGGTGATTTTTCTTTACTCTCCTCAGTATCAGCATACTAAACATCAGGTCAGAAGCATCATTAGTTTTTAAGTATGTTGCTCATAACCAAAAATAAACCTATCCCCAACTTGCTTGCACTTTCATAATCACGCCCTCTTTGCGATGTAATCGTGAACGTGTTCACACACGATAGTCCCATCGGCTTGACAAACCACATGAAAGCCGAAGAGGAGTACTCGTAAGAGTAGCTAAGGAAGAAAGGGAACTAACATGTCACTACTAGCTAAGAGCAAAGGCGAGGTGACCTATCGCGACATCTCGTCACTCCACAAGTGGGCGCTCGTTATTTTGATTTCGATGGGCTCATCGATCATTTACGCGCCTATGTATTTGAAGAACGTTTTCTATGATCCTCTCATGCAAGCACTTGGCTGCACAAACGCCGATCTGGGACTTATGGTTTCAGCATACGGCTTGGCAGCAATGATTTGTTACCTGCCTTCAGGTATCGTTGCTGACAAGTTTCGTATGCGCACCCTAGCAACCGTCGGTTTCTTAACCACCGCAGTCCTTGTTTTTGTTTACGCCACCTTACCTTCAGTTGAAGTTTGCTTTGCCCTCTTCGTAGCAATGGGCATTACCTCAATTTTGATTTGGTGGGGTACACGCTTTAAGGTTGTTCGTCTTTGCTGCGAAGAAGATGAATATGCATCCAAGATTGGTATTTCTTACTCAATCTATGGCGTAACCGGACTTGTCATTGGTCTTATCAACGCTGGTATTATTGCTTCTATTGCAAACACCGCAGTAGGTGTACAGGTAATGTTAGTATTCTTGGCAGTCACCATTGCTGTTCTCGGCATTATCGCATTCTTCTTAATCCCTGATTTCAAGGGCGAGATCAACAAAGACGCTAAACTCTTTAGCCTCTCTGAGGCACTTGAAGCCATCAAACACCCCGGCGTTATGTGGGCATGCATCGCTTACTTCTGCGTATACGCAGTATACCAGGGCGCTACCTACACCACCCCCTATTTGACTCAGTGCTTTAATGCTGATGGAAACCTCGTTAATGTTGTTGGCCTTATCCGCACCTATGGTATTGGTTTGCTCGCTGGTCCTATCGTTGGCTATATTGCCACTAAGATCAAGAGCCCTTCAAAGACTATCATTGGTGGCTTCATTCTCTCGATTGCAGTATTAGTTGCATTTATCCTCTATCCTCACGGAGCAGAAGGCGCAATGATCGCATCCATCCTGGTTGTTATCTTTGGCTTCACCACCTACGGCGCATTCTCAATCGGTTCATCCCCACTGTCTGAGGTAAAGATTCCTATGCGAATCTTTGGTACCGCAGCTGGTTTGCTCTCCGT
Source organism: uncultured Eggerthella sp. (assembly GCA_900542265.1). Lineage (GTDB taxonomy): Bacteria > Actinomycetota > Coriobacteriia > Coriobacteriales > Eggerthellaceae > Anaerotardibacter. The sequence goes on along the minus strand of UQML01000034.1, from coordinate 5,762 downwards.
AATCGGCTTCTTGCCAGACGTATTCATCCACACTTGGTACGGCTCCATGATCGATGCTCAGGGCACTGCAGCATTCACAGGAATCTTTGGATTTGAAATTCTCTTCGCAGTCATCGGTGCAGCAAGCTTGTTCATGCTCCTTCGCTCCATCAAGAAGCATCGCAACGAAATCGTAGCCGATGAGGTTGCCGCAGAAATTGCAGCTGACGTTCAAGCTGAAGAAAGCAAAACCGCAACCGCCTAACGCAACCGCCTAATCGCCATACCTCTTACGTGAAAACGGATGCTTCCCCTAGAGGAAGCATCCCTCCAAAGAAGGAGAATCTCGTGAATAAACTTGATGTATTAGCTCGCATTAATCCTCAAATGAAAGCAGTTCTTGCAAAAGAGGATTCTCTCGCAGGGGATGCGAATGACACCTCAGTAGGATTCGATATCATGCGTGAAAACTACGTGCTTGGTCGCTCCTTCTGGGTTGAAGGTGGCCCTGTCATGAAACTCACGTTTGATGAGACATTTGATGGACCTCACGGATCCCTCCCCGTTCGTTTTTACTATCCTACCGATGAGGCGGTTTCAGGCAAAGAGAGTGCAACTGAAAAGACTCCTTGCATTGTTTATGTCCATGGTGGCGGCTTTTGCTTAGGTAATCTTGATACCCATGATCGTATCTGCCGCATCCTTGCACAAAACACGGGCGCTATCGTCGTGGCAGTTGATTACCACCTCTCCCCTGAAGCAAAGTTTCCTTCAGCAGTTGAAGAGGTTGCTTTTGTGGCTCGCTTCATCCATGAAAACGGTGCCCCTTACGGTATCGACACCGAACGTTTAGGATTTGCGGGAGACTCAGGTGGTGCTCACTTAAACCTTGCAGCAACGTTTTATTTGCGCGACACAACCACCTCCATCGACTACATCAAGTGCCTTCTTCTCTACTATGGTTGGTTCGGACTCCAGGATTCGTCTTCCATGCGTTTGCTCGGAGGCCCTTGGGATGGTCTTGCAGAAGCCGACTGGCTTTTCTACCAGCAACTCTACGCCAATGATCTTGAGGAATTAAAGACCTCACCCTATGCAAATCTTTTCTTAAACGATATGACCCATGACATGCCTGCTTGCTACATTGCCGCTGCAGAATACGATCCGCTCAAAGATGACTCATCGACTCTTGCAGCAATTTGCGATCAGTATGCCATCCCCTATCGCTATGAGATTTTTGAAGGTGTCATTCACGCATTCTTGCACTACACCAAAGCACTTGATGCGGCCAATGACGCTCTTGAACACGGTGCCACCTTCTTCAAAGAACAGGTTGGCATAAACAGAGCCAGGACTTTTATAACGGCTCTTATATCACGGTAACGCGCTTACCTTTGTAAGCTTACACAACGCTTTGTGGATAGCTCGAAAAAACACACAAAGCAAAGAGGAACTGTACTACTTGCTCAAATGAGTAGTACCCAAAAGGAGGAACAAACAATGGATTTCAAATTAAGCGACGATCAAGAACTTATTGTCCAAGCATATCGCGACTATATGGAAAGCGAGCCTTGGGAGCAGTACTTCTTAGAGTGCGATCAGAAGCATGAGTATCCGCTTCGCTGGGTCAAAGGTCTCTGTGATTTAGGCTTCGATCAAATTATGCTCCCTGAAGAGTACGGTGGAGCTGGCCTTGAACAGCCTATGGTAACCCTTATGGCAGTCTATGAGGTATTAGGTCAGTATGGTGGACCAACCTATGTTCTTTATCAGCTTCCTGGTTTTGAGACCATTATTCGTGAAGGAACTCCAGAGCAGATTGATGCAGTTTTAGCTTACCTTGGCACGGGCGAGCAAATTTGGAATTCAGCATGCACCGAGCCAGGAGCTGGTTCTGACGTCTCCTCTCTCACCACTAACTATAAGCGCCGCGATGGCAAGATTTACTTAAATGGAACCAAAACCTTTATCACTTCTTCTAAGGGTGTTAAGTGGCTCGTCATCATGGCTAAAAACGCTGATGATCCAAGCGTATTCACCGAGTTCATGGTCGATATGAGCAAGCCTGGTATTGAGCTTGGCCCTCTGGATAAACTTGGTCTTCGTATGGATAGCTGCTGCGAGGTTTACCTCAACGATGTCGAGCTCGATGAGTCTGACATCTTTGGTAAAGAAGGAAATGGCTTCAACCGCGGCGTAAGCGACTTTAACTTCGAGCGCTGGCTTGTAGGTGCTTGTGACTACGGTAATGCAATTTGTGCCTATGAGGATGCCCTGCGTCACGCAAACACCCGTGAAGCATTTGGTAAGACCATTGGTCGCTTCCAGCTCAATCAGCTCAAGATCACCGAAATGACTATTCGCCTCGACGCTATGAAAAACATGCTCTACGAAGCAGCTTGGAAAGCTGACACCAACGGTGGCGAGCTCGATCCAGGCGAAGCGGCAATGTGCAAGTACTACTGCGCAAACGCTGCTTTCAAGGTTGTTGACGACGCTATGCAGATCATGGGTGGTATCTCGGTAGCAAGCGAACACCGCATTAACCGCTTCTGGCGTGATCTGCGCGTTGATCGCGTCTCTGGTGGTACTGACGAAATGATGATCCTTACCACTGCAAAGAATGCACTCAAGAAGTATCGCTAAGCCCTTTTATTAAGACCACTACGGTGAGTGATCCTGCTAACGGTCACTCACCGCGACCAAGGAGGAAGTAATCATGGCAATTCCAACTGAAAAGCCCAGCTTTGGCGTTTTGGATGATGTAAAAATTGTTTTCGCTGCAATGGAAGAAGCAGTACCTCGTGCTTGCAATATTATGGCCGACTGGGGAGCGGATGTAACCTGGCTTGAGAATACCGGCTATGGTGACACGGTGCGCGATGCTAAAAACGCAGCCCAGGCCGAACGTCGTAACTGCCGCTCTGTTGCGCTCAATCAATTCACCCCTGAGGGCAAAGAAGTCCTTTTAAAAATGCTCAAAGATACCGACATCTTCTTTGAGTCTTCAAAAGGTGGCACCTGGGCTCGCAAGGGCATCACGGATGAGGACCTCTGGGCAGCAAATCCCAAGCTTGTTATTGTTCACTGCTCAGGCTTTGGCGCTTATGGTGACCCTAACCGTGTAAAGCGTCCTGCTTACGATGGTACCGTAGGCCCCTATGCTGGCTTTACCTGCCAAAACGGCACTCCTGATCAGCCTATGATCACCATGCCCTACTCTGGTGACTACATCAATAGCTATCTGTTGATTGCAGCAACTTTAGCAGCACTCCACAAAGTAGAGCGCACCGGCCAGGGCGAGAGCATCGACTGGGCAATGTATGAGGGCATCATGTACATGAGCCAATACTATTTGGTTGATTATCTCAACGATGGGGTTAAGTGGCCTCGCGCGGGCGCTCGCAACCAAAACCTCTGCGGCATTGGTGTTTACAAGTGCGCTGACGGCTTCATTGCTTTGAATCTCTTTGGTATCCGCCAAAACAAATGGATGCTTGAGACCCTTGGCATGGGCGATGTTTGGGGTACTCCTGAGGTACCTGAAGACACCGCATCATTGTGGCTCTCTATGTCAATTGCTCCTGAATTCGAAAAGCGTCTTGAACAGTGGCTTTCAGAGCGCACCAAGCTCGACCTTGAGAATATTCTTGCTGAACAAGGCATTGCAGCACAAAGTGTCTATGAGTTTGAAGATATGGTTGCCGATGAGCATATGAAGATGCGCGGTAACTTCATCGAGTGGGAAACCAAAGATGGCGACACGTTCAAGGGTCTCTCTCCCATGCCTCGCTTTGAGCAAACTCCTGGTCAGGTATGGCGTCCTATGCCAGCGCAAGGTGGCGACACTATTGATGTATTAACCAAGCTTGGCTACACCGCTGATGAAATTGATGCGTTGATTGCCCAAAACGTAGTTAAAGCAAGCGAGTAGCAGTATACGGGTTCTCCCTTCCCTCTCTCCCGTCTATCGCTCGTAATGAGCAAACGCTTATATTTTCGGCACTCTCTTCGGTTACCTGTCACGGAGAGGGTGCCCTCTCCAGAAAATTATGAGGGGAGATGGCGGCAGGTTTACTTCTCTTTTGAGAACACGCATGATGCACCTGGTTATGAGTACATCACGCGCAACTTTTTCTCAGTTGTTCTCAAAACAGAAGTAAGTTTCTATCCAAAAAACATTCAGGGGATTTAGGTGTTTTTGGATACGTCAGTGAGGTTTCGCAAGGAGGAAGTGAAATGGCTGACATCGTTGGAAACGAAACGTTACGAGATCTGTGGCAAAGCGTCGTTGATCGCAAAGGAGAACGCCATTTTCTCACGTTTCACAACAGAGTAGGTGATGTATTTGAATACACCTACTCAGAGTTTGACGAGGACGTTAACCGCATCGCCAATGTCTTTTTGTCGCTCAACATTCAAAAAGGGGATCATGTAGCACTTCATTTACACAGCTCACCTGAATTTCTGATGTGTCTGTTTGGGCTTAGCAAGATTGGCGCTGTTGTCGTACCAATCAACGAGCAGTATCTAGCTGATGAGGCTGAATACATCTTGGAGAATTCCGATGCGGTTTGCGTTGTTGTCGAACCCCTCTTTTACGAGACCTATCAAGAACTTTTAGAACGTGGCCACTATTTCCCTAAGGGCGTTTTAATTGCACGAGCGGGAAGCGAATCACCTAAAAGCGACTTTGACTTTTCAAAAATTTATACAGAGCTCGGCACGGTTAAAGAAGGCGAGCAAGGCATCTACGACTTTTGGTCTATGCGTTGCCAAGAAACACCGATGCTTCGTCACTCCTGTGATCTTAATTCTGAAGATCCGGTTCAAATTATCTATACCTCAGGAACCACATCGCGCCCTAAAGGTGTCGTGCTCACCCATGCAAACATGGTGTTTTCTGGATTATATGGCGATTGGGAAGTATCATTGCGCGGCAGCGATCGCGTCTTGACCTCTATGCCTGCCTGTCATTCTAATTTTCAGTTGGCAGCACTTATGCCTGTTATTACCGCCGGCGCTTCTATCATCATTGTGGAAAAATATTCAGCACGGCGCTTTATGAAACAGATTCGCCACTACAAGGCAACGGTTATCCAATGCGTTGCTATGATGCTGCGCACACTTTTGCTTCAACCGGTGGATCCTGAAGAAAAGAACCATCAGGTGCGTGAGGTGCTCTACTTCATTCCCGTTACTGAAGCAGAAAAAGAAGCCTTTGAAGAGCGTTTTGACATGAAGATCATGAACACATATGGCTCAACCGAATCCATTGGTTGGGCGCTAACTGATCCTCCTGTGGGCGCACGCAACTGGCCTAGTGTTGGACGTCCTGGTTTGGGATATGAGGTACGCATTGCTGATCTCAACGATCAAGAATTACCCCATGGTGAAGTGGGTGAGATCCAGATCAAAGGCGTCCGTGGTCGTTCAGTCATACTTGAGTATTACAACAATCCTGAAGCCACAGAGAATACCTTTAGCGCTGATGGTTGGCTCAAAACAGGTGATCAGGGTTATCAAGACGACAACGGTTGGTTTTTCTTTGTCGATCGCAAGGTCAACATGGTAAAACGCGCGGGTGAAAACATCTCTACTACTGAAATCGAAGAGATTCTTGAAGAACATCCCATCATTGCAGAGGCGGCCGTTATTGGTGTGCCGGATCCTATTCGTGATCAAGCAATTAAGGCGTTTGTGCGGTTTACTCCAGAAGAGACACTCACACTAGAAGAGCTCAAACAATACTGTATTGACCACATGGCATCGTTTAAAGTGCC
>UQML01000033.1 GCA_900542265.1 uncultured Eggerthella sp. | reverse complement strand
TCTACACCCTAGAGTTCGTCGGCAGCGTCAGATGTGTATAAGAGACAGTCATTACCCTGATCGATAAATGCTTGCATCGAAGAATCAAGCCCATCGGCATTCACTTTGTTCTTTGCGCGCTCTTGCTCTTCTCGTGCTGCCGCAGCGGCTGCCTGCTGCTTGCGCGAGGTTTCTACTTGCCTATACAGACCATAAGCGTCATTGGTGACCATAAGACACGTATTGTCATCATCTAAATGCCCCTCAGGTAGCAAACCATATTTAAGCACGGTCTGAGTTTCTTCTAATGTTTTTTCTGGCGATGAGTTTGTCTGTACTGCAAGCTCTGAGAGATTACAGAGTTCGCGATCACCAAAAATATGTTTGATTTGCTTAAGCCAACGTGCAGCATGCAATCGTTTTACACCTGAACCCAACATCCAACCACAAAGCCCTGATACTACCGCCGCAAGCGCCGTCATCACCCACGACACTCCTACGACATCAGCAGCTGCTGCGGTGAGTGTAAAGACAAGAAGCGCCACCGTTGTAATACCTGCGCCCGCAACGCCTAGTCCACCCAAAAGCGCCATAAGCATGCCCGAAGAGCCAATCGATGAATCATCAAAACGAGCATTGATGCGCGCGATTCGCGCGCGCTCTTGTTCACGAGCAAGTGCTTGTTGACGCGAGTCCTGAAAGTTTTGCTGGAGCGCACTCGCCGCTTGACCTAGTGCTCCCCCTATAGCGCTTCCGACACCACCTAATCCCTTACCGAGACCTTTCCCAATAGCATCTGTTACCGATGAAACCGTCTTGTCCACCGTGGCGCATAAGCGCTCAAACTCTTCTGGCGTCATACCAGGAATAGGTGCATCATTTTGAGGATGCTGAGAGCTTCGATGTTTTGATTGATTTGTTGATGATTGTTTGTGGTCAGACTTCTGACTGCCCATATCCCACCTCAAAGATTGTGTTGGTTTTGATAATTGTACTACGGATTACCTCTATTCATGAATTGAAAGGAAGATGAGATTCCACCTTAACGCTCAACTCTGAATAAATAAGATCATCAGGTTTGCCGGTATAAAGTGATAACTCTCGCTCAAAGACATCACTTACTGGAACAAATCCTTCTTGATCAAGCAATGTCTTCATAGCACGATAGGTCGCAAACACCTCTTCAAGCGCATTATCTTGAGCTATCGCTTCTTCTAAACGCAAGATACGCAAGTATTTGAAATAGACACCTGATGGCTTTTCGATAAGGTTTGCCGGCACGCCACAACTCCTTTTGCGCACGTAGGTACGCGTACAGATATGAAAATCTTGTTCGGGTACTCCTTGCAAAAAAGCTTGAAGCCCTACGCGATAATTACCCTGTAACTCACTGACGCTTCCTTGGTCTCTCCCTTGTTCCCATGCTTCTAAAATATGTCTCACAAGTCCTACGGCCTGTTGAGCACCAAGCGCATCAAGAGATACACACCCATCGAGCACATCGCTATCAATGAAATACTCAGCATCACGGTCTTCGAGCTTGTAAGGTTGAGGATTATGTATCCAATCATGACGAGCACGCGTGCGTGCAAGGGTATTTTCCAAAAGCGTCTTTTGCTGCAACAATAAACGGCGCTCACGCGCAATGGCCGCAATACGCTCTGTGATGACCTTATCAAGCCCTTCAGCATCAGGATCAGCAAAATATCCTTTGATCTCCATAAGCGAGCATCCCGCATGCTGTAATGAAGAAATGAGTAAAAAGTCACTCAGTTGTAAAGGTGAATACAAAGCATATCCATTTTCTGCATACGCAACCGGACACAACAATCCAATATCCTTATAATGGCGAAGTGTCTCTTTGGTTGTACCGCACAAATACGCAAACTCCCCCGTTTTGAGCAATTCTTCTGCCATGCAACTATCCTTTTCTTGACCGTGTGGTTACCCCATAGTTTAGCATCTCATATTGAAAGCTCGCAAAATGCAAAAAACAGGTGCTAGAAATTGATTATCCTATGTATGGAGGGGAATCACCATGACAACACTACCATCCACACAAGAACGCGTATTGAACGCTAACAACCACCCTCTTCCTGCCACCTGGAAGCAAACGATTGCCCTTATTTGGAGTGGACAGGCCGCTTCAATTTTGGCAACCTGCGCAGCCACCTTTGCTGCTTTGTGGTATATCACCACCTCGGAAAACTCAGCTACCATGCTCGCTGCTGGAGGAATAGCTGCTCTCTTACCTACCGCACTTTTATCTCCTCTTGGTGGTGTTGTTGCGGATAAATACAATCGTAAATGGGTCATGATTCTTGCCGATGGGATAGCTGGTGTCTTCTCATTCATCCTTGCTCTTTTAGTGCTTACCGGAAGTCTTTCCACCTGGCTTTTACTAGTGCTTCTAGCCGTACGAAGTACGGCTCAAGCTTTTCACGGAACATCACTTATGGCACTTATGCCTGAGTTGGTCTCAGCAGACAATATGGTACGTATCAATACACTCGACCAGACACTCACGAGCGCTTCTGCCATTGTAGGACCCGTGCTCGGTATAGCACTCTATACTGCCCTCGGCTTTGCTGCCGTCCTCATTCTTGATGCCGCGTGCGCTGTGTTTGCTTGTCTTTGTCTTGGCTTTGCAAAACTCCCCTACGCAAAAAGCAAGCATCCTGCCACCCAGGGTGTCTTTACTGACCTCAAACAAAGTCTCTCGCTCATCAATGCTGAAGCTGGCATTAAACCCCTTCTGATTTTAGTAATGCTTGCAATGCTCCTCTTCCTGCCCCTTGGCACCCTCTCTCCTTTGATGACCTATAATTGGTTTGGTGGCGATGGGTTTGCCGCATCCGCCATTGAAGCGGCAGCAGGTATTGGCCTTCTCATCGGATCAGTTGTCATGCTTATATGGGGCGGCGGCAAACGCCTTGTCCCTATCTTGATAGTATCGGGATTATGTATAGGTGCTGGCTGTATTCTTGCAGGACTCTTGCCAAAATCAGGCTTTCTTATCTTTGTGCTGCTCATCGCTCTCATTTTTGCCGCAACCGCAGCGTTTAATGCCCCTATTTTGCCCTTGATGCAAAAGCGTATTCCCCAAGAATACTTTGGGCGTGTTATGGGAATCTTTGGTTCTCTGACCGCACTCGCGTCTCCCCTGGGATTGTGTATCGCAGGCCCTGGTGCGGAAGTCTTTGGCGTTAACCGTTGGTTTGTTTTCTGCGGAGTCCTCCTTTGCTTTTGTATGGTATGTGCGCTCTTTTCCTCAAGCTTGCGCAAGCTTGATACACCAGAATAAAGGCTGCGTGGTATGATGTGCCCATCATGCGACAAATCAAAACAATCAAAGGCAATCTAAAAACCAAGCAAAGAGCGCCTCGTAAGTAAGCGTCAGGAGCACACCTTTTCATGATTATTGGCATCACAACAACACTTAATGAATCAGATGGCTTTCAACGCGTTAATCTCGAATACATCAATCGGGTTGTTGATGCGGGAGGAACGCCCCTTCTTCTCACTCCCATTGATGGTGGCGCCCAAGCAAATCGTGCTCATGCAGCACGCATGATTGAACTTATTGATGGACTTTTACTCACGGGTGGCGGAGACATCCATCCCCGCTATTATGTACGCCACGACCGCAAGCATCCTCATGCGCCTCTTGAGCCCATCGCCTCATCACCCCATATTTGCCAAAGCACCGGCCGCTCGGTTCCGTACTGCGCCAATTGTGCATCCTACGAGGTATTCCTTGAAGCGAGCAAGGCAAACCCCAATGAACAAAACCAAGACATGCTTGACGGGCGCTCAGTCACCCCTCATACAACTCGCCAAGAAAATCCTTTTCTTGAAGGACTTATGGCGTTAAGTGAGAATCGTGATGAATTCGAGTTGACGCTTGCGCGCTTAGCGCATGAGAGCGATCTTCCAACGCTTGGTATTTGTCGTGGCATGCAGGTACTTAATGTCGCTCTTGGTGGAAGTCTTTATCGCGACCTTTACAATTGCGGTATCACTCAAAAACCCCATCGCCAATTTCCACCTTTTTCAGACACGTCTGACACCGCGCTTCTTGATGCAGGAAGTCAGCTGGCTCACCTGTTAGGAGACGTGGATGTAACGATGATTAACTCAATGCATCATCAGTCCATCGACACGCTAGCAGATCCGCTCCAGGTAGTAGCAAAAAGTGCCGATGGGGTGATTGAGGGTGTCGAAGATCCCACACGGACATTTTTTATCGGCGTACAATGGCACCCCGAATACCTCGACAAGCACACCGGACTTTTTAATGCGCTTACCGACCCGCACAACCAGCGCAGTCAGCGCAATCAGCACAGAGCACCCGCGCAGTAGGCGTTGCCGCAAGACCACCAAGCGCGCTTTCTCGTAATTCAAAAGGAAGGGAACGCCCTACTGTGTCAGTTGCCCATACCGTCTCGTCAAAATTAACAAGAGAAGGAATGCCTGCAAGTGCCATTTGAGCAGCAACAAAAGCATTAGCAGCTCCGGTAGCATTGCGCTTTTGACACGGCGCCTCCACAAGGCCACCGATAGGATCACACACAAGCCCCATCAAGCCAGAAAGAGCAGTAGCTGCCGCGTCAAGACATTGCTTAGGCGTGCCACCCATAAGTTCAACAGCTGCACTAGCCGCCATAGCAGATGCTGTTCCAACTTCTGCTTGGCAACCACCTTCGGCACCAGAGACGGTCGAAACGCGCGCAACCAACATGCCAATAGCCGCCGCGTTAGCAAGACCCCGGTTGAGTTGCTCAGCACTCAAACCCAACTCATCTGCAAGAGCATACAGAACCGCAGGTACCACTCCTGCACTTCCCGCAGTGGGCGCAGCTACAATCTTGCCCATTGAGGCGTTTGTTTCAAGCACTGCCATACCATACGTAATAGCACGCCCTAAAAGCCCCGTACACAACGGATTTTCGGACACCTCATAGCGCCCTAGCGCCTGTGCTTCACCACCAATAAGACCACCCATAGAAGGTTTCGGATCATGAAGGGCATCATCAATAGAGTTGCGCATTACCACCAGCGCTTCATCAAGATAGCGATGGGTATCGTCAACCGCAAATTCATTCATAGCAAGCAAACAACGCTCGCGCCGACAGATTGCATCCGAGATAGACATCTGCTCCTTTTCACAAAAAGCAAGCAGTTCCGCACCAGTCGCAAAATCAAGTTGTTCAAAAAGCGCCGTTGCAGACTCAACCGTCAAATCAACACCAAATCCGGTAGGCGTTAACCCCATCGCCTTCATCTCAGCAGTAGTATGAGGCGCAAACTCATCATGAGAGCGATCAGATTTCAACATACTTACCGTATGCACTGCCTTATGAGCACGAATCTCTTCAATCAATAACTCAGGAATTGCTTCATCTGTTTCCATGACGGTATACGCAACATCACCTCTACGCTCGCGAAACACGCGCGTTGTGGCAATGTTGACATCATGGCGCTTAAGCGCTGTTGCAATGTCAGCAAGCGCACCTTTAACGTCTTGATGCTTCACCACTAAACTGTGGTATTCACCATTGAGTTCAACGCTAATTCCATTAAGCCGAGTAAGGTGAGCTGCTCCACCACCGATTGACTCACCCCGCACTGTTGTCGTTACGCCCTGTGCATCCACAACGGTAATGTCAACCGTATTAGGATGATCGATTTGTGCCTCTTCAACGGGTACAAACTCAAAGGCAAGATGAGCCTTTTGTGCAAGCGCAAAGGAGTCTCTAATGCGAACATCTTCTGCAGGAAATCCCAACATTCCCGCCAAAAGCGCGCGATCAGTACCATGTCCATGGTAGGTGTGCGCAAAGCTACCATAGAGCTTAAATTCAACCTGAACTGGCGGAGCTGATAATAAATTGCGCGTCATAAGCGCAATACGCAACGCGCCAGCCGTATGTGAGGAGGAGGGCCCAATCATAATAGGGCCAATGATGTCTCTAATCCCTAATGTCTTCATAATTAGTCACGCATTTTCTCGTAAGTATAGAGCAATCCCGACCACCAACGATGAACCTCAACTTCATCAATCTTATTATTTGACCAGCACAGCAAAGGCTCGTAGTAGGTGCGCAGCGCTTCTGATGATTTCATATCATTGGGGACATAGTGAATCTTTGAATCATCTACATCAAAAAGACGAATCTGCTGCTTTTGTTTAAACGGCACAATCCAACGGATATCATCCAAAAACCATGCATAGGCAGGAGGATTAGGCATTGCTTCAAGACAAGCTTGTTTGAGATAACGACGCTTCATGGGGCGTGTATCATAGAGCGTCGCTACACAGAGAGCATGGCCTGAGATACTAAAGGGCCATTTTTGATTTGAAGTAACAATCAACAAATCACCTCTATAATCAGTATCCCATGAACGAACTTCGCATCGTTTTTCACCGAGCGCAATAGGCATACCCCAATGAGTGTCAACCGTAATAGCTTTCATATGCACTCCCCTTCTTAACCCTCTTGTATCTCTTTTTCTTCAAGGAGACCTGTTTCATAGGCATGCATAAGAGCATCAATACCCTCAAGCGCTGCTGCAAGATACCCTCCTTGCTCTTGTGTTTTACCCTTAGTAATTACAGGATCATAGGTTTCAAGCACCCGACGCTGCGCAAAAATATCAGCGTTATGATCGATTGCCTCATCCAAAGAAGCAAGTGGCTTTTGCGCATCAAGTATGAGTGCGTTGGGCGCAAAAATAAGCGTATAGCCTGCAAGCCCTGTCGTCTTTTGGTAAGCACTTGAGAAGCCACCATCAATAGTGAGAACTTTTCCACCACCTTTAACGGGATCCTCCCCATCTTTTGCTTTAACGGGTACGTGACCACAAATAATATGACCACGCTCTGACGTAATACCAAACTCAGTAAAAATGCGCTCGATAACCGCCTCATCGTTAAGCAAAGTATAAAAAGCATTCTTTTCTTCTTTACGTGCTGCCTTATCAGCAATGAGATATATCTCAAAGGTAGCCATTTTTGATTTAGCAAAAAGCGGACTTGCCTGACCAAGCCAAAGATACCAAATTAAATCCGCTCCGCGACGGCGTTCCATAGGATCACGCGAGAAGAAAGCCAACTTGACGTAGTGCTGGCAAATATCAAAGAGTGCTTTGCCCTTATAACGCACACCAAAAATGTTGGCTTCTTTAAACGTTCCATCGGGATTGAGCGGTACACACGCATGAAGCAACAAATTGTTGTTGTAAACCTTATACAAGCTTCCCTTATCTAAGAAAAATCCCATATGACGCTGCAAGAGCTCGCTCCCTTTAAACGCATTCTCCAGATACGTCATCACGGATTCTTCTTCAGGTGTCAACATGTAGGGATCAACCTTATCCACTGTCGGGAAATAGGTATCAGTAACACCATAAACCACGCCGTCGACCTCTACCGTCTTGTTGTCGTAGTCAATCTTATCGAGCAGCAGACGATCTTCAAGCTCAAAACAGGGATACTCTTTAATCAACGCTGCTTCAACCTTAAACTGCAAGATTGCCATAGCTTTTTGAATCTTGATGTTTGCTTCAAGCTCCACAGGATCTAGACCCGGATCTTCTTTTAGTTGGAAAGAGTCACAGGGATCATCATGGTACGTTGAAAGCGCAAACTCGCGCAAGGGATCAAGATTGATGCCATACGCGTCTTCCAAAATAGAAAGATTGCCATAGCGCGCACAGTTACGCACCACATGAGCAATACAACCACGCTGGCCAAGGGCAGCACCCATCCAAACAATATCGTGATTGCCCCATTGAACATCAACCGAATGAAAATCCATCAATTCTTCCATAATGGCTTGCGGCGCAGGACCTCTGTCATATACATCTCCGAGCATATGCAAGTGATTAACCATCAATACCTGCACTACCTTAGCCAGATAATAAATGACCAGTTGTGCCATCCCTGTCTCAATAAGCGAGGCAATCACAGCCTGTCGATAGCGCCTATGTACTGATGTGTCGTTTTGTGTCGTAATAAGCGTTTGTAAGATAAATCCAAAACCTTCAGGCAATACCGCAGAAACATCATGCACATTTTTATCACGCAAAGCAATGCGTACCAGCTGCGTTACGCGCTCAATAGCGTCGTGATACCACTGCGAACGTGACTCTTCTGTCGTAAACGTCTCTTCAATGAGCGCCATCTTATCAGCCGGATAACACACAAGTGTTGCAAACTCAGCTTTTTCTTGGTCGGTAAACTCATCACCAAAAGCCTGAGCAATAAGCTCGCGCAGCTCTCCTGAACCATTGCGTAAAATATGAGAAAAAGCGACATATTCACCATGGATGTCAGACATAAAGAATTCTGTCTGCTTAGGCATCACGGTATCGCCTTTAAAATATGCCTTACAGGCGGCAGCCACCTCAGCCGTAGGATACATCACTGAAAGCGATTCAAGATCAAGGGGCTTGGGGTTATCCATAAAAGTCCTCCTACTTTAGCATTTTTACTGCTGCTCATGTGGTTTACGCACGCCACAAATTGGTTCTTCTCATCATACCTTGGGAACGAGGTAAATAAACCTGGATGTAAGAATACCGCAAACCAATCACAAGGAGGCGATGGGGCTAAAAAAGAAGCCGCTTTAGTTTATTGCTTGGGCATTGAGATCTTTGAGGGGTGCAACAAACAAGGCACCCACATATTGTTCAGCGCGCGGTTTAACCAAACCAGCCTTTACAGCAAGCATAGTGATGGTGAGATTTGCCTCAATACACGCTTGCGCAGGAACACCTAATTGGGCATGCAATCCTGAAGGGACATCTGCAGAAACGATAATAGCTCCGCTGATGCGCTTAGCTTCATTGGCTGCTTCAATCCATGTGCTAAAAGGAGGACGCACTTCATCATAAGTAAAACCTGTTCCTAAAAGCGCATCAATAATACAATCTGCATTATTCAGACACGTTGTCACGACGTCATCTTCAGGACAATCAATAAGTGCAAAGGAGTACGGGCGCTCTATGATAGAGCGCACTGCGCTTGCGAGTGGCTCCTGCGTGAGTTCTTCAGGGACGTCTTTAGTGAGCAGCACCACATTGTAGCCTTCGTGGGCAAGCTTATCTGCGGCGATCCACCCATCGCCCCCATTATTACCACTTCCAGCAAGAACGCAAATATTCTTTTTCTTTTTAGGAAGCGAGCCAGAAACGACCGAGGCAATTGCCTCACCCGCTTGGGTCATCAACTCTAAAAGCGGCGTGCCTTGTTCAGCCATACGTTGCTCGAGTTCAACGACATCAGAAACACTAAGCACAGGCATGCCTTGACAATAGGGAAATACCTTGGGTACCAAAGTAGTCATGGCTTAGTCCTCAAGAGAAGAATCGTCTACATCATGTGATTCGTCTTCAAGTTTGCGTTGCTGTTTGATAGCTTCATGAAAGAACAAACCAAAAGCAATAAAGCATACCGCAAAGCCTGCGATTAGAAAGATTGAGCCTAGGGCAAGATCTCCATACCAGGCAATATTTTGCACACCTACAATCTGAGCTTCAGCAGCAATACGGGTGAGTACAGCAAGAACAAAGATAATGACCGCACCCACTACTGAATACGTTCCTACAAGATCCCACGGGATTGTAGTCATATTAGCATACTTAGTGCGCTGTGTTGTCACGCCATTGCGAATAAACACCACGAGAAACGAAATACCCGCAACAACAAGGATAAGGCCCATAAGAGCAGTCAGGGGGAAAAGCCCTGCACCGAGTTCTGTGTAAATAAAATTGCCCGTCGAAAGGGCAACTTGACTTAAGCTAATGCCATACCAAAGTGCAATAGCCACCCCTATACACAGTACGCTAAATCCTACAATTGCAGCCTTACCAAGGCCTTGCGCAGGAGATTCGTCTTCAGTTTCATATTTGTCATCAAAATCTTCTGAGAGGTGTTCTTCTTGTGCCATGAGCAGTCTCCCGAATTCTTTTACCGCAAATCAAAAACAAGAATTGCAATCATATACACATAAACGCAAGTCGTTTATCAAAGTGGTTATCGTGTCCAAGTATAATGAATTCGACCACTGCATCGCAACCAACATATACAAAAAAAGTAGACCAACCAGGCACAATAGCATTGATGATAACATCAATTTACTTCAACCACAGTTCTAAATACGATACCGTACAACAACCAATAAAAATAAGCACAATAACAAGAGCAACCGCATTTGCCACATCGGGCTTTACCGTGCGAAAGAAGCGACAAATCAACGGATAGAGAACCCATACATAGATCATAGCCACAAGACCAATAACCACATCGTTCACAAGCCATGCTTGACCAAAAATATTAAGAGGAAGCTGTGAGTTATCCCAGTAAGGATACTTACCAAATTCATTGGGTTGATTGACAATCCAACCAATCACCAACTCCATTACCATAGCAAGCAGAATTGCAAACACAAGCGATTCCAAAAAAGCGCCAAAAAGCGTTTTGCGGCGCATAATCATGCGCTCTTTAAATGGCTCGATCACCAGCGTCATCACAACAGCGCCAAAGCCATACACCCAATACGGGTGATACCACGGATCAGTCCAAACCGCATAATCGTCCGCAACAATACCAAACGCAGAATCCATAAAAAGACAATACGGAATTTCAAGCCAGTGTCCGACAATGGTGAAAACGCAAAAACACACAATGATCGAGCGCCAAAACACCCAGGTCTTAGGCGCAAAGTAACCCAATTCTGAGTTTTTCGTCATCGTATGTTTTGGTCGACTCATCCCTACTACTTTTCTCACGCAAACTACCTGCATCTTGCCTGCATCGTGTCTGTATCATGTCCTCTTGTCTGCATCATGCCCATCGCCTTTTTCCACTTTACCCCTCCCCTACACCAACCAACTCAAAGAAGAGACGGTAGTCTCCACAAGCTTGCTTAATCGTTGACACATTGTTTTCTTATTGCTCTGTGCTCTACAATAAAAGTCCTTACTTGACTACCTTACCCTTTGTTAAACCTCTCTCGAAAGGTTCACCTATGATTACTAACATACGCGATATCACTGACGAGCTTACTCTCACGGCCGCTCGTACACTACTGGGCGCTGTAAAAACCGCCCCTCACGCAAAAGGCGTCGACATTCTTGAGGCAGCTGTTATTTCTGGCGATGAACTTGCCGCTCTTGTTACTCATATGAAAACGATGGGACAAGCACCAGGCCGTGCTTTCTTCATCCGTGATGCAAGTAATATTGAACAAAGCCCCTGCGTCATGCTTGTAGGAACCCATTTGAAAAACCAAGGACTTAATTGTGAACACTGCGGTTTTGCAACTTGTGGCGAAAAGCCTGATTTATACCCTTGCGCTCTTAATGCTCTTGATGTAGGAATTGCTCTTGGCTCAGCAGCAAGTCGCGCAGCTGATATGCGCATTGATAGCCGTATTATGTTTTCTGCAGGGCTCGCGGCTCAAGAATTAGGCTTTCTGGGAGAAAACGTCCATCTTGTTTTTGCGCTTCCCTTAAGCATTACAGCAAAGTCCCCTTACTTTGACCGAGGATAGCTCAAGCATAGGGATCGCGATAACGCCAAACGTATCACGATGACGCCTTGCATATTACGTGGACACCTTATTACGCTTCTTGCGAGAAAAAATTCCTTCGCTCATCAAAATTGCAATAAAAATAAGGGCAAAACCAAACACGAGGCGTACGGTGAGAATTTCACCGTACAACAATACGCTAAACAGTACGCCAAAGACTGACTCTAAACAAAGAAGCAATGATGCTTGGGCAGGGGACACAAACGAAAGTGAGATGTTTTGAATACCAAAGGCAATAATGGAGGCAAATACCACGAGGAACGCCATTTGTTCTATGACTGATGGTGTAATTAACGCGGTAGAAGGAAACGCTTCTGTTGCAACCCCCAAAAGAAGACCAAAACAGCCTTCTGAAATGAACTGAACGACGGTCAGCACCAAAACATCATAAAGGCGTGAAAACTTGGAAACATAAACCATGTGAAGTGCAAAAAAGATGGCACATAAAAGCGTCATGGCTTCACCAAAGCCAATGGAAAGATGTGTACCTGAGTCATTCACGGACACAAACC
This sequence comes from uncultured Eggerthella sp., assembly GCA_900542265.1. Classification (GTDB taxonomy): domain Bacteria; phylum Actinomycetota; class Coriobacteriia; order Coriobacteriales; family Eggerthellaceae; genus Anaerotardibacter. Next base: position 8,923 of record UQML01000033.1, on the reverse strand, counting down.
AAATGCCAACAACAGCAATAACCGCTGCACCAACGTTTGCCACGCTCGGTTTACGGCGTGCTAAAAGCCACCAAAGAAAAGGCACAATAACGCAATAAGTAGCTGTCAAAAAAGCATTGACTCCGGGAGAGATTGATTGAAGCCCTACGGTTTGAGTGAAGAATCCGCTGAAATCAAGAGCACCCAACACAATGCCAGCACCTAAAAGCTTGAGTGACATACGCGAGCGCACGCGCTTCCATAGACAAAGAAGAAGGATAAAACCCGCCGCCACAAAACGAATTCCCAAAAGCCATGCTGGCGGAAATACCGCAACCACATCTTTCATCACAACAAAGCTAAAGCCCCAAATCATAGCAGCAAACAAAAGGAGTAACTTATAAACACTTGTTGGTATGTTGGCGGGCGATATCACGAGTTTTGATTGTAGCTAACGCTTGCCTTGTCTCATGATGACGTTTGTGTTAATAACGTTCTCCATCCGCAAGCGGGCACCATAAACAAACTAACTCATGTCATAATGGAAACCACGCCCATCGCCAAACATGGCACACAACCCGTTCAAGATGTACGCATCTACTTAGAACACGAGGAGGTATGAGATGTTTTGTCGCTTTACGTGTAAGAATTACCGCTCATACCGCGATGAAACTGTATTTACTATGCAAGCAGCAACCATGAAAGAGTTCCCCGACTCTCTCTTAGTTGATGCCAAAGATGGCCAGAAATACCTCCCCGTAACAGTGTTGCATGGATCGAATGGAAGCGGCAAGACCAATTTATATGCTGCGCTCAACCGCATCTGCTCTGCTGTTTCGTATCCTATTTATTTACTGTCAGAATCAAATGCGCAAACCTCTCTTCTTGCTGCTCATCAAGCAAACAATAAACTCGAAACACTGCGTCCTCAGATTTCGGGACATGACCCGTTTTTGTTTGATAGCTTTTCATGGAATGAACCATCTGAGTTCGAACTCATTCACCGCACGAAACTACAGGAATATACCTACAAACTTGCGCTTAATAAAAGCGGTATTGTCTATGAAGCGCTTTTTAGACAACCCATCGGCCAAAAACACGTGATTACCATCTTTGAACGCACCAATACCACAATTGTTTTAGGTTCGTTTTTGAAAAGAATGAAGGTCGGCACTCAATTTAATTCGGGAATTCCCTATCTTTCATGGCTGCGTACAACCTATGACCTTGATCAAATTAATGCTGTTGCTGATTGGATTTGTTCGGTTCGTTTCATCAATTTTGATACGATGGCCTTTGTGCCCAATCTTGAACGCACACTCTCAAAACACGACGAAGGTGTTATTGTTGGTATCTTAAACTCTGCCGGTATTCCACTTGAAGGCTATCGGATTGAAACCGACAAACAAGGCAATCGTACGATCTGGGTGAGCCACAAAAATATGGGCGCCTCGTATGAGATTCCGCTTTCTCATGAGTCAAAAGGAACACTCAAGTTCATGAGTCTTGCAGTGGATTTAAATACAGCGCTCAAAGAAGGAACTTTTCTTGTTGTCAATGACCTTGATGCAAACTTGCACCCTAAACTAATCTCTTTTATCGTCTCGCTCTTCAAAAATCCTCACATTAACCGCCATCAGGCACAGCTTTTTTTCACCTCTCACGATGCCGCTATTATGCGCAATAATGTTTTTAGACGCGATGAGATTTGGTTTGTTGATAGAACCAAAACACAAACATCGCGCTTGTGGTCGCTTGCCGACATTCATGAACCAAGCGGCAATCTCATTAACAAAAACGCTGCCTATGACAAACAGTATCTCACCGGTCGCTATGGCGCAGTCCCTGCCATCAACCCTCACATTTACTGGAACACCGAACTTCCCTTATAGCAAAAAAATAGCATCCGTCTTTGCAATAAAGACGGATGCTATTGTCTAAGACCTGTGTTCTAGACTTTTATTATGTTGCAGCACCTTACTTTTGATGCTTTAGTTTGTCGGCTTCCAAGTCTTTCTCGGGATCTCCTGGACCAACATGAACTTCATAGATATCAGCCTCATTGAGCGACTTCAGGTGATCATGATGCATCTCAACATCGACATGAGGCTGGTGTCCATCCTCAAAAGTTCCCCGCTTGTCAGCAAAGGATTTGCCTGATGTACGAGCACAAGCAGCTACCGCTCCGCCTAAGGCAATCAAACCAATAACATTAGGCAGTACCATCAACTGATTAAACATATCAGCAAGCTCCCAAACAAGATCATTTGAAAGAAGCGAGCCGCAGAAGATAAAGATCAGCGCGATAACCGTAAAGATGGGCACAGCTTTGTGACCAAAAAGATACTCAACATTGATCTTTGCAAACAAATTCCAGCTGATAATGGTTGAAAATGCAAAGAACATCAAGCAGACTGCAACGAAGATATTGCCGCCCGCTTCACCAAAGATAGAACCAAAGGCAATTTGAGCCATATTGGTCTTATCGATACCATCATACATACCCTGTGCAAGCGCTCCATCACCCGTATATAAAACGCTGATAGTAACAAGAGCAGTAATGGTTACAACGATGAAGGTGTCAACAAAAACGCCGATAAGAGCCACAACACCTTGCTCGTGAGGATTTTTAACGTTTGCCTGAGCATGAGCGTGAGGAGTTGAACCCATACCTGCCTCATTGGAGAACAAGCCACGCTTAGCACCCTGAGAAAGTGCTGCCATCAAACCAAAAGCAACGCCGCCAATTTCAGCTGAAGGGTTAAACGCACACTGGAAGATCAAAGCAATTGCCTCGCCAACCGCAGGACCGTTGCCAATCAAAACAATGATGCCGCCGATAAGATAGACAATAGCCATCAAAGGAACAATCTTTTCGGTAATGATTGCCAAACGACCAACACCGCCAATAAAGACATACGCAGAAATGGCAACGAGTGCAATACCAATAATCCACATAGGAACACCAAAGGCAGTCTCGCATGTTGAAGCAACAGAGTTAGATTGAACCATGCAGCCCATGAAGCCGAGAGCCAAAATAATTGCTACAGCAAAAAACCCTGCAAGAAACGTGCCAAATTTACCCTGGAACGCTGTCTTGATGTAATAGACTGGGCCACCATGAACCTCACCGTTCTCATCAACGACACGTGTTTTTTGTGCAAGAACAGCTTCTGAATAGTTGGTAGCCATACCCAAAAAGGCAATAACCCACATCCAAAAGATTGCACCCGGACCGCCAATGAGAATTGCACCACAGGCACCAACAATGTTACCGGTGCCAACCTGCGCTGCAATAGCGGTAGTAAGAGCCTGAAATGAGCTCATACCCGATTTTTGCTTTTTCCCAAAGAAATTAAAACCACCAAAAACGCGCTTCCAACCTTCACCAAAACAACGAACTTGAACAAAACGCGTACGAATAGTGAAATACAGACCAGTACCAATCAATAAGATTAGAAGTACGTAATTCGATAAGTACGAATTAATGGTTACGACAATATTGAGTAGAATATCTTCCACCCTTACATCCTCCTGTTTCTTATCTTGCTCTACCAACCCGCCAAAGATAAGAACAAAAAGACGTGCTTGTGTTAAGGCGCATCCCCTGTCCTGTTGCCTGAGAGATTCAGCAAATGCTGTGATAGCTTTTGCTTTGCACCGTCGGCACTCATCAAAGAGTTCTCCAGAGGGTTCTCCCTTGCCGGTTTGACATATTCATCCCGACAAGTTCATCGAATACAACAGCGATTGTCCGCCTTGCCCTGTCATATTGCAAGGATGCAACAGACTAGCGGGGCATTAGAGGAGTTTGTGTGCACTTTGTGTGCCAATGCAGACGCACTATCGTTTGAGCGATTGGGTTTTTGCTTTAAGCTCGGCATCACATAGGCGTGATTCCCGTATCTTCTGTAAGGTCTTATTGTGAACCCATCTCGGAAGTGTTTGCTCAGAAAGAAAAGTAATGCCAGCTTCTGGGTGCTTTACCACGCACATACTCAAATACCAGGCAAGCGCCATATTAAGATAGTACTCATCGCTTAATGTGTCTTGTTGTGCGATCGCAACTGTTGCTGCCTCGCGCATAGTTTCATCATCAAACAGTTCATCAGTATAAAGTGAGATAAGGTTTACAAGCGCTATGCGCACAAGCCAAGGCGAATCAGCATGAAGCCACTGCATAATATGAGGCTTAGCTGCAAGGGGTTCCTTTTTAAAAATGCGCGGCACTAATCCATCTGTCAGAATCCAAAAGTGTGCACGTGGGGCAAAAACTTCAAGAGAAGAAATTGCTTCACCAAGAGTTTGCGCTCGCTCAGCAACAAGAATCATATGAAGTTGATCCTCTTCCAAAAAATCATGAGGATCTTCTGCAAGAAACGCATCAATCAGATCTCGATTGCCTGTTCTCTTCTCTTGAGTAAGCAGCTGTTTTGCCAGACGGCGCAAGGCAGGCATCCGTACGCCAATAATACGCTCAGGAGATTCGGTTGGCACAAGCTTTGAAGTAAAGGCCGCAAGGGTCGGTTCAGCAAGCTGTGCAATGACCTCTTTGAGCATAGACACTGACAAAATATCAGGAATACCAGAAACTAAGTTTTGTCCCATATCTATCGATTCTCCCCCCCCCTTCAACAAGTCTCCTTCTCATGCATGTTTATTAACCATACTCGCCCAGCGTATCACACGAATTCATATCTCAGAGCAACACTGCGTTGCTTGCCTCGGCAGGTCAGATAAGATACGTTTCGACAGATTTAGTACAGAATTATCCCCTTGCGAGGGAGAACAGGTAACTTTTTACAGATTTTCTCGTTATGAAGGAATTATTGTTGTAGCATATAACGCCGTGAGTTTTAAACCCACACGCTATTGATTGAAAGCCCGCCCTCATAAGGCTAACAAAAACATATGAAAGGATTTAGCATGGCTTTACCACAGATGACTGATGAGCAGCGCGCTGCAGCACTTGAAAAAGCACGCATCACGCGCGAGCGTCGTTCCGCAGCTATGAAAGAACTCTCTGAAGGCAAAATTACTCCAAAAGACTTCATGGACAATAAAGATACTGTATATTCCAAGGTTCGCGTAAGTGCTTTCTTGCGCAAGCTTCCTGGCATTGGTAAGGCTAAGGCTGAAAAGGCAATGGAAATCTGCGGTATCCCGGAGGATCGTCGTTTAGGTGGTTTGGGTTCAAACCAAAAAGCTGCACTCCTTGCTTGGATTGACGAAAACGTTAAATAGCAAAACACGTTCCTCAATCTTTTTAGATAGCTACGTTATCAAAGCGCCTTGCAGATTTCTGTAAGGCGCTTTTTTGATAACGATGAGCAAATACTACTCCTATTTTTAGGCATGCAGACAAGATTGATATCTTGAATAAAAGTAAACGTTAAACAACACTTTTCTCCTCACTTGGTAACCAACGCACACAAAGTGATCATTTAACGTTTCCCTTAGATACACTGATGAACAAAGAACAACATCTACAACGCGAAGGGGCGTTGTAGTAAAGAAAGCGCATGAAAAAGAATCTTCGTAAAATACTCGCGGGCGTTGTTGTAGTCATTGTTTTGGCTGTTATTTTCATGCGCGGTGACCAACTTGAAAAGCTTCTTGAAACCATCAAGCAAGGAACTCCTCTTTTCCTTGTCTTAGCCGTTATTGCGCAACTTGGTAAATACACCTCGCAAGGAGGAGCTTTTGTTGCCTGCTTTCGAGCCGTTAACGAAAAACTCAAATTCACTGAAGGCATCAAGTTAGTCTTTGGTACTTTTTTTGTCAATACCGTAGCTCCCTCTATGAACCTTGCGGGCACCGCTCTCGTTGTTGATGATGCTGCCCGCAGAAATATCCCTGCTGGTCGTGCAACAAGTGCTGCACTCTTAATGCAACTCACTATTGATAGCGGTTTTGTCATCATTATGGCAATCGCCTTTTTGATTCTATCGTGTACGGTAGGCCTCCAACCAGGATGGCTTCTTTTAGGACTTATTGCTGTTTGTTTGGTTGGTGGTCTTGCTGGCGTTATGGTGCTCGGTGGCACTAAACCCGATTTTGTCTTGCGCGTCTTGCGCCCCATCGAAAAACTTGTCGACAAAATTGCTGCCAAATTTAAAAAAGGTCCTATTGATCCGTGGGCAAAAAAGACAGTTGACTCATTTGCGCAAGCAAGCACACTCTTAGTCAAAAATCCCCGCAAAACCGCGCGTGCGTTTGCTTTTTCCATTCTGGCAAGTACCTGCGAACTTAGTTGTTTTACCCTTACCGCGCTTGCCTTTGGTGTCCACAATCCAGAAGCATGCGTATGCGGTTATGTCGTAGCTACCCTGTTTGCTATGATCTCTATTACGCCTCAAGGTGTTGGTGTTGTTGAAGCAGCTGCCTTAGTAGCCTTTTCACTTTTTGGCATCGACCAAGCCGCAGGTATTGCCATTATCATGGTTTATCGCGGTATTGTTTTTTGGTTGCCTTTCTTAATTGGTGCAGTTCTTATTCAAAAGACTCAGGCTTTTAAAGGTGCTACCACAGACACTTCCTCTTCTATACATTAAACGCTTTTCGTGCATCAAAAGTTACTCGTTATCACGGAGCGCTTCTACTACATTGCCGCTTTTAGCTTTACGCAATCCAAAGAACACACTCATAGCTAATGCAAGCGCCACAAGTACAAGCGCAAGCCACAGATACGTCCACGGGAACAGATACCCTATTCCCCTCATCGCCTGCGTTACGACAACAGAGAAGAGCCAACAAATTCCTGCCGCCACTATAATGCCTGGAATAAACCCACGCAGGCCATACCCAATACATTCGCTCACAATCATACGATTGAACTGCTTATCCGACATACCAATCGACTTCATAACCGCAAATTCACGACGACGCAAAATCAAGCCATTAGTAATCGTGTTAAAGACATTGGCAAGTGCAATCAGCAATAAAATTACCGTAAAGAGCAGACAGAAGACATTGACAACCAGCACCAATGCTTTAATGCTTTCTTGTTGTTCTTTACAGTCATTAATGGAGTAGAACGTAAGATCAGCGAAAAGAGGGTCCTGCTGTTCGGTTAATGTTTTTTGTAGTGCATTGATGCACGTATCAATCTCTGCAGCAGCACTTACGTGGTCAGTCGCATTATAACCTGCAACAAAGTTCATATAGTCAGATGATGCCACCGAACACGGCACAAGAGTGTCTTCCTCAAAAGGCACAACAATATTATAAGGTGAAGCGAGCGACATCGGAGAAGTAACCGTATGCGCAAGCGCTACAATTTCAACAGGCTGAGTAGTAAGCGCTATCTTGTCATGGCTTAAATCAGCATCAACAATCGTGTCGTCTTTTGCAGAAACATAAGGAGCAAACACACCCTTTTCAAGATGCTCATAAGCACCCGAAAAAGAACTTTGTGTTTCATCTTGTTCATTTTGTTTAAGCACAAGGCCTTCTGCTTCTTGGCCGTTTAACGTAGCACCCGTCACTATATCAATGGTACCTGGCTGGGTAATGGTTTGCGCCATTACATAAGCATTCGCTGTTACAAGTCGCTGATTTGCCACCATAACGGCTTGCATGCCTCCTTTGTTAGAAGATACAAGCGATGGGTCAATATTGTTTTGACGACAGAACTCATCAAAGGCATCACGAGGCAGGTATGTTACTGTTCCTTGCGCACCATACATCCCATCGGCAAGCACATACCCAAAGGGTTCGAAATAATTGTCATTTCTCTCAAGCGAAGTCTCCCCCACCATAGCTTCAGGAATCTTGAGATCAACATCGGTGTAATACATCCAACCATCTTGCGTAGTACCCTCAACATCCGCAACCGAAGTAAGCACCTTTTGTGCAAATACATCAAGGTTTTGATATACCTGCTGCGTGGTTTCTTGCTCATAAATACTCGAAAAACCGTAACTAATTGAGATATCGTAGTCGTAAGTTTGATCAGCTGTATTAATAATAGATTCAAAATAGCTATTAACAGCACCTGCTGTCATGAGAAGCACTACAGCAAGCGCCAAAGAAAATGATGCGGCACGACCTTTTGCTGCCGATCGTTGATGATTGATTGAGCCTATCCTTCCCCCAATACCAAACACGCGCCCTGCGATACCAGATTGCTTCCATACCGATTCGCCAGCACTCTCACGTTGCAGTTTCTTATAAGCATGAGACGCAATACGAACACTCTCTACATTACGCAATGCCTCAATGGCAGTTACCCGACTTGCACGCAAAGCAGGGATCCAAACACTGATAAACACCACCAGTAAACTAAGAAGTGTCACCACAAGCAAAAAGAAACCGTCAACAGATAATTCAAAAGAACACCGGGAAAAATCTCCCCCTACAAGAGCCTGCTCAATCATAGGGCCAATATAGGCAAAGGTAATAGCGCAACCCGCAAGACCAATTGCAATACCAAGCGGAATACCAATTGCGGCAATAATCAGTCCCTCAAGCCAGATAGATAGCCGCAACTGACGCTTTGAGGCACCAATTGAAGCAAGAAGCCCAAACTGACGCGAACGCTCAGCAACTGAAATAGCAAATGCATTGTAGATGAGAGAGACACAGGCAACAGCAATAATAACTGCCAGAAGAATAACAATCCCCTCAAACATATCCCATATAGCACCGCCTGCATCGACTAAGCTATAACGCAAAAGTGCCGTATGATAGTTGGGTGCTATTTCAGGCTGCGGATAAAGTTCGTGAACCTCATCTGATAGCTCAGTTAATGTCTCGATATGAGGAATTGCAAGGTATAACTCCGTGCAAGGCTTATGCAGCGCAAGAACGCTTTTTCCAACCACACCTGTCTGAACGCCCCATCCTGTTATAAGCGCACCATTATAGGTATTATAAAAACCCGTAATGGTATAGGCTGTCTCTTATACACATCTCCGAGCCCACGAGACAAGAGGCAATCTCG
>UQML01000032.1 GCA_900542265.1 uncultured Eggerthella sp. | reverse complement strand
GAAGGGCGTTGAATTCATCAACCGCTTCAGTTGGACTAATAAGTTTTACAAGAGGTCCAAGTTGCAAAAGCCAGCCATAAAATTGGGGGCTCAAAGGTGCTTTCACGTAAGCACGAGCGCGACCTCGCTTCTTTTTAAATACGACCGCATCGACTCCAAATTTATCAATGATAGGATTCATGGCTTCTTGGTCAAACTCAAGCTCAATAGGAACCTTCTTTGCGGCATAAATGCCAAAAGAAGGGGAGAGGTGTTCTTCGGTTATATAGTTGGCGATGCGCGGGTCTTTTGTTGCTGGTTCGTCTGACACATGAACATCAACCATACAATCAACGCGATAAGGGTTAAAGGCATAGTGCCCTTCCATATCTGCATAGTGGTCGCTGAAAACAATCATGTAGTAGAACTCATCGGCATAAATAAGGCGAATAGGAGTGAGGATGTACTCATGACCATCACGCCGAAGTTCTTTTTTCTTGTCTATGTTGTAGGAAAAATATTTGAACGCTACCTTACGTTTTTCGCGCATTGCTTGTTGGATAATATCAAGGTTTTCAAGTACGCTTTGGTTTTGCATCTTGATGCGACTGGGTACATCAATGCGTCGCTCAAGTAGAGAGCGTTGGTTGCGGCTTGCAAGTTGCTGGATGCGGCCGATGAGGTCATCGGTGATTTCTTCGGTTAAGAAAGGAGCACTCTGCACGGCATCAACGAGCATGATAAGTTCTTCGAGCTGCAAGGGTCGTTCAGTAAGGCGCCATTTTTTATCAGGATTATCGATGGCAAGACCAAACTGTTTAAGTATTTCTATATCGCGATAGATTGCTTTGCGCTCAGCAGGGATACCTTGTGCAGCAAGGTTATCGATAATTTCTTGTGTGGTAAGTCCATGAGTGCTATCAGTTTGTTCAAAAAGCATTTGGAGTATTTGAAGTGTTTTCAGTTTTTGATGGGGCTGATTTGCCATGACAATCCTTGGACTTGGGTCTTTAGTGCGGGATAACATAATACGTAGATTATTTGACTAGGGTATCGCATAGCTATTGTTAGGTACAATATAATCAGGTCATTTTATTGCACGAGCTTCTCACGAAGAATTCATAAGTGATAAAAGGTGAGCGTTTTGAGTTAATAAGAAGGGGTAATGAGGGGAAGGCCATGGAAGAAACAGCCGATATTCAAGCACTAATGGATTCAATTGTTGAACAGGAAACGCGCTATGAGCTCGACGCACTTGATGAACGTCTTGCATTTCAGATGGGTGTCTATGTGTTGCGCCGTGCTGCTGAGATGGGAGCGGCGGTGGCGGTGCGGGTGACCCTAAATCGTCGCACGCTTTTTGCGGCATCAATGCCAGGCACTAAGCCCGAAAGTGACAATTGGTTGCGTCGTAAAGAGAACTTGGTATACGCAAGCAATGGTAGCTCCTATTATTGGGAGTGTTGGTGCGAACAAGGACTGCACCCGTTTGAATGGCGCGGCTTTGATTATAAGGATTATGCACCAGCTGGCGGATCGTTTCCTATCCGTGTTGCGGGTGCAGGGGTAGTAGGTACCATCACTGTTACAGGCATGAAAAGCCATGAAGATCATGCGCTTGCTTTTGAAGCAATAGAAAAAGCCTATAAAGGAGAGCTTGGTGTCGATATTGCAGGGCTTTTCTAAACCAAGATTGTTTCTCTTGGGCGTTTGGCGCAAAAAGAAAAGGAAAGAGGCGAGTAATCTGCTCGCCTCTTGTGATTAAACAAAATGATATATTTCGAGGTTGCTCTTAAAGCATAGCTCCACGATCAACTACAATTTCACGTCCATTGAATTTAGTTGCCGCATCAGATTCGGCAAGCCACAAAACCATTTCAGTGATGTCTTCAGGATTTAAGAACTTCAAACCGCCTGGATTCTTCTCGTCCTCAAACATCTCTTGCCAAGTTGAGAAGTTCTTACCCATAGTCGTGTTAACAAAATTAACGTAGGTATCGGTCTCGCACATAGGAGTACGAACCTTAGTGGGGCAGACGACATTGCAGTAGATGGGAAGGCCTTCGCTTTGTAATTCAAGAGCAAGTGTTTTGGTAAGGCCGATAATGCCAAACTTGGTCATACAATAGGTTGCTAATTGGGCAGTGCCTTTTAAGCCTGAAACAGAAGAAATATTGATGATGCGACCATAACCTTGTTTACGCATATACATTGCGGCGTATTTGTCGGTGCGCCAGGTGCCTTCAAGGTTAACAGAGAGAGCCTTTTCAACTTGATCATCGGTAAGTTCCCAGGTGTAACCAAAGTTGATGATGCCTGCGTTGGCAACAACGACGTCAAGGCGACCAAAGGTATCCCAAGCTTGTGCAAATGCTGCTTCCATTTCTGGAGTGGAGGTAATGTTAGTCTTAATTGCAAGAGCGGTTGCGCCCGCATTCTCAACGGCGCCAATAGTTTCCTTAAAAGCGGGGGCTTCGGGATCAAGCATATCAAGGAGCACAACGTTGTAGTCAGCTTCTGCAAAAGCGATAGCATGAGTACGACCTTGTCCCATCGCTCCACCGGTAATTAAAACAACCTTTTTTGATGAATCAGCCATGACAGGTATCTCTTTCTTTTGTTTCTAGTTTTTTATCTTTTTTCTGATAGGTTTAGGGCTATTTAGAGCGGGTTACCGCTTCAACAATAAAACCTAACTTGTCGAGTGAATCGTAATAGGTAAAACGGCAGGTAGGGTCAATCAAAGAGGTTCCTTCCATCCAAACTTTAATACCTTTTTCGGCCATAAGTTTATTGGCTATATCATTGTCGGAAACATCAAAACGAACATGATGAAGACCCGTGCGACCCATCTTTACGTAGTCGCTCCATACTGTGTCTGCTTCTCCGGTGGGTTCAAGGAATTCAAGTTGAATGTTAAAGAAGTTATAGAAGGCTGACTTCACTTCAGCGTCAATAATCTGCCCATCGCGATAAAAGCACTTGGTATACACAGAATCCCCGCCTGCATCAGGCTCAAGACCAAACACGTCAAGCATAGCTTCTTTGGTCTTCTCTAAATCAAGGGTGATAATGCCAATTTGGACGATTTCATTGAACTCGTCAGTCATGGTGAGATCTTGAATTTTCATTGTTCTCTCTTTGCGATCGGGGTCAGGTAACTGCGTGAATATGGACAAACACGCAAAAATGTCATGATTTCATGATAGTCAATCAAACTGAACGTGTTCTTTGGCGTGGAGAAAAAGTATGTGGACGGAGCCGTGGGTGGTTAAAGATACAATAATGCGTTGTAGTTGATAGGACGTCGTATGCGCATACTCAATATTTCTGCTCAAAAACCAGACAGTACGGGAAGCGGCACATATCTTGCTGAGACGGTTGCTGCGCAAGTGGCGGCAGGGCACACCACCGCAGTTATCTGCGGTGTGGATGTTGCCGATGGATGGGATTTGCCTGATGAAACTTCCGTTTATCCTGTGCGATTCCAGACTGAGGAGCTTCCTTTTAATGTGGTGGGTATGAGCGATGAGATGCCTTATCCATCGACGCGTTATAGAGATATGACACCTGAAATGGTGGCGCAATTTAAAGCGGCTTTTACGCGAACCATCAAACAAGCTGATGCAGAATTTAAGCCTGATGTGGTGATTTGTCATCACCTCTATCTGGTAACGAGTATCGCGCGCGAAGTGTTGTCAGAGCGTTGCGTGGTGGGATTGTCGCATGCAACTGATTTGCGTCAAATGGCAAACCATGATTTGGAGCATGACTACATTGTTGAACAGATTGCTGCGCTCGACGGGATTTATGCACTCCATGATGCCCAGCGTCCTGATATTGCACAGACGTACTGCGTGGATGCGGATAGGGTAGAAGTGGTCGGTACCGGCTACAATCAAGCTCTCTTTAATACGGATGGATTACGTACTGAGTCAAAACATGAAGCGCCTTTACGCCTTTTGTATGTCGGAAAGATTTGGCGTGCCAAAGGGGTAATGGAACTGATTGAAGCGTATGGTGTGCTTGCTGATACGTACTCACCGGATGAAATTACCCTAGAGCTTGTCGGTGCAGTTGACTCAACAGAGGAATGGGAGCATGCGCAACAGCTTGCAAAAGCGTGCCCTTTGCCCGTGGAATTTTTGGGTAAGAAAACACCAGCAGAGTTGGCCGAGTTTTATCGCACGGCGGATATCTTTGTGCTGCCATCGTACTATGAAGGCTTGCCGCTTGTGGTTGTAGAAGCTCTTGCGTGTGGATGCGCAGTAATCGTAACGGATTTGCCTGGCTTGCGTCCGTGGATTGAGGTACAAATTCCTGATGCTCCTGTTTTGTATCTTAAACCTCCGCGGATGCGCTCTCTTGATGTTCCGGCACCTGAAGAGGTACCTGCTTTCAAGGTGGCTATTACGCAAGCTTTGCGTGAAGCGTGTGCTGCGTGTTTGCGGGGCGACTATGTACGGGCGTGTGATACCCATCGTGTAACGTGGGAAGGCGTGACCAGCACCATTCTTGAATACACGCAAGCTCATGCACGAGAGCGAAAGATACAACAGTAATCTGCTGACTAGCCGTTGACTAGCTGCTGATTAGCTGGTTTCACCTCTGAATGCCTATTTCACTGGCGCATCATCAACGTTAAAGCGTTTGGCATCCAGCTTGAGGATGACAAAGAGAAGAATACAACAAAGCGCAATTACGAGCGCTCCATACGCCATGGAAACACCAATAAAGTACTCTTGCATCGTGGTGACAATGCTTACTGAAATCGGGCGATTGTAAACGCCGTACAACAAAGCCGACATGGTGTATTCACCCATCGATCGAACAAAACACAAGATTGCTCCCGAGACAATGCCGGGGATAATGGTGGGAAGCATGATCTGCGCAAACGTGCGTACCGGTCCTGCTCCCAAGGATCGTGCGGCGTCTTCAGTATTTTCTCGTATACCCCCAACAGCAACTTGTGAGGAGCTTAGTAAAAGGGGAAGCGCCATGATGGTATAGGCGATGGGTAGAATTTCAAACGTGCCTACCAAAGAAGAGCCCAATGAGAAGATTGTTGGCTGATTGAAGACGTTAATAAGGTCAATTGCAATAACACTTGCAGGCATACACCAGGGCAGCATTAAGAGCCATTGCAAGAGCGTTGCGGGAAGAGATTTACGTTGACGGGCAGCGTACGCTACCGGCACGGTAAAGATAAGACCTGCGATAACCGCCATGGCTGACATAGATAAAGAGTTACCCAAAGGCTGGAAGGTTCGCTTTTCGGTAAACACTTGGGCGTAATTAGCAAGGGTGAAGCCTGTCGGAAAAATGTCAGTCATAATGGACGAGGTCGACATGAACGACAGGTAGAAAATAGTTGCTACTGGGAGCAGCACGATAATGAGCTGAATGATTACAAAGACAGTAAAGACTGTCTTGATTCCTCGTTGTGAAAACGTAGGGTTCCAGTACACTGCACGGGTGCTTTGTGGTATCTCATAGCGCTTACTTAATCCATAAAACGCAATAGTAGCAATGACGCCAATCGCCAAAAGAATCATAACTTCTATAGAGGCAAGCTGCATATCGTAGTTAGTTTTTGCCATGACAATTTGGGTGCTGAGCACGCGGAAGTTACCGCCGATGAGCGCGGGAGCCGAATATGACCCAATGGCTGAAACAAAGGTCGTCATGGCTGAGATGATAACAGCGGGCAAAATGACAGGTAGAATTGCGTCTTTTATGATGCGTGTAAAGCCACCGCCCAGAGAGGTGACAGATTCAACGACGTTTTGATCGATGTATTGAAGCGCTGTGTAGATGTTCAAATAAAAATAGACGTACTGCGTATAGGTGATGACAAAGACGATGCCACCAAAGCCGCCAAATGAAAAAAGTGCGCTTTCTGATCCAAAGAGGGTCGAGATGAGTTTAGTGATCATGCCGGATTCGCCATAGAGTTGCATGAAGGCGACCACAATGATGACGCCGGGAATCATAACGGGACTCATGAGGAGAATCTGAACCAAACGACGGTGTTTTTTGCAGAAAAAGCGCACGTAGATGGCAAGCGCGATGCCAACAACGCCACACGTGAGAGTGGAGGCAACACCAACAAGAAGGGTGTTGGTGATAGCGCCTTGTTGAACCGAGGAGGCAAAAAAGTCTGCGTAGCCGGTGAGTCCTGCAAGTCCTTGTCCTGCTAGGGAAAGATCAGCAGTTTTGGCGATGGGGAAGACGATGTAGCCAACCGCAAAGAAGGCTACAATCGCAAAGTAGACGAGAAGCAAGGTGCGTGAGGGGTGCTTGAATGTCTGCATGAATTTCATAACGCGCTCGCTTACTGCACGCATGTGTCGGTTGGGGCAACAAGGCGGTTTATGTACACCACATCGTCTACTGAAAAGAGTGTGTTGGTGGCGTTATTGAGTTCAAGCACGAGATAATCTGCCGATGAGGGGAGATCTATGTGCATACTTGCGGATGCGTTATGGTGTGCGCTATCAACAAGGAGGTATTCGGTTGCAAAGCCCAGATAGCGCTTGCTCGTGATTTGAGCGCGGGTAAGCGTGTTGTTGGTAGGCTCTGCGGTGAGGGTTAATGTTTCAGGACGCGCATATAAGGGTGTGCCCTCTGGTGTAGTAAAAGTGTTTATCTTGCCCATGAAGTGAGCAACATAGTCATTGATAGGGTCTTCATAAATATCATGGGGACTGCCAGTTTGAACAATGGTTCCTTCATGCATGACCGAGATAGTGTCAGAAAGAGCAAGCGCTTCTTGTTGATCATGAGTAATGAAAAGAGTGGTAACGCCTACTTGGTGTTGGATGCGTCTGATTTCATCACGCATGCGCTCACGCAATTCTGCATCAAGGTTTGCCATGGGTTCATCAAGTAAAAGTACTTGCGGCGCAGGAGCAAGGGCGCGTGCAATGGCGACACGTTGTTGTTGTCCGCCGGACAGCTCCATGACGTTTCTGTTAGCAAAATCTCCAAGACCGGTGATCTCGAGATACTGATCAACGATTTTGGTAATTTCTGCCTTGGGTCTACGATCAACTTTAAGCCCGTAAGCCACATTTTGCGCCACGCTCATGTTGGGGAAGAGTGCGTAGTTTTGAAAGACAATACCCATGGCTCGCTTCTCTGGTGGAAGATGGGTGATATCGCGTCCATTCAGCAAAATGGTACCTGAATCAGGAGCGAGAAATCCTGCGATGAGACGCAGCGTCGTTGATTTGCCGCATCCGGATGGACCAAGAAGGGTATGAAGATTCCCATCGGCAATATCAAAAGAGATATGATGGATCACTTCATGAGAACCATAGGAAGCAGAGATTTCTTGTAATGCGATATGAGCCATGGGTATGCCTAACTTTATTTGTTTGACTCTACTTACTCGACTCTACGGTCTTGTCTTGAGAGTAAATGGTGTTTTGCCAGGTATCTAACCAGGTGCTTTGGTTTTCAGCAATAACGCTCCAGTCGGCAGGAAGCGCAGTGATGTCTGCTTGCATCCATTCAGGTGACTCTGCCAAAGCAGCGGCCATAGTAGGCATGCGGTTAAAATCATTAGCTAACATAACTTGGACATCTTGCGAGCCTACGTAATCCAAGAATTTTTGGGCTGCGTTAGGATGCGGGGCTTTGTTAATAGCAGCAACGCAATCGGTAACAATAACATCACCTGAGGTTGCATTGATGTATTGCAAAGGCATGCTGTTATTATCGCGGTTATCGATGATGTCGTTCATGGTTGAAATACCAAGAGCTGCTTCGCCGTTACCAATTGCCTTAAACATCATAGAGCCAGAGTTGTAGTAGTTCTTGATATTGGCGTCTAAGCCTTTCAAGAAGTTCTGAGCAGCTTCTTCTCCGCCTTGTTTCTCATAGTAGTAATAGAGGTTGCACACTGCTGAGCGCATCGATGATGAGATATAGTCGCGTGCAACAATCTTGTTTGCATATTCAGCGTTGGTGAGATCAGACCAATCTTTAGGTGCATCTGATTCGTTTAAAAGGTCCGTATTGTAGAACATCATGACAGGGGTTTTGATGGTGCCATACCAAAGCCCATCGGCAGATTTATAGGCATCATCAAGATCATTTGCCCATGATGGCTCAGATTTAGTAAAACAATCCTGCTCTGCGAGCTGCATATAGACTGAAATATCCCCACCATACATAACATCAGCTTGAGGATTGTCTTTCTCACTCAGTACGCGATCAGCGAGCTCGCCTTTAAGGTTGATGAATTCAACTTTGATGCCGGTTTCATTGGTGAAGTCATCAGCTACTTTGGTGAGTAACTTTTCAGGATGGGTTGAATACACTACTACGGTGTCTTCGGTGTTGTCTTTTGCAGGCTCGTTATTGCCGCAGCCGACAAGAGCAAACGCAAGGACTGCTGCTGCAAGTACAACAGAGAGTTTCTTTAACACAAGTGCCTCCTTTTTGGGTAAAGGAATATAACAATAGAAAGGTAAAGGGGTGTGCGCAGAATTACCCACAGTGTAAATAATGTGAAGAAAGATGCAGAATGACTTCACGCAAGCATGCCAACAACCAACATAGATATACAGAAATATCGATTGTCGAAGCGTAATGTAGAGTATTGTATCTGAATAAACAAGCTCGACGATGAATCTTGTGAAGGGATGTTGAAATCTTGTTATATGCACAAAAAGAGAGGTCTTAAAAGTTGCAAACGAACAGACCAAATCTTACATTTGGCGAAACGCTGCGAGTGTTATTGAGTACTGCGCTAGACTTAAACGCAGATGTTATATCTGTTTAGGAAATACTTAAAGCCTTATGCATTGCTCGTTATGCTTGCTTGTGTTTTTACCTTCTTGCAAGTATTGGCTGAGTTGCAACTGCCCGCCCTTATGGCAAACATCGTTGATGTGGGTATCTATCACCAAGATCTTACGTATGTCATTACCTTGGGTATCCAAATGCTTGCGTGGGCATTGGGGTCTGTTGCGTGTGTCGTTATTGCAGCGCTTTGTGCCGCACGCTCAGCAATGGGATTTGGACGCGATATGCGCTCGGCGCTTTTTAAGGCGGTACAGCACTACTCGCTCATCGAATTTAATGATTTTGGTACATCAACTTTAATTACCCGCAACACTAATGACGTTCAGCAAGTTGAGCGCTTTACTCAGATGCTCATGACTATGGCGGTTATGACTCCTGCTATGTTTATTGGTGCGTGTGTTATGGCATTTCAGGCAAATGCAGAAATGGCGAGCATTATTTTCTTTGCAATTCCAGTCATTATTGTGATTGTCGTTATTTTCTTAAAGATTGGTATGCCGCTTTTGCGCTCTTTGCAGGCACGTATTGATGCTGTTAATCGCGTTATGCGGGAAGGTTTAACAGGTGTGCGCGTTGTGCGTGCGTATAACCGTGAAGCTTATGAGCAAAAGCGCTTTCGTGGGGTAAACCGTGATCTGTCGGAGACCTACGTCAAGGTGGGGCGTTTGATGGGCGCGGTCATGCCGCTTTTAATGCTTGTTCTCAATCTCACCATTGTGGCACTTTATTGGTTTGGCGCGGGTGCCATTGATGCAGGGCGCCTTTCAGCAGGCGAGATTATGGCGCTGGTGCAATACGTGACTCTTGTACTGATGTCGTTAATGATGCTCTCTATGATTTTTGCTATTTTGCCCCGAACCTTGGCAGCATCTGAGCGCATTACCGCGGTACTTTCGGTAGCCTCTCAGATTAAAGACCCCGACGCTCCCATCGTCAACAAGAATCTGATACAAAATAATCCCACCAATAACTATCCTATTATGGTGTTTGATAAGGTCGAGTATTGTTTTACTGAGGCGCAGACATCGTGTATATCGGGTATCTCATTTACGCTTAAGCCACGGACTACTACGGTGCTTCTTGGTCCAACAGGTTCCGGTAAATCGGTGATTACGCAGTTGATGTTGCGCTTGCTTGATCCTGTGCAGGGTGCTGTGTTATTTAACGGCATCAACATGCGTGAACTTTCGCAGACTGACATTCGTCGTCGCATTGCCTATGTTCCGCAACAATCGGTGCTTTTCTCGGGCACCATTGCGGAAAATATGCGTATTGGTAATGAGAGTGCGACTGATGAAGAGATTTGGGAAGCACTCCGTATTGCCCAAGCGGCTGAGTTTGTTTCTGAACATGAAGAAGGGCTT
This sequence comes from uncultured Eggerthella sp., assembly GCA_900542265.1. Classification (GTDB taxonomy): domain Bacteria; phylum Actinomycetota; class Coriobacteriia; order Coriobacteriales; family Eggerthellaceae; genus Anaerotardibacter. The sequence goes on along the minus strand of UQML01000032.1, from coordinate 11,279 downwards.
GCGTATCGTATTACGCAAGGTGGCCAGAACCTCTCCGGTGGTCAGCGGCAGCGTTTAGCAATTGCGCGCGCCTTACTTAAGCCTGCCGATCTCTACATTTTTGATGATTCATTTTCCGCACTTGATTTTAAAACAGATGCGCTTGTTCGCCATGGCATCAAAGAAAAACTTGCGGATGCGTGCGTCTTTATTGTGTCTCAGCGAGTAAGTGTTGGTCTTGATGCTGACAAGGTCATTTTGCTTGATGGAGAAGGGTCGCTAGAGGCACAAGGAACGCATGATGAACTATTCTTGGCTAATGAGACGTATCGCGATTTAGCCCTATCGCAATTATCTGAAGATGAATTATCAGGTAATGTCGCTGATGGGGTTATTGCCGATGGGGTTATTGCCGATGGGTCTGTCGCAACGAGTGAGTCTGACTGCCAGCCAGCACATGGGGGAGGTGAAGCGTAAATGCCACCTCATGGACCACATGGACCGCATGGCGCAGGGTCAAAAGAAAAGCCTAAAGAGGGCAAAAAGACGTTGATTCGTTTGGTGAAGCGCTTGGGACCTTCACGTTTTTTGCTGATAGCTGTGTTTATCTTTGCTTGCGTTGGCACGTTACTTAACACGATTGCTCCCCTTGTGTTAGGGCAAGCAACAACAGAGGTATATGAAGCATTTACGCGTATTCAACAAGGGGCTGGTGGGCTCAATTGGGGTGCACTTCAGGTCATTTTGCTTACGTTGATTGCGCTTTATGCAGGCAATTCTTTATGCTCATTTATTTGTCAGTTCATTATGGCGCGGGTAACGCAAAACGTGATCTTTGGCTTGCGACAAGATATGAAGGAAAAGCTTGATCGTGTACCTTTATCTTTTTATGACGGTAAGCCCAAGGGTGAGATTTTGTCGCGTGTTACTAACGATGTAGATCTTATTTCGTCGACGTTGCAAGAGACGCTTGTTCAAATTGTGACAGCGGTTGTTACTCTTGTTTCTGTCGTGATTTTTATGTTCTCAATTTCTTGGGTACTTACGCTGGTTGCGTTTATTACCTTGCCCTTGTCTCTTGTTTGCACCATTGGTATTGCCAAAAAATCTCAAAAGTATTTCCGGGCTCAGCAAAAATCATTAGGCAAGCTGAATGCGCACATTGAAGAGATGTATGGTGGCTACACGGTAGTCAAATCTTTTGCCTACGAAGATAAAGCGATCGATGAGTTTGAGGCGCGCAATAATGACTACTTTAATCATGCATGGCGCGCGCAGTTTCTCTCAGGAGTTATCCGTCCCGTAATGGGCTTTATTGGAAACTTTGGCTATGTTTTAGTATGTGTGATTGGCGCTATTCTCTACATCCATGGTCAGATTGCTACGGTAGGTCAGATTCAGGCTTTTGTGCAATATATGCGCCAGTTCACGCAACCCATCGTTCAAATTGCTGGTATTGCTAACACAATTCAGGCAACGTTAGCTGCATCTGAGCGTGTGTTTGAACTCTTGGATGCACCTGAGATGGAGCCAGTGGATCCCAAGACTGAGATTGTTATTCCGCACCCCTGTAAGGGGAAGGTTACCTTTGATCATGTGCAGTTTGGCTATGATCCAAACATTCCCGTAATCAAAGATTTCTCGCTCAATGTTAAACCAGGTGAGATGATTGCAATTGTGGGACCAACCGGAGCGGGCAAGACCACCTTAGTTAATCTCCTGATGCGCTTTTATGACATTAATGCAGGATCCATCGCTATTGATGGCTACAATACTGTGCTTGCAACCCGTAATAATGTGCGCCAAAACTTTGGCATGGTTTTGCAGGATACTTGGCTTTTTTCAGGCACCATTCGCGACAACATTGCTTATGGAAAACCTGATGCAACAGATGAAGAAATAGTAGCTGCTGCAAAACAAGCTCATGCAGACCACTTTATTCGCACGCTTTCATCAGGGTATGATACACAGGTCAATGAGGAGGGCACCAATATCTCACAAGGACAAAAGCAACTCATCACGATTGCGCGCGCCTTGCTCTCTGATCCTGCAATTCTTATCCTTGACGAAGCAACCTCATCGATTGATACTCATACAGAACTTTTGGTGCAAAAAGCCATGCGAGAATCTACGTTAGAGCGTACCAGTTTTGTAATTGCGCATAGGCTTTCAACCATTAAAGAGGCTGATTCAATTCTGGTGCTTTCACATGGTGATATAGTAGAGAGCGGCACTCATGAGGAGCTTTTAGCGCTCGATGGGTTTTATGCAGAGTTGTATAATTCTCAATTTGTTGATTGTATTGATGAAATGGAAGAGTAGATGAGCCCGACCGATAAAAAAGTTGAACTAGCTGTTTTTGATTTTGATGGGACTTCTATCTCTGGAAATTCACCTGTTATTCTCGTGCGTACATTAATGGCTAAACGTCTCTTGAAGCCAAAAATTGCAAGTAAAATTGTGGCGTGGGCAGTTGCTTATAAAATGCAGCTTCCTCAAAATGAAGCTTGGGTACGCTCTCAAGTTTTTTCTGCGTTTGATGGCAAACCTAAAACGGTGGTTGATGCATTTTTACGTGAGTTTTATCACAAAAAGATTGCTAAACGTTTTCGTCCTGATGCTGATCGCGCCATTGCCTTTCATCATGAACAAGGACGAGAAGTACTGGTAGTTTCAGCTTCGTTTGAGCCTATTATCTTGACGGCAATGGAAGAGCATGCCTATGATGGCGAGTTTTCAACGCGCATGAAAGTGGACGCAAACGGATGTTATACCCGTCAAGTTGATGGCAAACCTGTTGAGGGGGCAGAAAAACTGCGCCTTGTTCAAAACTATGGGGATACTAAATACGGTAAAGGCAAGTGGGAGCTCGCGTATGCTTACGGTGATCACCACTCTGACTTACCGTTGCTTGAAGCTGCGCGCGTCCCGGTTGCTGTTACGCCTGATAGACCTCTTGCCCGTGTTGCCCGTGAACGGGGATGGACTATCCTTGACTGGCATTCTGTACGTAATTAAGTCGCACCAGTTAAGTTGTGCATATCTTGCACACAATTTTGCTCTACAATGTGGGGCTAATAAATTGACAAGCCATCCCTTTAAAGGAGGTGCCGTACATGGAAAATAATGCCGATTTTTCAAATAACTCTCTTTCAGATAATGCATCTAATTCAAGTTCAGCGTATTTGCGACGTGCGGCTGCCGCAGCTGATGCCGGTGACTTTCTTTTAAGCATCCATCTTTATATGGCTGCTTTTGAGCGTTCATTGCAAGAATCACTTGTTCCTAGTCAAGCAGTATTAGAAGGTATGGATCGCGCTTGGGGTCTTGCCATCACAACACGTCAACGCTCGCTTGCTGAATATATTTTTGAAAAACTTGAGCCTTATTGGACTGACGACCAAACAGAAAATCGCGCAGAAGAACTCCAGCGCCTTGCTTTTGATAAGCTTGAAGAGTTTGGTTTGCCTCGTGATGCTATTGAGGAAATGGCAGACATGATGGCGGACGGAACATTTTTTGGGGAAGCGATAGGTCCTGAGGTCTTATTCTCCTTTGATGGAGTTGATGGATCTGGTTCTGTTTCATCAACGCCCGCTGCGCACTCTGCTCATCAATCTTCTTCTACAACCTCTACAACCCCTGCAGCTTTTGCAACCGCTTCTCCTTTAGACGATGAGGTTGATCTCGTTGAGGCTCATGAAATTGGATCCACAGAAGATGTCAATGGTTCTTCTTCATCGAAAGAACACGCCAAAACACCGTCGTCTGATCGCTCTTTGTCAGAGGCGTTGAGTTCTGCTGAAAACATGGCAAATATTGCTCAAAGTTTACTTGAGGACATGGTAGCCAAAGCCACCGAGGGTGCTGCTGGGACAGGTGCCGCTACAGGTGTTAATGCGAGTGCCAATGCAGGTGCCGGCACTGCTGGGACAGGTGCCGCTGCCAGCGCTGCAAACATTAACCCGCTTGAGATGCTCTCTTCCCTTGGAATTACGCCAGTTGAGATTGATGCGCAGGCATTAGCACAAGCGGCCGGATTGGCACCAAAAGACCAGACTCCGCAAGCCCCTCGTGTTAATTTCTCCAATATTGTTGGATATGATCATGCTATTGAGACTATGGGGCGTTTGGGAATTGGTAAGAATAATGATCCGCAGTTCCAGGATTTTGTTGCATTTTTAAATCAGCGTCATGGTGTTACCAAGCCCCCTGCACTTGGTACCGTGCTCTTTAGTGGAGATGCGCGTGAAGACATTAGCTTCTTTATGGTTTCAACGGTATCTGAAATGCAGACTCCTGCGCTGCGTATGCGCATGGATAGAAACGCGCTTGGCCAATCAGTACTTGTTGTTATGGCATCGTCTGATTTTAAAACACGTATCAATAATGTGGTAAAGAATGGATTTGAGGCGCCAGCAGTCTTGATTTTAGAAGATCTTGATTTGTGGGAGATGCCTGATTTTGAGCCAAATTTTGACGATATGAGCGGCTTTATGCAAGCTCAGGTTTCTCGCGGGGCGCGTGAAGCTATGATGCTTGTTGCTATGGCACTTGAGTCTCCTGATGTTACGGTATTTATTTCTGCGCGAGATCCACAAGCTATTGATCCATTTTTCTCGGATTTGATTTCTACCTACGAGCATGTTGTTATTGATTTGCCCGATGAAGAAGAGCGTAAAGCGCTTTGGCGTGCTGCTCAAGAAGAGCATCCTTCTATGCGTGGGCTTGATGTAGAGAAACTCGTGCGTTATTCGCGCTATCTTTCGCGCTATGACATTAACTACGTCGTGGGAGAATCGGTCGATGAGGCCTATCGCAAATCGCTCGAAGCTAATCGTTTCATTGCTGTGCATACCGAAGACATTTTGCTTCGCCTTTCAAACTATCAAGCTCCTGAATCTGAAGAGTATCAGGAGATGGAATCCTATGTGATAGATCACTTTTCGCAAGAGCTTAATAGACTCTCATCATGGGAGGACTTGCTCTCATGAGTGACGCTCATAGTGAGCAACCAAATCAGCAGCAACTTGATCAGTTTAAGCAAACTGTTTGGAGCCAGGGTAGGGCGCATTGGCGTGATTTACCCTGGCGCAATATTGATGATGCTTATGCGGTACTCGTTTCAGAAGTAATGCTTCAGCAGACACAGGTTGCACGTGTGCTTGATTACTGGCCGCGTTTTTTGTCTCTTTTCCCTACGCTCGATGCGCTTGCGGCGGCAGATACCGCTCTTGTGTTAGAGCAATGGCAAGGCTTAGGGTATAACCGTCGAGCTTTGGCTTTGAAACGCTGTGCTGAAATATGTTCTGATACATACGATGGTATCCTGCCTTCTGTCTATGATGAACTCGTCGCCTTACCGGGTATTGGAAAAGCAACAGCGGCAGGGGTGCGTGCGTTTGCTTATCAGCAGCCGGGCATCTATCTTGAAACCAATGTACGTACTGTTTTTCTTCATGAATTATTTGCTGATCAAGAAGGTATTTCTGACAAAGATATCGAGCCGCTTGTTGATCTCACCTGCTCAGAGGATGATCCACGCGGGTGGTATTATGCGCTTCTTGATTACGGGGCGCACTTAAAGCGAACTCTTCCAAACCCATCGCGAAGATCTAAGCACTACACCAAGCAATCAAAATTTGAAGGATCGCGTCGTCAAAAGCGTGCCGAGGTGGTGCGTATCGTGCTTGCTTCAGAGGAAGAAGGAATTACTTTTGGCGATGTGGCTCATGAGCTTGACGCCTTTGAGATTAAGCACAAGAGAAACCCCCCTGCACCTGATTTGCTCGAATCAATTCTTGCTGATCTGGTGGAAGAGGGTTTTTTTACCTACGATGCGCGTTCGGAGTGCTATCGTTGTTAATCTTTAACTTTAACGCACAAACAATTAACCCTCGATACGCAATCCAATAGGATAGGTTCCTAACACTTTGACCTCTTGAATTTTGAGGCGCAAGCAATCAAGGGCTGTTTTAATAGAAGGATCATTCTGATCCCCTTCGATATCTGCGAAGAACATATATGATCCTAGTCCTTGCTTTGTAGGACGTGATTGAATGCGGGTCATGTTAACACCTGCATAAGCAAACTCTGAAAGAATCATTAAAAGAGCGCCAGGCTTGTCTTCACCTAAGAACAAGGCAATGCTTGTTGCATGTTTGGCACCTTCCAAAACAGCTGGGTGACCTTGACGAGCAATCAAAACAAATTGAGTCTGATTACCAAAATGATCTTCTATATCAGGTTGCTCGACTTTGCATCCATACACAGCGGCAGCATAGCTATTACCAATGGCAGCAATATGCTTGTTCTCACTTGCCAGCTTGGCTGCGTGTGCTGTTGAGAGAGTAGAGACGCGTTCAAGACGAGGGAAGTGTTCATTTAAATAACGACGACATTGCCCAAGTGCTTGTGGGTGTGAGGCGATGATTTCAATATCATCAAGCGTCGCCTCTTGATTGAGCAAAAGACAATGATGAATATCAAGCACTAATGAGCCCACAATAGAAATACCGTTTCTAAAAGCAAAAGCATCAAGTGTTGCTGTAACCGGACCTTCTAGCGAGTTCTCAAATGCCATGATGCCAAACTCGCAGCGACCGCGTTCAACCGCTTCATAGATTTCATTAAAAGAAGGGCACTCAACAAACTCTGGTTCAGCAACACCCATCTTATGGGCAAATGTTTGAGCAGCTTCATTGCAGTAGGTACCAACCGGTCCTAAATAAGCAAATGTTGCAGTGTTTGACATGAATAATCCTCTCGCATCCTCTCACGGGATAAGGCTTTTGCGCTTCGATATTAGCACAGCCAAAGCAAACGAGTGTTTATAGCATCTTGTTTTGTGCGCTTATGCTATTAGAGTGGAAACATACGTCTTTGCACACTTCGAAAAAACTGTCCAAATACACTAAAGTCAGATAGCAAAATTGGCTCCTAATATCTCTAATACATGCAAACTTATGGCCATATCGATGGGACAGATATAGTAGTTTAACCATCATGACGAGCAAAGAATTGTGTTTTGTCCAGCTAATGGTGTTACAGGGGCTAACTGGTGTAACACTTTCCTACCACTTGCGGGAATTACCTTCGTGTTCTGTATTCATAATTTCAACACATTGATCAAAGTGCGATACATTACCAAACAGAAGTTAACTGTCAAAAGAACACCCTGAAGGAGGTGTGCACATGGTAACAGAGGTAATTTCGTCGAAGTTTGCGGACATGCTTGAAGCACGCGGCGTATCTCGTCGTAGCTTCATGAAGCTTTGCGGTACGTTGGCTGTTGCTGCTGGTCTTTCTGAGCTTGCAGCTCCACGCGTGGCTAAGGCAATCGAAGGTTCCGTAATCGGCGCAACCAGTGGTGACTTATATCCAGTAATCTGGATTGAGGGCGCATCATGCACCGGTTGTACTGAATCTTTCGCTCAGGTAGACAATCCAGATCCTGCAACAGTTGTTTTGGATATGATCTCCTTGAATTACTGCGAAACACTCTCGGCGGCTGCTGGATATTCCATGGAAGAAGCAAAGGCTCAGACCATTGCAGCAGGAAACTACATCTTGATTTATGAAGGTGCAGTATTGGAGCGCTGGGACGGCGAGGCATTGCGTGTTGCAAATGAACCTGGTACGTACCATCTTGCTGAGGCTGCTGAGCACGCAAACGCTGTTTTAGCCGTTGGTTCTTGTGCGGTCAATGGTGGCTGGATGGGTGCTCATCCTAATAGTGCTGGTGCATTAGGTGTGCAACAGTACTTACAGAAAGCTGGTATTGAGACTCCTGTCATCAATATCCCTGGCTGCCCAGTAAATCCTGAGTGGATTGAAGCTGTTTTGGTAGATGCTATCTTGGTTGGTCAGCTCCCTGAACTCAATGGATACAGCATGCCATCTTTGATCTTCAATCAGACCGTACATGACAACTGTGAGCGTCGTGGTCATTTTGAGAATGGCGAGTTCGTATATGCTTTCGGTACCGAAGAAGAAGCAAAGAACTACTGCCTCTATCCAATGGGCTGCCGCGGTCCTCAAACAAAAGCAAATTGCGGTGTTGTTCGCTGGAACAAGCGTCGTTCTTGGTGCGTTGCATCAGGCGGTCCTTGCATTGGTTGTTGTACTGCAGATCCTATGGATCCAGGCCACAACTGGGTTGAGACTAATACGCCATTCCGCGCTCGCTTCCGTGACTTACGCATTGGTGGAGCTATGATTCAGCCTGAGGCTATTGCTTGGACCGTTACTGGTGTATTAGCTGCAGCTTTGGTTATCCATGGCTTTGGCATGAAGAAGACTGGTCGTACTGATGGCGGCGCACCATTTGAGAAGATGCGCGAATGGGATGCAAAGCATCCTAATGAGTCCATCGGACGTTATAGTGAAGAAGTAAGTGATAACGTGAAGGGAGGCAACTAATAATGGCTCGTTCTATTATCGATCCTATTACCCGTATTGAAGGTCACCTTCGCGTAGAAATGGAAGTTGACAACGGCGTTGTAACTGACGCTTGGGTATCAGGTGGCTGCTTCCGTGGTATGGAGTTGGTTGTTCAAGATCGTACTCCTGAAGATGCTGCTCAGATCGTACAGCGTATCTGTGGCGTTTGCCCTGTTTCTCACGCTCACGTATCTTCTATCGCTGCTGAGAAGGCCTACAATATCAAGATCTCCAATAATGCACGTATTATTCGCAACATTATTGAAGGTGCACAGTTCTTGCACAGCCACATTCTTTGGTTCTACACCTTGGCTGCTCTTGACTATGTAAATCCTTTGAATGCTTTGAATGCAAACATTGCTACGGCTTATGACTTGGTTCAATCTGCAGGCACTGGTTGTCAGACCGACCTTACTGCTCTTGCCCAGAAGCTCACCAAGTTCGCCAACAATGGTCAGCTTTCAATCTTTAGTGGTGGTTGGTTCTTAGATCCTCAGGTTGCAACTGAGTTCAAACTCTCTCCTGAGGCTGATCTTATCTGCACTGCTCACTATCTCGAAGCATTGAACATGCAAGCTCGCGCTTCAGAGATTTCTGGTCTTATTGGTGGCAAGATGCCACATGTTATGACCTTGATTCCTGGTGGTACCGCATTTGTTCCTACTGAGGAAAAACTTGATGACCTCTGGTCACTCGTTCGCGAAGTTCGCGACTGGGCTAAACTCACTATGATCCCTGACACCAAGATTATCGCTCCTGCCTATACTGATGCTCTTCACTTTGGTAAGGGCTGTGGACGTTATGTAGCTTGGGGCGTATTTGAGCGTCCTTCAATGGAGCCTACAGATCGTTACATGCCTGCTGGTGTTGTATGGGAGAACTTGAACGTCACTGATCCTGATGAAACTCTCATCAAAGAATACGTTGGCCATTCTTGGTACGTTGGTGACTCTGACCTCAACCCTGTTGAGGGTGTAACTGATCCTGAGTACACTTCTTACTATGTACCTGGTTCCGAGCATGAAGAAAACGGTCACATGATCGGTACTGTGAATGACCGCTATACCTGGTCCAAGGGTCCATCTTATGATGGTAAATGCATGGAGGCTGGCCCATTCTCTCGTGTTTTGGCTGCATATCTTCGTGGCGGCGAGCAGAACAAATTCATCGTTGATAACCTCAACGCACTTTGCGCTGACCTTGGTTTGACTATTCCTGATTTGCAATCCACTCTTGGTCGTGTTGCAGCTCGTCAGGTTGAGTGTCTCTATGTTGCAGAACTCATGGTTGAATGGGTTGATGAACTCATCGCTGCAATCAAAGAGGGCGACTCTGAGTACTTCCGTGCTCCTGAGCGTCTTTCTGGCCGTGGTACTGGTATGTGGGAAGCTCCTCGTGGTGCTTTGCTCCATACTGAAAATGTTGACAATGGTAAGATCAACGCTTATCAGATCATTATCCCAACTACGTGGAATATTGCTCCTCGTAATGCTGAGGGCGTTCGTGGTCCTATGGAGCAGGCTCTTATTGGAACTCCTGTTTCTAACGTTGATATGCCAATCAATGCGCTCCGTACGGTTCATTCATTTGACCCCTGCACTGCTTGTGCAGTTCATGTTTCTGAGCCTAAGACCGGTAAGCACTTTGAGACCGTTACCAGCCCTTGGGGGGTGAAGTAAATGGCGCATCTCGCACATTACAAAGAGGCACATCCTACTGCATTTCGTGTAACGCACTGGGTTAACCTCATCTGCATGGCACTCTTGATCCTTACTGGATTCTTGATTCACTTCCCATTCTGGGGAGCTGTTATGGGTGTAGCTCGTGGTTTGCACGTATTCTGCGGTATGGTATTGCTTGTTAACTGCGTAGTTCGTATTGTTATGGCTTTCTTGCTCAATTCTGCTCCTACGGGTGGTACGCGCAATATGGTCAAGGACTACAAGACTTGGTTGCCACAAGCTGACAACCGCCATCAGCTCGGCTCTTGGATTAAATACTACTTGTTCATCAAGAAAGATCATCCATTGTCAGCTAAACTTGGTGTACCTCAAAAGCTTTCTTATCTCGCTGTAGCTGTTTTGATTCTCATTATGGCCTACACTGGATTCTGCCTTTGGGTACCAACCTCATCTTGGACGTTCTTCGCAGCAGGAACCTCCTTGGTAGGTGGCATGATGTCTATGCGCATCATTCACTATTTCATGATGTTCGTATTCATCTGCTTCTCAATGATTCACATTTATCTGGTATTCATTGAGGGCACTGAGCCTGCTAAGCTTATGCTCGCAGGTAAAGAGCATGGCGGTCTTGTCTACAACCCAGACGCACACGTTATCGTTGGTGAAGACCACAGTGTTGATGCTCACTAAATTCTCTCAAGCGTAATGCTTGACTGAGTGTGCTAAACATTGACGAGCTCCTTCTAGTATGAAGGGGCTCGTTTTTTTGTTTTATGATCTTCGGTGCTGAATGGTTTTTGTTGTGAACCGCAAGGCATTCCTCTCTTGTCGTCGTTCCTTGCTTGCAGTTTAGTCTTGCTTGCATTCTTGGTAAGCCAATCTTGAATCATGAAGACCTCTACTTGCACGGTTTTTCAATTTGCGACACAGGCAACTTAACTTTTGAGCCATACAACCCATTTGCTTGCAGGTTTTTTCAACTTACGACACGCCTAGATCAGTTTTGAACTAAGAAACGCTCGTTTTTGTAGGTTTTTGCAACATATGACATTTTTGTTGGCGATGCACCAAAGAGCACTGAAGCAAGAAAAAATCAAAAAACCTGATCATGACACTATAGTCTTGGGTGATGACCAAATAGTGCGGACTGCAAGAATCAGAAGTACAGAAGACTCC
>UQML01000031.1 GCA_900542265.1 uncultured Eggerthella sp. | reverse complement strand
ACCATCCATTACTTCTTGGACGATGTTGAGCAGACTGCTGATGTAGTTACGGTTAATAGCACTGCTTGGGTAAACGACAATCCCGCAAAGATTGCAATTACCGAGGATGGAATTACTGCTCCTGCAGATAAATATGCTGATTACACACCGCATGTTGCAAAGAACGCTGAACAGAATTGGCCAGCAGCTGGTGAAATGGTTCAGTCTGGTAGTGCATACAATGTCTATTATGCTCTTGACCGCGTAAGCACTGATCCTACTGATCCTGGCAGTCCTGATCCTAATGAGCCTGGTAATGGTGATGGTATTCCTGATATGTATCAAGCACGCGTCAACTTTGTTGCAGTAAATGGCTCCGTAAACATTCCTTATACTTACGTAACCTTGCTTGATGAGAATGGTCAGCCAGCTGAGAACGGTACTGGTTACTTAACTGCTGAGCAAATTGCAGTAGCAACCGCTGCTGAGGGTTATGATCAAGACTCCCTTGCATGGGATGTTGTTCCTACAACAGAGAACGCTATTACTGGTGAGGTAACCTACACTGTAACCTTTACCGCAAACCAGCCTGTTGTTCCTGCTGGCCCAGATACTCCTGGTACTACCACCCCAACCCCAGCTCCTGCTGGTCCTGTTCCTGGCGCAGCACCTGCAGCCTTGGCTCCCGTAGCAGCAGCACTCGCTGCTCCTGTTGCAGCTCTCATTGGTGATGAGCCAACTCCTTTGGCTGAGGAAGCTATTGGTGATGAGGAAGACCCACTGGCAGCATTTGATCATGTAAACTGCTGGGTACACTATTACATGATTTTGGGTATCTTACTTACCTTGGTATATGGTGGTTGCGTAATTGCTCGTCGTAGCAACTATAGCCGCAAGATCCAGAAGATGGATGACTACGCTACCGGCAAAGCAATGGATACCGTAGAAGAGACTGAAAACGTTGCAAACGCAGCTGCTCAGAAGATGGAGGCATAAGCCATGAGAAAGTCAAATTATTTAATCTTAGGCATCCTGGTTGTCGCTTCAATCTTCTTCCTCTGGATGTGGTATGCGCTCAACTTCAACTTGGTTGATAATCCGCTCGACTTGGTATTGACCATTGTATGGTGGGCAGTTGTAGGCTTGGTAGTTCTTGGAATTACCATGGCTGAGAAAAAACGTAAGGAGCAAATTCGTACAACCTTTGTTGCACGTGGATTCGTCTTCAACCCTGAGATGGGCACCATCTCTTTGGAAGGATCCTCTCCTGTTGCTACCATTCAAAACGTAATCACTAAGCTTGAGTACGGTTTTGATCTCCAAGACATGCCTGAGGCAAAGTATGATTGCGTGGTTCGCACCACTAAGTTTGAGGATGATGGCGCTACCTGGGAGGGTGAAGTAGCAATCGCTAACAATCCAAACAAAAAGCCTATGCCTTTCAGCAATCGCTCTGAGTTGAACTCTTTGGTTGAGGCTTGCAAAGCAGCTTAGTCTGACAGCCTAGCCTGATAGCTTAGTCTGTAAGGCAAAACATCCGACAATGAAAGTGCCGCGTGTCGTTTGAGATACGCGGTGCTTTTTTATGAGTTGTGTACGTTTGAGGACGAATCTGAAAAACTTGAGGGACTAATCCTCTTCGAGATCATCCGGGCGAAGCGTCTCGACGTAGTCATGGAATTCTTTGATTTGGGTCTCGTTGAGTGCGCGCGGTTTTTCTTTGTCGTTGATTAGATACGGATAGGATGCGCGGTTTAAGATGGGCTCATCAATGTAGACCATAGCGTCCTGCTTGATGGCAAGCGCAATAGCATCACTTGGACGCGCGTCAAGTACTACGGAGCGTTCATGCTGGCGCAAGAAAAGCTTGGCGTAGAACGTCGTATCTACGAGATCATAAATCTCAACGTGGTCAATAAAAGCATCCAAACTTGCTATGGCGTTCATGAAAAGACCATGCGTAAGCGGGCGCGGCATGACTAGATGCTCAAGGGCAATACCAATTTGTGTTGCCTCAGGAAGTCCAATCCAGATAGGGATGACGCGCGTGTTACCGCTGCTATTAAGCGGCTCATCCGGGCGCATGACTAAAACGGACGGCATGTTCGAATTCGAGACAATGAGTGTTTGTACCGTAAGCGGGATCATCTCATCGCCTCCTTCTATGTGATGCAAGAATTGCACATGAATTGTACCGTTCTTGCGATGAGCGCCTCTTTGGCTGTTTCAAACGTATCATCTTATGGGGCAAATAAGGTGTGTGGATTACGGTTTGAGGGTAGTTTGTTGCCAATCTTGTGCTGAATGGAAGACAAAGAGTGCAATTGTGTGCTGCTTGAGTGTGGTGCGCTTGTTGTCTATCTACTGTGCGCTTGTTGCTTGTTTGCCGATCGCGCGCCGCTTACACGTGGTGAGTGGTCGAAATGTATGAATTCCGCATTTTTTCTTGACCGGACTGTAAGGTTGTCGTAAATTAATCAAGCGCGATTTTTCGGGCCCATAGCTCAGCTGGTTAGAGCGCACGCCTGATAAGCGTGAGGTCAGCAGTTCAAGTCTGCTTGGGCCCACCATTGTACGGATAAACACTCCGTCGTGAGCCGAGTTAGCCGGCGGAGTGTTTATTATAGATTGAAAAATTACGCAGAATTGGTACTATAGGTACTGCACCACGTGGGGCATTAGCTCAGCTGGGAGAGCGCGGGCTTTGCAAGCCTGAGGTCAGGGGTTCGATCCCCCTATGCTCCACCACGAATTTTCAAGCGGATCTACCAAGGTCCGCTTTTTTATTGCAGTGGTGTGTTTGCCTGGTGCATGGTGGCGGACTGGATCTGCGTGCTCTGGATGTTGCTCCGTGCATGAGGCTGACATACCTTGAACTCAGGAGCGCACATGAAACAGGAAAACATTAGAAACGTCGCAATCATCGCTCACGTTGATCATGGCAAAACTACTATGGTTGATCGTCTGCTCTACACCGCAGGTGTATTCCGCGAGAACCAAGAGGTAGCTGAGCGCGTGCTTGACTCTAACGACCAAGAGCGCGAGCGCGGCATTACCATCTTGTCCAAAAACATTTCTATCACTTACAAAGGCGTCAAGATCAATGTTATTGATACGCCAGGTCACGCGGACTTTGGCGGTGAGGTTGAGCGTGTCTTGAACATGGCTGATGGTGCACTGCTCATTGTTGATGCGTTTGAAGGTCCCATGCCACAGACTCGCTTCGTGCTCTCTAAGGCGCTGTCTTTGGGCCTGCGTATTGTGGTGGTTATTAACAAGATTGACCGACCCGGTAGTCGTCCTGAAGAAGTACTTGATGAAGTCTTTGACTTAATGGTTGAGCTTGAAGCAAGTGATGAGCAACTGGACTTCCCCGTCATTTATGCATCTGCCATGAATGGTTTTGCGCGCTATGAACCTGATGATGGCAATATGAATATGGTTCCTCTGCTCGACACTATCTTGCAAGAGGTTCCTGCTCCTGATTGTGAGCCTAACGGTCCGGTTGCGTTGCAGATTTGCACAGTTGATCACTCAAGCTTTGTTGGTCGTATTGGTGTAGGTCGTCTCTTCTCAGGCACCATGCACAAAAATGAGCCGGTTCTCATTATCAAAAACGACGGTACCCGCTACAACACGCAAATCAAACAGGTCTTTACCTTTGAGGAATTGGGTAAAAAGGAAGTTGAAGAAGCATATGCCGGTGACATCATCGCCGTTGTTGGTGTTGAGGATGCTGATATCGGAGATATGGTGACCAATCGCGATACTCCTGTCATGCTTGACCCAATCCAAGTTGAAGAACCAACCATGTCGGTTGTGTTTGAAGCTTCCACGTCTCCGCTTGTAGGTCGCGAGGGTGAGATTGTGGGTGCTCGCCAACTCAAAGAGCGTCTCAATAAAGAGGCCGAGTCTAACATTTCTATGCGCATTACCGAGCTTGAAGATAAGTCTGGCATGGAAGTTGCAGGACGCGGTTTGCTTCATCTTTCTGTCTTGATGGAGACCATGCGTCGTGAGGGATTTGAATTCCAGGTTGGACGCCCGCGCGTTATCATCAAAACGGATGAGACGGGGAATAAACTTGAGCCTATCGAAGAAGCAACGGTTGATACGCCAAGCGAGTACGCAGGCAAGTGCATTGAGGTCTTTGGCTCAGCCGGTGGTGAGATGACGGACATGTTCCAGCGTGGTGATCAAACCCACCTTGTCTTTAAGATTCCTTCCCGTGGCACTATGGGCTTGCGCACCAAACTCTTGAATGCAACCCGCGGCGAAGCAACAATGTTCCATCACTTTAGCGAGTATGGTCCCTATAGAGGGGAGTTCCAAGGTCGCAAGAATGGCTCCATGATCGCTATGGCTACTGAGAAGTCAGTTGCGTATGCCCTTGATACGCTTCAGCAGCGTGGTCGTTTGTTTGTGGGTCCGGGCGAGGACTGCTACGAGGGTATGATTGTTGGAGAGAGCGCCAAAGAAGGCGACATGGTTGTTAATGTTGCTAAGGCAAAGCAGCTTGGTAACCAGCGCTCGAGTGGTGCAGATAAAGCTATCCAACTCACCCCCCCCGTTACCTTCACTTTGGAAGAGGCGCTTGAGTATATTGAGGATGATGAGCTTGTCGAGATTACACCGGTTTCTATCCGCCTGCGCAAGCGCATCTTGTCAGCAACTCAGCGCAAGAAGGAAGCTAAAAACAAGTAAGCGCGACTGAGTGTGAGTGTCGCTGCGGAGTGCCGCTGCGGAGTGTTGCTGCGGGCTGAGGGTGCAACGAAATACGAGATACCAAAAGAGGCGTCAGGTCAAAGCGGCGCCTCTTTTTTCGTCATTTTCGTTATAGGACAAATGTGTGTCTGAATTTTTGGGAGTTGATGCAGGTCAGCCCCATTTTTTGAAAATTTCCAAGGGAAAATGACGAAATTCGACTTTGTGCGAGGGTCAACTTTCTTGGTAGCCCCATCGCCTCCTCAAAAAGAGTCAAAATCCTCACAGAAGGTACCGATTCTGTCACGGAATGCCTGATAATACTCGGCGACTCATTGGCGTCTTTGGATACACCCTCGCAGAAAGTCCTGGTTTGTCAAAACACGTTCAAAAAAATGAAAAACGATAGGGAGCCTTGCGATTGGCTACTCAAGCCGATGGTGCTCGCAACACGAGGTGTCATGCGAGGTACACCACGAGGTACAACACGAGCTGCGACACGAGGTGTCATGCGAGTCGTTATGAACAAAGTGTGGAGAGAACAGCCCAAATAGTGCATTTCCCGTGTACATGGGCGATCCTGATCGCATCATATGTCCAAGATGCGCAATAATAAGCACGCTAACTTTTTTGCAGTTCCGTAACAGTTGTTTCGGGTATCTTGCGAGTAGCTTGTATCTCCTATGCCATACCTATCTCAAACACACAACGGCATAGTGAGATAGAGGATACAGCAAGGTTCTACAGCTTGTTCACTTTGACGTGGTGGCGTAGCGCTCATGCCTTGCATGTCGTGTTGCGTGAACAACGGAAGTGAACAACGGAACAAAATATTGGACACACATAAGAAAAGAGATTTGATGAAACAGGGTGTTTTGGTCAAACGATTTGGCATCGCCGTCATGGCAAGTATCTTTGCCTTAGCTTCAGCTTTTGTGTTGAGTGGTTGTGCGGGCAACAATTACGGTTACACCGGTGGTGTAGCGGCTACGGTCAACGGATCAAATATTGATGAGGATACCGTTACCAAATACATTCAAGATTTTCGTACGAGTTCTGAATTAACAGAAGATGCTGCTTGGGCAGAATGGATGAAGCAATCATCGTTTGAGCCTAAGACAGTGCGCGAGAATGTCATTGACTACTATGTAGAAAAAGAGTTGGTGGATCAGGCATGCACTGAGTACGAGATCACCGTTGAAGACTCTGAGGTTCAAGAACAGCTTGATGCCATGAAAGCCAATTATGACGATGACGCTGCTTGGAAAGAGGCGCTCGAAAAGGCCGGTACCACTGAAGACGAATACAAAGAGGCTATCAATGAAGGCTTGAAAAAGCAGCGCCTTCAAGAAAAAGTTGCTTCGGATGTAACCGTATCCGATGAAGAGCTTCTCGAGATGTTCAACATGTATAAGTCCATGTTTGAGAATTCTCACAAGTCAAGCCATATCCTTTTTAGTCCTGGCGATGAGGCTACTGCTCAAGAGGTTCTAGACAAGATCAATAACGGCGAGATCAGTTTTGAGGATGCAGCTAAGCAGTACTCTCAGGATTCTGGCTCTGCTCAAAATGGTGGCGATGTGGGCTGGGACACCCTTTCAAGCTTTGTGACTGAGTATCAAGATGCGCTCTCGGGTCTTTCCAAAGGACAGATGTCAGGTCTAGTAACTTCTGAGTATGGCACGCATATCATCCTTTGTACGGATACCTATACACCAGCAGAGAATACAACTGCAGTTGCTGATATCCCTACCGAGTTCGTTGATTACATGCGCAATATCTTGACGAGCCAAAATCAGTCAACCAAGTATCAAGAGTGGTACACCTCCTACAAGGACAATGCCGAAATCGTGATTAACGATATGCCAGAAAACGTTCCTTATAACATCGACATGTCTGCTTATGAGTCAAGCGATGAGACTACCACTGAGGAGGACTTCCCAACGGTTGAAGGCGAAGGCGCCTCTGGTGAGGGCGATGCTTCAGCAGAGGGTAGCTCCTCTACTGAGGGCGACGCAACCCAAGGTGACGGTTCTACTGAGGGCGAGTAGTCCAAGGTGATACAGCTCAAAACGATGGTTCCGCTTCTGGTGGAGGCGGCGATTCTAGCTCCGATGAGGACGAATAGTCCAAGGTGATACAGCTTCTGCTCCTGGTGGAGGTGCATAGTCACTTGGTACGTTGCTTAATTGCTTAACTTCTTACTAAACTTACTAAAAGAGCTGGTCTTGAGAGTGTTCGGGGCTGGCTCTTTTCCTTGTAACCTTCTTTTTTGCTTGCATGTTGGAGCGATTTTTAATTTGGTACTATCTTTAATTAGGTAAAGTAAGGAAACAAAGAGTCATAGCCGTTACGGCAAAGGAAGCGTATATGGAATCGATCTTGGAAGCGCATATGGAACCAACCCCGGAGTCTACCCTGGAGTCCACCTTGGAATCCCTCCGGGAATCCCCCCTAGAATCTAGTTGCTCGCAATCTACTCAGCTCCCACCATTGATTGAGTTTAACGATGCCGTCGTGCGACGCCAAGGAAACATCATTTTAGACGTTGAGCATTTCCAGCTTGAGCAAGGCGAGTCCATCGCCATATTAGGACCAAACGGCGCCGGTAAATCAACATTCATTCAGTTGATGACACGTGAGATTTTGCCGCTTCATCGTGACAATCCGCCGGTCTACTTCAAGGGTGACGATCGCGCCACGCTCGCTGACATCAAGTCCGTGATGGGTGTGGTCTCGTCAACCATGCAGGATCAGATTACGGTGCAGTTGCCGGTGCTTGAGATTGTATGCGGTGGTCTTTTTGGTACGCTCGGGGTGCCAAGTCATTGTGTGGTAACGGATGAATCGCTCGCTCGCGCGCAAGCAGCGCTCGAGATGGTTGGTGTGGGTCATCTGGCCAACCGCGGTATTAAGACGCTTTCTTCAGGTCAGGCACGCCGCGTGCTTATTGCGCGCGCGTTGATTCATGATCCCGAGGTTATTGTCTTTGACGAACCAACCACTGGGCTTGACCCAGAGGGCATGTTCTACGTTCGCAAGGCAATGCGCGATTTGCATCACGCCGGTAAGTCCATCATTTTGGTTACGCATTATCCCGAGGACATCATTCCAGAAATTGATCGCGTTTTGATGATTAAAAGTGCGCATATTTTTGACGATGGGACCAAGGTGGAGAAGCTTACTTCCGACCGCATGAGCGCACTTTTTGATGTTCCACTGAAGATTTTGGCGCAAGATGGCTTTTATTCTCTTGTCAGCGCGTACTAATTTGCTATAATTCTTGGTCGCATGTAGTGTCTGCGCAATACGTGGATGTGCATGGGTCAAACAAGGAGAGATGTCCGAGTCTGGCTTAAGGAGCACGATTGGAAATCGTGTATACGCCAAAAGCGTATCTGGGGTTCGAATCCCCATCTCTCCGCCAGAAAATTCCAAACGCCCGGCAAGGGCGTTTTGTTTTTAAGCTGATGGGTGCTGATGCTATCGGGTTTAGGATGACTACTGAATCCGAATGGGACATTTGCAAATGCACTTGCATGGGACATTTGCAAATGTACGTGCTCTAAGATGGCCTCATCGGCATACAATTGAATACCTTTGGAAGGATGGCAGAGCGGCTGAATGCGGCGGTCTCGAAAACCGTTTTACCGGCACTCCCGGTAACGAGGGTTCAAATCCCTCTCCTTCCGCCAGAGTTTCCAACCCGTTTTGCCTGTTCAGAGCGGGTTTTTTATTTAATAACATTTGATGCTGTTCGCTAAAACTTACTAGGAGCGCTACTACGTGAATAGAGTCCTGTTGAATTCGATGGGATTAAGGGGTGATAGATATGAATGAAGAAGAACCAATAAAGGCGGAGATTATCCTTTACCAAGATGGCATTAGTAATGTGCCAGTTGAGGTGCGATACCTCAATGAGACGTTTTGGTTGACACAGACAGAGATAGCGCAGTTGTTTGGAACAACGCCATCTAACGTAAGCATGCATCTCTCAAATATTTATGATGAAGAAGAGCTGATTAAAAGTGAATCTATGATTAAATTCAGGATTTCTGAATTTAATAAAAAGCCAACTAACTTTTACAACCTTGATGCAGTTATCGCTGTTGGATACCGAGTTAATTCAAAGCAAGCAACGCGGTTCAGACAATGGGCTACAGCCACTCTTAAGGAATATATCGTTAAGGGATTTGTGCTTAATGACGATATGCTCAAAAATGGTGCACCTTTTGGTAAGGATTATTTTGATGAATTACTAGTCAGAATTCGTGATATACGTGCAAGCGAGAGACGTGCCTACCAAAAGATTACTGACATCTTTCAAGAATGTAGCTTTGATTTCTTGGAGTTCAATAGACGTTCGGTTCTAAAACATAAAGGTGCACGCAGTAAAAAGCAGGCTGATGCTAAGGCAAAAGAAGAATTTAGAAAGTTCCAGGTAATTCAGGATCGAACATACGAAAACGATTTTGAAAAAGAGATTAAAAGAATCAAAGGTAATTAAATATATAAATGAACCTTACTTCCATCGTCAAATCTTTGCAGGGCTCCAAACATTGAAAGTGGGTGTAGCGTAAAAACTATAAGTGCCAAGGAGTCGATAAGATTTCCTTGGCACTTGTTAGGTGCTGATAAGAGAGCTTCAAATAGGTTAGCTTAAATATGGGAGCCTAAATATGGGAGCCTAAATATGATGCTCTAAATACAAGGGCTTAAATAGGGGCTATCAGAATGTCTAGTGGCGACATGCAGCACTTGGATCCATGAGCGCAACTTTGCCTTCCGCAAACATCTGAGCCACTTTGCCAACATTTGGTTCAGTAGTGTCCGAATAGACCTTCACTCCTTGATTGGTGAAACGAGTGAAAGGAGGCATGCCCATGCCTGCTGCGAGAATCCCATCGACATTAAGGCTAGAAACAAAATCAATCACGCCTCCGCAACCAACGGCATCGTGATCAACATTTTGGATGGATTCAACGTTTTCAATGTCCATATCGTCAGTGTAGGTGACAAGGGTGAAATAAGGTGCGTGGCCAAAGTGACCGCTTCGGATACTATCGAAGCCAGTATTGCTTTCGCTAGGGATGGCAATTTTCATGATGTTCCTTTCAACAGCTGCGTTTGTTTTAAGCTTGTTTGTGTCTTTGTTTTGCGTTTTTATTTGTCTATTGTTTTGTCTATTTACTAGTAACAAGAAGCGGTACTGTTATCAAGAGGGTGTAGCAAGAGGGACGGCAAGTGATGCGGCAAGCGGTGTTCGGGGAGGAGTTTGTTGTGATTGAGATTGATGAGGACAAATGCATTGGTTGTGGTGCTTGCGCTGCAAATTGTGTGGCGCACAACATCGAAATGGTTGCGTATGACAATGCAGAGCAAGGAGGAGATAGACAAACGAGCACAATCGGAGATAACGTCCGCAAGGCAAAGGTGCTCCATGAGTGTTTCTTGTGTGGACAATGTGTTGCTATCTGTCCTGAGGCGGCGCCACGTAATCCGTACTATCAAGAAGAGTTAGTGGCTTACAATCCTAAAACGTTTGATCTTCCGACTCAAAATGTAGTGAATACGGTGAAGTTTAGGCGTTCTATTAGAAATTTTGCAGGGCAAACTATTCCTCATGAGATTTGGCATATGCTTACGGTCGAAGTGGGTGGACATATGCCTACTGTGAAAAATACGCAGCAAAATAGGTTCTATATCATTCAGAATCAGCTGCAAGAGTTTAAAGATATTGTTTGGAGTGCGCTTCACGAGGCATACAGGAAAACTTCCCTACAAGCTGAAGCGCAACACAAAACCTTGCCTGCTGATTACCAGACGATCGGCCGCATGTTGGACAATTTTGACAAGGGAAAAGAAGACTATCTGTTTAGGAATGCACCCGCCGTACTCTGTATCGAGTCCGCTGATCCCCTTGATGGAGGTCTTGCAGCAGGCGCTATTGAGATTGCGGCGAGCACTGTAGAGCTTGGAGTGCTTTATAACGGCTATTTGCGCCGCGCAATTGAAATGCTTCCTCAAGCATGCATATTTCTTGATCGGGAGGTAGGCAAGCCGCTTGCTGCATGTATGTTAGTTGGATATCCTGATGTGGTTTTTGAACGCACCGCTCCGCGCCGCCGACCTAGCGTGATCTTGCGTTAGCGCATAACCTAATCGCCACCTTATAGGTGAGCCGCTACACTCATAGAAATACAAACAACGAAAGAACCAACAACGAAAGAACCATACGCACATAATTGTGCTATGAAAGGCATACAAACGACATATGAACGACGATAGGAGCTTGTGATGGCTGATCGTATGGTAGATGCAGAACATAATGCGCCGACTGAGGATATTGAGGATGTGCTGAAGGCAGTCATCAAGGTGGTTTTAGACGAGGCCGCTGACAAGATGGAGGCCGGCGAGGACGTAATTCCTTTCACCGGTCTTGCTGTCAAGGAGAACTTGTTCATTGAGACCCATCCTGGTGACAACGCTGAGGAATGTTTCTTGGCAGCACGCAAAGAAGTGCAAGGTGCGCGTGGTGCTACGGCGTATGCATTCTGCTATGACGGCTACATTGATACTGAGGCGGGAATGCGTGATGCGCTGATCGCTGAGGGTGGTTTGCCTGGTGAAGAAGCAGGCTATGCATTTGCGTACTTGTATGATGATAAAGGGATTGATCGCGAGATTGTCTATGTTGGCCCTGCTCCTAATTTTATGGAGGGCTTGAAGCTTGAGCTGGACATGGAAGGGTCGCTTGATCCTACGGCAGATCCTGCTGCTTCCGTTGTTGATGTTGCTGGTGAGGCCGCGGCAAAGACAGCGGCATCATATACCGTTGATGATATTGTTGCGATGGCTGAAGAGGCTGAAGCTGCAGCGGCTGCTGAAGCTGCTGAGAAAGATGAAGCCTAGGGCGCGGGTGCTGCGGCCGAGGTTGTGCGGGTGACGAGCCCGGGGTTGCGGGTGACGCGAAGGGCGAGTAACGCGAAGGGCGAGTAACGCGAGCTAGGTTTTTTATTGCAGGTCGTTTCGTGTTGAAGGCTGCCGTGGGTTGCTTCGTGGGTTGCTGCGAGTAAAAATTAAATAAGGGTTTTGCGCTCCGCATCAAGGAAAAGGTGCGGAGCTTTTTTATGTGCGCGAGGTGAAGGTGATTCGTGTTACCAACCCATAAAACTTCACTTATTTTTAATATTTAGGCTGTTTGTGACGAGATTAGACTTTGGGTGAGGATGGTTGTGGGGGATTGAGTCTGATAGAGAGCATTATCAGGTATTTCGTGACAAAATCGGTACCTTCTGTGAGGATTTTACACTCGTTTAAAAAGACGATAGGACTGTCAAGAGAATGTACCCTCGCGCAAAGTCTTATTTCGTCAAATTGAGCGGAAAAAATGTCGAGCATAGTTTGAAATAAGAACTAAATAAGATCAGGCTGTAATCTCATTAAGGTTCTCTTTGTATGGTAGACCTATGAATATTTTCTTAAGTCACCATACTGCACTGCAATTGATTAGAAGAGCCCGCTTGTTAGGTTGCGATACTCAGATTTTAGCGAACTCGCAAGATGCGATATTGTTGCGATCGCTAAAAGAGGCCATATCAAACAGAAAGATAAGCAGTATTGTTCCGACAAGTTCAGATGTGCCCAGCGTAAATCTTTTTGAAAAGATGGGAGTTTTCAATTCGCAATGTATGGATGAGCCGATCCGTTGTAATTGTCTTCCTGAAAATAGAGCTCGCTCAAAGCGCATTATGTGTTATGGGCTGAAAATGCAGACAAATAGTTTTATAAGAGTGGCTCCGCGTATATTTGTTGCGAGGCCAGAAGCTTTAATTGTTCAAATGTCGCAATGTCTTTCAGAGACAGATTTAACGCTTTTAGCGTATGAGCTATGTGGGACATATGCGTATCTTGATGAGACAAAGAAAAACTTTTTGGGAGTAGCAAAAGGTATTGAAGTGGTCGATATTCGGTATGACGTGAATCCCGTTATGTCTGCGACATCGCTTAAAAAATACTTGGATAATCAAGATAAATCGTACGGTTTACAGAAAGCACATAAAGTTGCTGCAAATATTCTCGACTACTCGGCATCCCCAATGGAGTCACGAGTTGCGATGATGTTTGTTACTCCTTCCCGTTATGGTGGTTATGGTTTGCCTCACCCAAAGCTAAATCATAGTATTGATTTTTCTCAGGTTTCTAGTGTTAATGTAGATAAACGCGTATGCGATTTTTATTGGCACGATTATAAGTTTGCCGTGGAATACGATTCGCTTGCTTTTCATAATTCAAATGACAATATATCTCGTGATGCCGTGCGTAGAAACGAATTGCTTTCAAAGGGAATTGCCGTGTTTACGCTAACTACTAAGCAATGCAAGAATTTCGAACTGTTTAATAAGCAAATGAAAATAATTTGTAAGCATCTTGGGCA
This sequence comes from uncultured Eggerthella sp., assembly GCA_900542265.1. Lineage (GTDB taxonomy): Bacteria > Actinomycetota > Coriobacteriia > Coriobacteriales > Eggerthellaceae > Anaerotardibacter. The sequence continues at coordinate 9,166 of UQML01000031.1, read as the reverse complement.
CCGTTTTCGTAGTGAGCCGAACAGCAAAAGAATCGCACTGCACAAGAAGCTTTTTTATGGGAGTTTTGCTAGCGACTAGGGAGTAATTAAATAATAAAAAAGCTCTGAGAGCCTTTCCAAGGCGCCCTTCCTTCTAGTATCATGGACAGTGGATTAAAGGCGGGTGATTTCCATGACCGAACGCACACAACATACCTTGCTTTTCAGGCTAGTTTCAGGCGCGTTGGCTGTTCTTTTCGCTGCCTTTGTAACGCTTGGCGTAGTGGGTATTACAAGCGCTTCCTCTGATAACCGTTCTGTTGCTAATGCAAGTCAAGTTGAGGTTTTGGAAGCCGATAGTGTAGTTGAAGCGGAAACTATCGCTGATGACGCGACGCCTCTCGCTGCTAATCCAACTTCAGAAACAGCTCCTGTTATCGTAGTTGTTGGTGTTGTAGGTGCTGTAGTTGTTGCTGGTATTGTTATTGCGCTTTTCAATCGCACGAAACACCATCATTACTAAGCAGCTTTTCTTTAGATTTGTCTTCAGTCATAGACTTTTAAGGTCGACACGTAACGTAGCTAATACGTGCAGAGCAATACCTAATTCTGCGGTTCTCTCCATCTTGTCGTGAACTATAAGCATTATTACGTACATGACAAAAGCGAAAATGACTGGCTCGAAAATCCCAAACGACTTTTTAAAACAGGTAGCCAGGATCTTGCGTGACAAGAATTATACTGCGCGCGCCTGCCAAAGGATATCTCTCGATTACATTAAAACTGAGTTGAGCGTTTGTTGAGATCCGTGTTAGATGGGACTCAGATGCTGCTGTAATTCGTTTGAGAAGGACGGCGTAGAGTAGATTCCAGCATGGGCAAGCAATGTTGAATCTATCGATGAGATTGTTAGCTAAGACGGTCGGATGAGACTGTCGGACGAGATTATTGAATGGAATAGGGAAAAGAATATGGAAATCTGGTTGGTAAAAGAACCAGTGGCAAAAGTTTAGGCAAGCAATTCTTGATTTAGTGCTATTATTGCTAGGCTATTCCTGTTCCGGGGTTGCCTTCAGCGCCCGGAGCCGTAAGTCCAGAGGAGGTGACACATGAAGGCTTATGAACTTTTGTTCTTTGTAGCCCCATCGTTAGATGAGGAGACGCGCGAGGCAGTAATGACTCGTATCCAAAACACCATCGCAGCAAGTGATGGAACCGTAGATAACGTTGACAACTGGGGTAAGCGTAAGCTCGCTTACGAGATCAACGGTCTGACCGACGGTGATTACACTCTCATTGATTTCCATGCAAATCCAGAAAGCATTGCTGAGCTTGATCGTATTTTGCGCATCACTGACTCAGTAGAGCGTCACATGATCACGCATCGTCCTGATCGTGCGTAATGTGCGTTGTGTGCTTTTAAGGGTACAGCAAGAAAATCAATCGCGAAGCTAGATGAGAAAGAGAACGGTTCTGATAGATACTCTCTTGAGGAACATGCCAATTGCTTCGCATCTTTGGAGGTTATTATGAGCATCAATCGCGTTATTATCAGTGGTAATTTAACCCGCGACCCAGAACTTCGTTCTACTGCATCTGGTATGCCAGTACTTGGTTTTGGCGTAGCGGTCAATGATCGTCGTCGTAATCCGCAAACGCAAGAGTGGGAAGATTATCCCAATTTTATTGATTGCACGATGTTCGGTGCTCGCGCGGAAAGCGTTTCTCGCTTTTTGAGCAAGGGTGCTAAGGTCGCCATTGAAGGTAAATTGCGTTGGTCGCAGTGGGAACGCGACGGACAGAAGCGCTCTAAGATTGAAGTCATTGTAGATGAGATTGAGTTTATGTCTGCGCGCAATGACGCCAATCGCCAAGCTGCTCCTGCTCCTGCTTATCAACAAGCTGCACCTGCTTACCAGCAGCCAGCGGCACAGGCTCCAGCTGCTCAAGCTCCAGCAGCACCTGCAGTTCCGGCTGTGGATTCCTCCATTTATGACGAAGATATCCCGTTTTAAAAGCGGATTAGGGAATTTCCCCAGTCATTCTAGGGTTGCGAACTAAATCGAACTAGTTGCGTAACTAGTTGTTTGTAAGAGATTAATCATCGAAAGAGGTTCAACATGTCTGATTATGCAAAGCAGCCTCGTCGTAAGTATTGTCAATTCTGCAAGGATCACACCGAGTACATTGACTACAAAGACACTCAAATGCTGCGTAAATATGTAACTGATCGTGGGAAGATCAAGCCTCGTCGCGTAACGGGCGCTTGCACCCAGCACCAGCGCGAGATTGCTAATGCCGTAAAGCGTGCACGTGAGATGGCTCTCATGCCTTACTCCGTACCAGCTGTTTCTGGCCGTGGCGATCGTCGCAATCGCTAAGAGGAGGATGCTATGAAGGTTATCCTGCTTTCTGAACTTAAAGGCAAGGGTGGAGAAGGCGACGTTATCGACGTAGCTGACGGCTTTGCTAACAATTACTTATTCCCTCAGGGAATTGCTGTTGCTGCTACTAAGGGCAACTTAAAGCAGCTCGAGCAGCGCAAGCACAACATTGCAACACGCGAAGAGAGCCGTATCGCTGAGGCTAACAAGAACAAGGAAATTCTTGAGAACGCTTCTGTTAAGGTAGAGGCTCGCGTGGGCGAAGAGGGTGTACTCTTTGGTTCCGTAACCGCAGCTATGATTGCTGATGCTATCAATGACCAGGTTGGTCTTGACGTTGATCGTCGTCGTATCGACCTTAAGGGCGCAATCAAGACTGCTGGCGAGCACGAAGCTCTCGTTTCTTTGTATCGTGACATCAAGGCTACCTTGAATGTTTTAGTTGGCGATGCGGCTTCCTTTGCTGCAGCTGCTGACGAGGATGCAAAGGCTGAAGCTGACGCTGAGGCAGAAACTGCTGAGGAAGTTGCTGCTGTAAACGAGGCTGAAGAAGCTGCAGCTGACGCTGAGTAGCATCTTGCACTGAGCAAGAGCTCACGATGAGCAACAGCTCACGCTCGTTACTTTCATACATAGAAATCTTGTATGAAATTTCAAGACGCGTAATGCTAGAAAGCTCTCTCCATTGTTATAGTGGAGAGAGCTTTTTTACTTTGTGAACTATGAGGATAAAATTTATGCCTGATATTTCGAATACACCTAATATGCAACCTGCTTCTGGATCGCAATTTGTGCCGGCTGTTCAACCCGTTGCAGATGCTCAATCTGTTGCAGGTGGTCAGTCTGTGTCTGCTGCCCAACCCGTTGCCGGTACTCAACCCGCTCACTCCGCCCAACCTGCGCAAGGATATGCTGCTGCAGCATATCCTGCATATTCCCAGGGTGCGTATCAAGCTGCACCGCAACAGAGTGCATATCAAGCTGCACCGCAACAGCGCGCTTATCAACAAAGCGCTTATCCTCAGGGAGTATACCCACAGGGCGCGCAAGGGATGCAGAGTCCAAGCCCACAAGGGATGCAGGGCGCTCGCGCTCAGGGAGGCTATCAGGGCAACCGCTTGCAAATAGCCCAATCGCAAAATGCACGCTCACAAGCAAGTCGTGGGCAAGCAAGTCGCGGGCAAGCATGGCCACAGGCGACCAACACGACACTGCCGCAAAATATCGAGGCAGAGCAAACGGTACTGAGCGCTTGCTTGCTTTCTCTGGGTGTGTTTGAAGAAGTGGTTCAAAAGCTCAAACCAGAGAGTTTTTTTCGGCCGGCCCATCGCATCATATTTGAAACGATGCGTGAGATGACATCCAAATCCATTCCAATTGATGTTATTTCAGTAGCGGATCAGCTCACAGCAAAAAACCAGCTTGAGGCGGTTGGCGGTCAGGCGTATTTGCTCGAGCTGACAGACAACACATTTGCGCTCACCAATTGGAACCATCATGCTGACATTGTTGCGCGCGATGCCATCAGGCGTGATCTGTTGTACGCCTCAGCAAGCATCAGCGCGCTTGCGTATGATTCGCCGGCGGACACGACTGAGCTCATTGGCAAGGCAGAGGCGAGCTTGTTTGGCGTGACTGAGCAGCGCGTGGCATCGACGTTTAAGTCCATTGTGGAGCTGGTCGAGCAGACCAATAACGAGATTGCGGACATGGCTAACCGTGATACGGCAATTCAGGGTGTACAAACTGGATTTATCGATGTGGATAAGCTGTTCTGCGGCTTGCGTGGCGGGGATCTCATTATTTTGGCCGCGCGTCCTGCGGTGGGTAAGACCTCGTTTGCTATGAACTTGGCCGCCAACGCGGCAAAAATCGGTTCGACGGTTGTGTTATTCTCGCTCGAAATGTCATCGGTGCAGATTACGCAGCGCATTATTGCCTCTGAGGCACAAGTGCCTCTGCATCGTTTGCGATCAGGTCAGCTTTCTGAGGCCGACATGCTTGCTATTGTGAACGCAGAAGCGGGGCTGACGGCAAATAATACGCTCTATATTGATGACTCCCCATCGCTTACTATTACCGAATTGCGCACTAAGGCACGTCGTCTTTTTAGAGATGTGAAAAACGGCCTCATTATTGTGGACTACCTGCAACTTATGCAGCCAGTAATTCCGCGACCCAATGCGCGTCAGGTTGAAGTTGCGGAAATTTCACGTGGCTTGAAGGTGCTTGCTAAAGAACTCGATATCCCCATTATCGCGCTCTCGCAGCTCTCTCGTAGCATTGATACGCGTGGCGACAAACGTCCGATGCTTTCGGACTTGCGTGAGTCAGGCTCCATTGAGCAGGATGCGGATATTGTTATGTTTTTGGATCGCTCGACTTCAGAGGCGGAGGCGGAATCCGACAAGCGTCCTGACTTAGGTGAGGCTGAGCTCATTGTGGCCAAGCACCGCAATGGTCCGACGCGTGATATTAAGCTTACCTTTGTTGGCGAGTACACTAAATTTACCAACTATTTTGATGATTCGTCCTACGGCGGTTACGCGGAGTAGCCACACGCGAACCAACTGCAAGAAAATACGGCAAGAAGGAGTACTACAAAGGGAGTACCACAAGAAGAGTGGCCACAGAAACGACACAGCTCATGGCGCGATCAATAAGGTTTATACATACCGCTGATTTACATTTGGGTGCTCCCTTTAGTGGACTGCGTACGCAATCGCCCCGCTGGGCTAGTACGCTTTTGACTGCTATCCCGACAGCGTTTCAACGCATGATTGATGTGGCTATTACGGAAGCGGTTGATTTTGTGATCATCGCTGGCGATATTTTTGACAGCGCACGTCCCTCGTATGCGGATTTCGCGCTCTTTATGAACGGTCTCCAGCAGCTGGCGGCGGTAGACATTCCTGTCTATTGTTGTACCGGCAACCATGATCCTTTGAGTTCGTGGTCGGCCGAGTACGGCACGTTGCCGTCCAATACGTACTTGTTTTCTGTAGAGACACCGAGCTTTTTTACGTTTATTAAAGGTGATGATGGGTGTGATAGGCGTGATGATGCAGGCGATGGGGTGCGTGGCGCTCACAACGCCGCCAGCGCGTCTGGGACTCACAACGCCCCTAGCGCCCCTAGCGCTCACAACGCCGTCAGCGCCCCTAGCGCCCCTAGCGCTCACAACGCCGTCAGCGCGTCCGATCCTATTCGTGTCGTGCTCGGCGGCCGCGGCTATTATGCGCGTTCATTTCCTCAAGACCGCGATGTTTCTGAGGGTATTACGTGGGCAAATTGTTGTGAAGCACTTCCAGGACCATATGAGCCCGATTTTACCATTGGCGTCATTCACACGGGGCTCAATATTGATCCAACACGCTCGCCGGTTGAACCGCGCGAATTAATGCGCCGCGGCCTCGATTATTGGGCGTGCGGACATATTCATCAAAAAGTGTTGATCCCGCCTGATGCGCCCGTGATTGCCTTTTCGGGTTGTCCGCAAGGACGCGCTATTCAGGAAACGGGCGACCATGGGATTCTACTCGTAACGCTTTCAGATGATGAACCCAATCGCGTAGAATTTATTCCTACGGCACCCGTTGTGTGGCAGCGATTCGAAGTCGATGTTTCATCGTGCGAGACTATCACGCAGATTCAGGAGAAAATTCAGGCGACTCAGTTTGCACTCAACGCGCGCTCGCATGCGCAGCATATGATTTGCCGTGTGCGACTTATAGGGACGACAGCGCTTCACGCACAGCTGACCGATCAAGTGCGCGAGGATATACGTCGCGCGCTCAATGACTCCTATGATTTTTTCTTTATTGATGCTATTACGGGTGCGACACGCCCTCCGGTGGATCGCGCGACGCTTGAGGCCGAGGGGCTGTTCCCGGCGGTTTTCATGCATACGCTTGATGGAAAGGCAGCCTCGCGTGCGGCGACGGTTGCGGAGCTTGAGCAGGAATTTTACCAGCGTGGGCTCACCATGCCACGCGGATTGGCTGACTCGCTTGAAGGCGCGATGGACGAGGCTGAGACCATCGTGCTTGATTTATTAAGCGATGGGGCGGCGCCTAAGTGGGGTGAACGTCCGTGAAGCAAACCTGGTTTCTCGAACATATTAAACTCACTAATTTTGGTCGCTTTGCCAACATGATTGTCGGTCCGTTTACGCCGGGTCTAAATGTGGTTTACGGCAAAAACGAGACAGGCAAAACGACTATTAATCAGCTCGTGCGCGGCGTGTTGTTTGGTTGGCTTGCGGCGCGCGGCAACACCAATTCGTATAAGCCAGAAGCTGCTGAGCGCGCAGGAAGTCTCTTTTTTGCAACAGCTACCTCTTTGCCTGCACCTGAGGTCGTACCTGCGTCTGCGATCGGAAGCGCTCTTGTGTCTGAAAGCGTGCCTGCAGTCCAAAGCGCATCCGAAGTTGTTGAAATCAAACGTGCTCCGGGGGTGGCACCAGAGTCTTTACCTGCGTTTGCAAGCGTGGTGGGTGATATTGATAAAGCTACCTTTGATACCATGTTTGCTCTTACAAGCGATGAGCTTCTTGGTCTTGATAGACATACGGAGGTTACGGCGCGTTTGCTGACAGCAGGATCAGGTACGCAGGCATCGCCTGCGCATGCACTTGCTACCATCGAGGCGCGTATTAAGGACTTGATGAGCAAGTCAGCTCAGTTTCCTGATTCAATCCCCAACTTGCGCGCGCGCAAACAAGAACTTCACGATGAGCTTTCAGAGCTTGGCCGTCAAGCTGATGCTTTACGCGTGGAGAAAAGACGGCTGGATTCGTTTGTAGAGCGCAAAACCACTTTGGCGGCCAAGCAACAAGAGCTTGATGCTGATATTGAAGAGTTGCGCGCGCGGCTTGCGCAGCTAGAATCGCTCCATGTGCGCGTTGACGCAGCGCAGGCGCGCGTAAACCAGCTCGAACATGCCCTTGCTGATGCGCAAACTACGCAAGCCATTCATACCACGCAGCCTGCGCACACTGCGCAAACCACGCGCACTGCGCAAACCACACAAGTCGTACCAGCTGCGCAAACCACGCGCACTGCGCAGCCTGCGCACATCACGCAAGCCGTACCAGCTGCGCAAGCAGGCGTCGCTGGCGACGCCTTAGCAAATCACGCATACCCGTCGCAGTTCGATCCGGGCACATCAACCCAGGAGCAGGCAGACATCGAGGCGCTTGCCGCGCTAGAGCAAACCCAGTTCAACAAACTCAGAGACTCCCTTGATACGTTTGAGGACAAGTGCGTACGCGCCGAGCACGTCGTGGAGAATGCGCAGCGCGACGCCCGCAAGTCAACTGCAGAATTTGAGTTTGCTCAGGCTGAAAGCGTAAGCAATATGAGTGAGCGTGCCAGCTGGCGTCGCCGCCAGCGTCTCATCCAGCTAGCTGGAGCAATCTTGGTAGCGCTTGCGCTTCTGGTGCTGGGTGTTTTCATCTGCGCCCAGGGAGTCGAGCGCTCAAGCATTACCGTGCTTGGAGTGGGTGCGCTTGTGGCAATTGGTGCGGTGATTGTGGGCGCAGGCGCTGCAAGTGTGCTTTTGCGTCCGTCAAAAGAGGAAGAAGCGCAAGCAGAGCGCATCCAAAAGCTTGAGTGGGTCATGCTTCAAGATAAGCACGCGCTGGATGCGGCGCTGGCTGATCAAGAAGCACTTACCATACAAATCCAGAATTATCTGGATGCCCATCACCTGCAAAGTGCGGCAGGGTCGCTGAAACGAGCGTATGTGCTTCTTGATGCTGTGCGCACCTACCATGCTGAACGAGCAGCGCAGGCTAAAACCATCGCCCTGTTGAGCGATCAACTCATACAAGCGCATGAGGAGGTTTCCCAACTTGAAGCAGATCAGGCAGATGTTTTTTGGGCGCTCAAGCTTGAACCCGCTACGGCGCAAACAGAGCTTACTGCGCGCCTCGAGCAGAAAAACCACGAGCGCGCCCAAGCTCGTGAGCTTGCCCAAGAGGCGCATGCAGAGTTTGGACGCATCACCCAAGAGCTTGCTGGGGCGGCGCGTGATACCGCTTTCGACGAGGTGAAGTTTGCCTACGCCCAAGTCGAGGCGCGCCTTTCGGCAGCCCAGCATCAGCTTGCCGTGCTCCTCATCGCCCAATCCTCTCTGACTGAGGCCATTGCGGTTTGGGAGAAGAAAAGCCAGCCTGAGGTGTATCGGATTGCAAGTGAGCTATTCGCGCTCATGACTGATAACGCGTGGCGCTCGGTGCGCATTAATCCCGACAATCAAATTGAGGTAACAGACGCACTTATGACTACGCGCCCTCCTGAGCTTCTTTCGCTGGGCACGCGCCAGCAACTCTATCTGGCGCTGCGCATTGCGCTTTTGGTCACAGCAGAGAATGTGGGTGCCTCCCTTCCTATCCTCGCTGATGATATTTTGGTAAATTTTGACGATGAGCGCAGGCGTGGTGCAGCGCGTGCGCTTGCGTATTTGGCCGAGCATCGGCAGGTGATTTTGTTTACGTGCCACGCGGATGTGGTGACCCTTTTGCGCGAGGCGGATCCTGCGGCTACCATCGTCAACCTGTAATTGAACCTCTTATTGGATCTCTAATTGCGAGCCATGTCGCCCGCGACTGCCCGCGACTGCTTGCGACTGTCTGCAACCGCCTGCGACTGCTCGCGACTGTCTGCAACCGCCTGCGACTGCTCGCGACTGTCTGCAACTGGCCGCGGCATTCACAGTTTTCTTTCAGTGGCTACCCAGTCCCTGTTTTTCGATTTTTGAGGGCATTTTTGACGAGATTGGACTTTCTGCGAGGGTCACTC